>JAACDF010000254.1 GCA_009937065.1 Gammaproteobacteria bacterium | reverse complement strand
GCTGTTATCTCACCAGAAAAAATTCCTTTTCGTACATATCGCGAAGACGGGCGGAACCAGTGTCCGTGCTGCACTTCAAAAACACCGATGGCGAGACCCTTACTACGCGCCTATATGGATCGCCAGTAAGCTCAGTGGACTCGTGAATCACGAAGTGGGCATAAAGCTACCCCGACATGCTAAGGCGATTGCGGCTAAGGAGATGCTACCGCGTGACTTTTATGCGTCACTGTTCAAGTTTGCTTTTGTCCGGAACCCCTGGGATCTGCAGGTCAGCTCTTATCACCACATACGACGAGAGCGACCTCAGTTGGTGAAGCCCAATGAGACCTTTGAGGAGTTTTTGCGTCGGAAGCTCGATCCATCACGCCCGTGGCAGTACCACATCGATACGTCGATTACGCCGCAGAGCGAGTACCTGATCGATTTGAAGGGAAATCTGATTGTCGACTTCATCGGACATTACGAGACGCTTCAGCAGGACTTTGACGAATGCTGCAAGCGAATCGGCATCGAGAAGATTGAGCTTCCACATCGTCGTCGGGCGGACGATCGCCTAGCCTATCGTGACTACTACACTCCAGAAACACAGGCGCTAGTGAGCGAGGTATTTGCGCGCGACATCGAGATATTGGGATACGAGTTCTAAACCGCTGCCAAAAGCTTTTTACAGGCTTCTGCTAAATTGCCGACGGGAATACAGTCTTCATACGATTCGCCGTCGATAACCTGATACCGATAAGGAATGCCTACCGCTAGCGCAGCCTGCATATCGGAGATTTTATCACCCACCATCGCGCTGCGCGTTAGGTCAACATCGAGATCTTCAATCGCTCGGTGAATCAGCCCAGGGCTCGGTTTTCTACAATTGCAAGTTTTCCGATATTGAGGAAGCGTGGCCTCTGGAAGATGGGGGCAGAAGTAAACCCCAGCGACCGACACACCCTGCTGGCTCAACTCCTCGCTCATCTGCTCGGTGAGACGGTGAAAATCTTCCTCAGTGTAAAAGCCTCGCCCAATACCCGATTGATTTGTAACGATGATCAGCGCAAAGCCGGCGTCGCAGAGCTCCCGCATCGCATCGACTACTCCCGGTAGGAAAACAAAGCTGTCCCAATGCCCCACATAGCCGGAGTCTTCGTTGATGACGCCATCTCGATCGAGGAAAACAGCTGCAACTGTCATAGATTAGTCGGCACCTAAGTCCAGATGTTGTTCGACGAGCGCACAAATGAGGTGACCAATCACGATGTGCATCTCTTGAATCCGCGCGGTGACGTCCGAAGGCACTACAAGTGACACATCACACTTGGCATCCAGTGCGCCACCCGATTTGCCCGAGAGTCCAATTACAGAGGCACCTGCGAGATGCGCGGCATCGACAGCCTTAAGGACGTTGGCGGAGTTTCCGGAGGTGGAGATAGCAATCAATACGTCGCCCTCCCGGCACAAACCTTCGACCTGCCGGCTAAAAACCTCATCGTAGCCGTAGTCGTTCGCGATGGCGGTTAACGCAGATGTGTCAGTTGTTAACGCTATTGCCGGCAGCGCGCGACGGTCGTTGACAAAGCGACCAATGAGTTCAGCCGCAATGTGCTGCGCGTCAGCCGCAGAACCGCCGTTACCGCACAAATAGATACGTTGGCCTTGCGCGAGGACGTTCCCACACAACTCACCCGCTGACGCGATTTCGCTTTCAAGCGCAGCCATTTTCTCGACTACCTGCCTGTGCTCTTCCAGCGTTGCTTTAACCAACTCGCGCATGCGCACGCCCCTCTCACAATAAATTTTGCAACAAACGGGATTGGACCTAGTCTCTCCCAACATGACCGCGTAAGGTTACCACGCGTGGATACTTTCGGAGCTAAAAACCATGTTTGATGAGCAATACGTCGACCCCTCCAGAGCTAATTTCGACACTTTTAAGACGCTGGACCGTACAACGCCTATCCTGATGCTTAACAAGCTCAAGTTTCATGACCAAGCGCGCTATGAGACGGGTCATCCCCTAGCGAACACACCTGTGACAGGTGCAGAGGCTTACGCCAACTACGGAACTGACAGTGGACCCATCTTTTCTCGAGTCGGGGGCTCGATTGTCTGGCGTGGTCAATTCGAATCGACAGTCATTGGACCCACCGATGAATCCTGGGACCACGTATTCATCGCCCGTTATCCACATGCAGGCGCCTTCCTTGAGATGGTGACCGATCCCGTGTATCAGCAAGCAGTCAAACATCGACAAGCAGCTGTTCGTACTTCGCGCTTACAGCGCTTTGGTGAGCTCGAGTTGGGGAATACGTTTTGACGCGGAGCAGGCATACAGCTCTCACACTTTTAATCACAAACAGCAACCACGTTACCCCAGCTAAGCTGACAGTGAACTTTCGGCTGCGGAGTGGCATTGGTTTCAGAAGACGGATTCGTCAATTTTCCCGGTCTTCGAACCTCTCAGTCTTTTTTTCTCCAAAGCGCTTGTAAATGATAGGTACACATAACAATCCGACAATAATCAGCGTCCACATATCGATACTATCCATCTATTGGCCATCTATTGGCCATCTATTGGCCATCTATTGGCCCAACAGCTGTGCCCCAGGCCACCATTTCAGATACGCCCTGTGACACCATCGATGACGCAAATCTAACGCCCACAACCATCGTTGCGCCCATTCGAATCGCGTCCTCTTGCATCCGGTAGATCGCTTCCTCTCGAGCGTCGGCCATCAGCTTTGTATAAGACGTCACCTCCCCACCCACTAGGTTTTTCAACCCCGCGGTGATATCACGAGCGATATTTCTAGAGCGAGCTGTACTTCCTCTCACCAACCCCAAGGGACGCATCCCATCGGGCACTGCTTCAATACTGATTAGCGCAATATTTTTGGGATCACTCACCATGGCTACCTCACTGTCTGTCTTCGTTAAAACGGAGTCTTTACTCGCTTGGATAAGCAGCGATGCACTCGACTTCCAACCTGGCACCCAAGGCAAGGCCATTGGCCCCTAAGGCGGATCGGGCGGGATATGGCGGCTCAAAAAAGCTCATGTAGATGGTATTAAACTCGCCCCACTCTGCAACATCGGCCAGAAACACGGTGCACTTGACCACGTCGGAAAAGCCCAGTCCTCGGCGCTCGAGCGCACCTCCGATATTCCTCATTATTTGCCGAGTCTCGCCGACAATACCGCCCTCGACTAACTCATTATTTTCGTCGACGCCCACCTGACCGGAGACGAACAAAATATCGCCAACGCGCACAGATTCAGAAAATGGATAGCCTTTTCCTGCCATTGGTCCCTCATCGAAGAACTCTGGATTAGCACTGGCTCCCAATGGTGACATAACAAGGGCAAGCAATACCCCAATATGAAACCGTTTCATTCATCCACCCCCTCTATGCATTTTCGTCATTGTTAGAAACTACATGCGGACAGACGAGGATTCAAATCCTGCTATCATCCGCCACCCGCGCGAGGTTCTTATGTCCCCAGATCTCATCATTTTATTTATTCCCACCATTGCGTCCGTATCATTTACACCGGGTCTTTGCATGACGCTGGCCTTCACACTGGGTTTATCGATTGGTTACAAACGTACGCTCTGGATGATGCTGGGAGAATTGAGCGGTGTGGCAACGGTTTTTGCCGCAACGTTTTGGAGCCTCGGCTGGCTATTATCGCGAGATCCCTTCTATTTTCAGGTGATTTCATTCATTGGCGGGATATATTTGTTGTATCTCGCCATCCGCCTGTTTAACGAGACTCCTGAAGACCTGAAGGCCCGCCGTCTCGATGAAACACACACGGGAGCTCTCGTATTACTGGGTTACGTGACAGCCGTAAGCAATCCCAAGGGTTGGGCCTTTCTAATGGCTCTCCTGCCCGGCTTCGTGCAAAACAATGCCGCTCTCTACCCGCAATTCGTCGCCATGCTCATCATCATGCTGAGCACCGAGTTCATTGCTATGACGACTTATGCGACGGGCGGTCAGTGGCTGGCTAACCGCCTTGCTGATTCTCAGGGGCTGATGAATGCCAATCGCGTAGCAGCCACCATGCTCGGCCTAGCCGGTGTCTGGGTATTCAGTGGTGCTGCGCTCTAGCATCGTCACGGGTTCTGGTCAATAAACGCTTTAATGAACTGAACAAGCTCGTCGGGGATGTCCTCCTGACAGAAGTGCCCCACTCCGGAAACTTCGATGATCGGCGCATTCGGAAAGAGTCCTCGAAAATCACTGACAGCATGATCAGGCGCGATACCAAAGTCCTTATCGCCCGATATCAACATCGCGGGTTTTGATTTCATCGCCTCAATGTCGCCTGTTTCCATGGTCTCGAAAACGAAGGGCAAGAAGCGGCCGTAGTGCACATCGAGCGGGAAGTTGATCGCACCAATACAGCTCTCACGATCCGGAAACGGCGCCGAGTAGGCCTCAATCCAGGTGTCATCCACAGCAGCCGTGTTCTGAAAACCAATAATTTTCATTACTGATAAGACGGTGCTACCCAATTCGCCCAGTATTCCGTTTAATGTTCCCGCCTCTTCATGCTTCTCAATCCACTGAAACCAGGGTGTTTTTCCACTGGCTGACTGACCACCACCGTAACCAAGGACGGTGTTCATAAGAAACAGTCGTTTCACAAGGTGGGGATTTCTTGCAGTAAATGCACCGGCGATGGGGCCGCCCCAGTCCTGACAAACGATCGTGATTGCTGAGAGGTCCAGATCCGAGACGAATCGCTCAAGGTTTTCAACATGGGTTTGCAGTGTGTAAATGCGGTCCTGCGGTGTCTCTGACTTACCGAACCCCATGTGATCTGGCACCACAACCCTGAAGTTTTCGGCCAGCGGGCCAATCATCTTTCGGTAGAGATAACCCCAGGTAGGCTCACCGTGCAGGCAAAGAATGACCTCGCCATCGGAAGAACCCTCGTCAACAAAGTGCTGTCGAAATCCTGCTGCTTCAGTGAAATGTGGTTCAAATGGCCAAGTGCCGTTGAATGTCTCAGTTACGGGAATCATCGCAATCATCTCAATTTTTTATTAATTTATGCTGGCTCTATGCTTAAACTTGAGACATGAAGCTAATAACCCCTGCTCAAGACCCCACAATCGACTATAGCACCCGAATGTCCACGGGCGATTACGTTCCCTATGCCTACATAAAAACATGCGGACGAATTTTTGATGTTCAAGGGAAGGCGGGCGAGCCCAATATCCTGTTGTTTCTCAAGGATAGTCATTTAGAAGTGACTGAACGCGCGTTACAGCTGCGCCTGCCTGTTAGACACTTCGTGTTCACCCCTTCATCAATTGACATTGAGCATGGCCGATGGTTCCACTCTGCCGAATTTTGTCACCTGTTTCAGCACGAGCTTGCACCTATCAGTGCTTTCGTCACCGACAGTAATCTGAAGATTGTCGACTTCGTTGACGCGCAAACCCTGGAGGAACTGCAGGAGGAGCTAGTGGGCTTTATTTTGCCTATTACCGAATCACCCGCCCCCGTGCTAGTCATCAATAATGCGATCGATGAGGCGCTCGCTGAAGATCTCATACAGTATATCGACGCACACCAGAGCGAAGGATTTGTCGCGGACAAAGATTTCAAACGACGACTCCATATCCACCCGTCGGCCGATTTGGAAAAGCGTCTCGACGACAAATTGAGTAAGTCCGTCTTACCCGAGATTGAAAAGGTTTTTTACTCTGAAATTAGCCATCGCGAGACCTACAAAATCTGCAAATACGCAGGAGAAAGCAGCGGTAAGTTTGGGAAGCATCGCGACACCATATTCCCTCACCTGCATCGCCGCTATGCCATGACCTTGGTTTTGAACGATGATTACGAAGGGGGTGGCATTGCCTTTCCGGAATACAACTCACAGGTTCTGAGCGTGCCCAAACACGGCGCTGTCATTTTTCCGGGATCGCTTTTCCATCAGGTCAATGAAATCGGCTCAGGGAATCGCTACGTCATCATCAGCTTCTTTTTTGGTGAGGCCGAGGCCAGCGAAAAAGAAAGTAGTGAGCGATATCGTTTTAAAGTAAAGCGAAACGTCGCAGGCTTAACGCTCAACAGTTTGATACCCAGTTAATCTTTAGCGTAACGGTAGTTGGGGAAGACGCGCTTTAATTCGTCATGTATTCCCGCAAAGTCATAGTAAGCTCGCAACGACCGCTCATCGCCCACACCAAAACGCGCAATACTATCGTCCAGAGAATCGCCGTAAACGGGATCGACCTGCTCAATATCGTCTAGACCCAGTAAGTATTTCACCTTCGACCACGTGGCTTCAGGCCAGCCTGTGCGATTTGTATTACTGATACGTTTGACCTCATCAGGAATTCGATC
>JAACDF010000006.1 GCA_009937065.1 Gammaproteobacteria bacterium | reverse complement strand
GAATCGGGTGTGGCTGTGATGGCTGAGGCGCTGGTTGAGGGCGATGAATTCACCGTTGCCATTTTGCGCGGCCGGGCCTTGCCGCCAATAAAAATTACCCCCATAGCGGAGTTCTATGACTTCGAGGCCAAGTACGTATCAGGTACCACTCAGTTTGAGTGTCCCGCTCCGCTAGGTGAGGAAGAAACAACAGTACTTCAGACCCTGGCACTCGAGGCGTTTAAGGTCACAGGTGCTGAAATTTGGGGGCGTGTTGACCTCATGCGAGGCGCAACGGGATGGCAGCTACTCGAGGTGAACACGGTCCCTGGCATGACCGAGCACAGCTTGGTACCGAAGGCCGCCATTGCTGCTGGAATGTCGTTTACCGACCTGCTCACGGAAATTTATCTTGGCTCGATAGAGGTACGACATGGCGCGTGATATCTCTCGAGCTCAGAAAGCACTTGCTGTCAGTCGTTGGCAGCGTTTTGTTCGTGGTGTGAAGCGTGTTGTGACCGCCGTATCACTGATAACGATGGCGGGACTTCTAGGCTTTGCCACCAAGCTTGCAACCGATATGCCGGTTGAGGCTATTGCGATTACAGGCGAGATGCGGCACGTAGATCGGCGCGATCTCGAGAATGTTATAGCGCCCCAAGTAGAGAACGGATTTCTACTGACCGACCTGACGTCAATTCGCGAGGATATCGAGGCATTGGCGTGGGTATATGACGCCAATGTGCGCCGAGAATGGCCAGGCACGATCAAGGTACATGTGACAGAACAGCAGCCGATTGCACGCTGGGGTAAGGCTGCTTACATCAATCAGCACGGTTTTGTTTTTGATGGTGAATTCATGAGCCGTTATTCCGAGCTACCGATGCTATGGAGCGAGCAAAATAAGCCGCCGGCCCTAATTGAACACTTCAAGTTATTCCAAATGCTGCTAATGCCGCATGGTTTGGCGGTGGCCGCGTTGAACGAGGACCGTCTGGGTCAGGTCAGTGCAGAGCTGACCGACGGTACTGATGTGCAATTTGGAGACAAGGATTTTGCACAGCGTGTGCGTCGTTTCGTCGCCTTACTCGAAAGTGAGGACTCGGCTAATTCGATTGCACGCATTGATTTTCGTTATGAGCGCGGCGCAGCAGTCTTGCGTCGGGAGCAGAGTTTTGCAGTGACCACGGTAGCGCGGGAGCAGGGAGGTCGGTAATGACAGCAAATGAAGAAAAGCGAATGATCGTCGGACTGGATATAGGTACGTCCAAAGTTGTTGCTGTGGTGGGTGAAATCGATGCCGATGGCACCATCGATATCGTTGGCATCGGTTCGCACCCGTCTAAAGGTCTCAAGAAGGGCGTCGTCGTTAATATTGAGTCGACGGTCAACGCCATTCAGCGAGCGGTTGAAGAAGCGGAGTTAATGGCCGGCTGCCAAATTCACTCAGTCTACGTTGGCATCGCGGGCAATCACATTCGGTCAATGAATTCGCACGGTATTGTCGCCATCAAGGATCGTGAGGTTGAGCGAGCGGATGTCGACCGCGTTATCGATGCGGCACAGGCGGTAGCGATTCCAGCGGATCAGAAAATCCTACACGTTCTCCCGCAGGAGTACGTTATTGATAACCAGGGTGGCATCAAAGAGCCACTGGGCATGTCAGGCGTTCGTCTAGAAGCCAAGGTGCATCTCGTGACCTGTGCGGAAACCGCGGCGCAAAACATTGAGAAGTGTGTGCGGCGGTGTGGCCTTGAGGTCGATGCCATCGTCCTCGAGCAGCTTGCATCGAGCTATTCGGTAATCACCGATGATGAGCGCGATCTTGGAGTGTGCATGGTCGATATAGGTGGTGGCACGTCTGACATTGCGATTTTCACCGAGGGCTCGATACGACATACCGGCGTGATTCCTATCGCGGGTGACCAAGTTACTAGCGATATCGCGATGGCTCTTCGGACGCCGACGCAACACGCCGAGGAAATCAAAATCCGATACGCCTGTGCGCTAGCGCAACTCACGGGACCCGACGAAACCATAAAAGTGCCTAGTGTAGGTGATCGTCCGCCCCGCGACTTATCCCGTCAGTCGCTGGCTGAGGTGGTGGAGCCGCGTTACGACGAGCTCTTTACCTTGATTCAAGGCGAGATCCGTCGCTCAGGCTTTGAGGAGGTGATACCTGCGGGTGTGGTGTTGACGGGTGGCACCTCAAAAATGGAAGGCGTCGTGGAACTCGCTGAAGAGATCTTCCATATGCCCGTTCGGGTGGGTGCACCGCAGTACACGCGAGGTATGCACGACATTATTCGAAACCCGATTTATGCAACGGCCGTTGGCCTGTTGTTGTCGGGCGCAAAAGAACTTCATGAGGGCGCGCAGCTAGCTGCGGGCCGTCAGAAGGCCAGCAGCATGCTGGGTGGGTTGCGCAATTGGTTTGGCCGCAACTTTTGATTTATAGGGGAAAACCGGGAGACCGGACACTTTCAAACGGGGAGAAGGACTATGTTTGAACTAGTAGACAACGCACCGCAAAACGCGGTTATCAAAGTGATCGGTGTTGGCGGCGGCGGTGGTAATGCTGTGCGTCACATGATCGAGCACGATATCGAGGGCGTGGATTTCATCTGTGCTAATACGGACTCGCAGGCCCTCGCAGATATCGACTCCAAGACGGTATTGCAGTTGGGTAACTCGATTACCAAGGGCCTAGGTGCAGGTGCGAATCCAGAGATTGGGCGTGCTGCGGCGCTGGAAGATCGGGACCGTATTGCCGAGGCTTTGCATGGTGCAGACATGGTGTTTGTCACCGCTGGCATGGGTGGTGGTACCGGCACCGGTGGTGCACCTATCGTTGCCGAAGTTGCGCGCGATATGGGCATTTTGACCGTTGCCGTTGTGACCCGTCCCTTCAGTTTTGAGGGCCGTAAACGTCTCTCAATTGCGGAAGATGGTCTCAAGGAGTTGGAGCAGCACGTCGATTCACTTATTACTGTACCGAACGAGAAACTGCTCGAGGTCATGGGTAAGAGCACGAGCTTGCTCGATGCCTTTAAAGAGGCCAACAATGTGCTATTTGGGGCGGTGCAGGGTATTGCTGATCTCATTATCCGACCCGGCATGATTAACGTTGACTTCGCTGACGTAAAAACGGTTATGTCGGAAATGGGCTCAGCCATGATGGGCACTGGTACCGCAACGGGCGAAGGTCGAGCACGAGAGGCGGCAGAGCGCGCAATCAACAGCCCACTCTTGGATGACATTGATCTGAGCGGCGCTAAAGGCCTATTGGTCAATATCACTGCGGGATTGGATTTGTCTTTGGGTGAGTTCTCGGAAGTGGGTGAGGCGATTGAAGAAATTGCCTGTGACGATGCGACAGTCGTTATTGGCACTGTGATTGATCCAACCATGACGGATGAGCTTAAGGTGACCGTTGTAGCGACAGGTTTGGGTGTTGAACAGAGCCGTCCCGTCCTGAAAAAGGTGGACGCGGTCGCGCCAATGCGTGCTGCAGCATCGACGACGCCCGCCTATGAGGGGTATGATCTGCCCCCCGCCAAGCGTCAACGGGTTGTTACCGGTGGACAGGCGGTTGCGGTAGAGGAAAGTAGTGAGGAGGGATATTTCGATATTCCGGCCTTCTTGCGTCGCCAGGCTGATTAAGCTGGACTGTAAGACGACCTGCAGAGAGTTCGCTCTCCGGGTGACTGCCCTCTGAGAAAGGCAAAAGAATGATACGACAACGAACATTGCGAAACTCGATCAAGGCGACAGGTGTCGGCTTACACACAGGCGAGAAGGTGTTGCTGACACTGTCTCCCGCTCCTGTGGATACGGGTATTGTATTTCGTCGCACTGACCTGAACCCCGTAGCCGAGATCCCCGCTCGTGCTGACCTGGTTGGTGAGACGACGTTGTCGACCTGCCTAATTCATGGAGAGGCCCGCGTCTCTACCATCGAACACTTGTTATCTGCCATGGCAGGTTTGGGTGTAGATAATGCGTACGTAGATGTTACCGCCCCTGAAATCCCCATCATGGACGGTAGCGCAGCCCCCTTTGTCTTCCTGCTTCAGAGTGCCGGTATTGTCGAACAACACGCGCCTAAGAAGTTCATCCGCGTCAAGCGTGAGGTCACCGTCATCGACGGTGATAAGAAAGCGACCTTTCTACCGATGGAAGGATTCAAAATTTCGTTCGGTATTGATTTCGATCACCCGGTCTTCAAGCATCGTGCTGCGACTGCGGAAATTGATTTCTCAACGACGTCCTTTGTGCGTGAAGTCAGCCGTGCACGGACCTTTGGCTGTGTGGAAGAGATCGAATATTTGCGATCAAAAGGTCTCGCGCGTGGCGGTAGCATGGATAACGCCATCGTGATCGATGATTACAAAGTGCTGAACAGTGAAGGCCTCCGGTACGATGACGAGTTCGTAAAGCACAAGGTGTTGGATGCGATTGGTGACCTGTATCTATTGGGCTACAGCCTCATCGGTGAGTACCGCGCCTTTAAGTCGGGCCATGCACTCAATAATCTGGCGCTGCGTACCCTGATTGCGGATAAAGAATCGTGGGAGATGGTGACTTTCGAGGACATCGAGGACGCCCCCATTTCCTACCAGCAACCGTTCCTTACCTACGCTCCCGCTTAATCACACGGTAGTTCACAGTCATCATATCTCCGCTTTCACAGGGCCTGTAACTCTGGCATAGTGGCGCCATCGAAATAGACGTTCGCAACGCCTGTGAAATTCATTCTGATCAACAATGAGGGACCTTCGAAAACCGTTGAAATTGGACGGTGGACACGCGTGGTCGTCTCTGCGTTTTTGATTGGATTGCCAGTCTCACTTGCGGGACTCAGTTATGAGTTCGGCATGAAGAAAGGTGTTGCTCGAGCGCAAGCTGCCGAGGAGACCCTGGCTGCGGAGGAAGCGCGTGAGCGTGCCGAAGCGCTCGCTGATATGGCGGTAGAAGCCGAGCGTCGACTTGAGTCAATGACCTTACTGCTTGCTGAGCTTCAGAGTCGCGTAACTAGACTTGATGCTGTCGGTATGAACCTGACACAGAGTGCAGGGCTCGAGTCCGGTGAATTTAACTTTGACATGGCGCCGGCCTTGGGCGGGCCGCTGATGACGTCGCAGGAAGATGCGCGTGAACTCATCCCGGCGCTCGAAGGCGAGCTGTTTGCTCTGAGCACAGCGCTTGACGATCGCGAAGTACAGCTCGATATCCTGTCTGAGCTCATACAAGGCGAGCAGGTTAAGAGCGACGCAACACCCTCCGGTCGCCCCATTTTATCGGGCTGGCTTTCGTCGCGTTACGGAACACGCATCGACCCATTTAGTGGCAAGAAGGCATGGCACGAAGGGGTGGATTTTGCTGGTAAAGCAGGCGCCGATATTGTCGCTGTTGCCAGTGGCGTCGTGAGTTGGAGCGGTGAGCGTTATGGCTTCGGCAAAATGGTTGAAGTGGCACACGGCGATGGGGTCATTACCCGTTACGCTCACAACCAAGAGAATCTCGTCAAAGTGGGCGATATGGTACGTCGCGGTGATGTTGTTGCCCGCATGGGCAACAGTGGCCGCTCTACAGGGCCACACGTTCACTTTGAAGTTCACAAAAACGGCCGTCCGGTCGATCCCGCCAGTTATTTACGGCGCACGCCCAACTAAGGTCGCTCTTGATCTCCGGTGATGTTCACCGAATCCCTTGACGGCGCAAACTGCGCAAGACCCTAACACTTAGTATGGAAACACCATGGCAAATCCGCTGAAGATGATATTTGGTTCGCGAAACGATCGTGTTTTGCGGCGGATCAAGAAAACAGTCAAAAAGATCAACGCGCTCGAAGAAGACATGCAGGCGCTGGACAATGATGCGTTGCGTTTAAAGACCCAGGAGTTCAGAGACCGCTACCAGGCGGGTGAGTCACTCGATGACTTGCTGCCAGAAGCGTTCGCAGTCGTGCGCGAAGGCGGCGTTCGGGCCATGGGCATGCGTCATTTTGATGTTCAGTTAGTGGGTGGCGTTGTACTGCACGAAGGAAATGTCGCGGAGATGCGAACCGGTGAGGGTAAGACGCTGGTTGCCACATTACCGGCGTATCTGAATGCCCTGTCCGGAAACAGCGTTCACCTGATTACCGTTAACGATTACCTGGCGTCGCGCGATGCCGCCTGGATGGGGAAGTTATACAACTTTCTTGGTCTTGAGGTTGGCGTTGTCAAAGCGGGTCAGTCGCAGGAGGAAAAGCGCACGGCTTATTCTGCCGATATCGTCTACGGTACCAATAATGAGTTCGGCTTTGATTACCTCCGCGACAATATGGCCTTCAGCATGGCGGATAAGATGCAAGGACAGTTGGCCTTTGCGATTGTTGATGAGGTGGACTCGATTCTGATCGACGAGGCGCGAACGCCATTGATTATCTCGGGCGCGGCCGAAGACAGCTCTGAGCTGTATCGCAAGATTAATAAACTCATTCCCAAGCTTTCACCGCGAAGTGGTGAAGACGTCGAGGACGGTGATTTTGTTATTGACGAGAAACAGCGAACAGTCGAGCTGACAGAGGATGGACACGAGCAAATCGAGACTATGTTGATGGATGAGGGCCTGCTTGCCTCGGATGACTCGCTCTATGCCTCGACGAACCTGGGCTTGTTGCATCACGTCAATGCCGCGCTTCGCGCGCACAATCTGTTCCATCGTAATGTTGAGTACATCGTACAAAACGGACAGATAGTGCTGATTGACGAGCACACCGGTCGAACCATGACGGGACGTCGCTTGTCAGAGGGTCTTCATCAGGCCATTGAAGCCAAGGAAAACGTGAATATTCAGGCTGAGAGCCAGACCATGGCCTCGACGACCTTTCAGAACTACTTCCGCCTTTACGAAAAGCTCAGCGGTATGACGGGAACTGCGGATACGGAAGCATTCGAGTTCCGACAAATCTACGGCCTTGAGTGTGTTGTTATCCCAACAAATATCCCTATGAAGCGAAAGGACATGAATGACCTGGTCTTCATGTCAAAAGAGGAAAAGCTTGAGGCTATCGTCGATGAGACACGCCGTATTATCGAGCAGAACGCACCCGTTTTAGTGGGCACGGCCTCGGTCGAGACCTCAGAGGAGCTATCGGACTACTTCAAGAAGGCAGGTATTGAGCACAAGGTGCTGAATGCCAAGTATCACGAGCAGGAAGCGGAGATTATTGCGCAGGCAGGTCGTCCCGGTGTGGTTACCATTGCTACCAACATGGCGGGCCGCGGAACCGATATTGTGCTGGGTGGCAATCTCGAAGCGGAGCTTGCCGAGCTTGACGACGAGGGCGCAAAAGAAGCGGCGCGCGAAGCATGGGAAGAGAGGCATCAAGCCGTCCTTGATGCAGGCGGTCTTCACATTGTCGGTACCGAGCGGCACGAGTCTCGTCGAATTGACAATCAGCTGCGTGGTCGTGCGGGTCGTCAGGGAGATCCCGGTGCATCTCGTTTCTTCATTTCGCTCGACGACAACTTGATGCGTATTTTCATGGGCAATATGGCCGGCATTATGCAGAAGGTGGGCATGGAGCGCGGTGAGGCCATCGAGAGCGGCATGGTGTCGAACTCAATCGAGCGGGCACAGCGTAAGGTTGAGGGACGCAACTTCGATATTCGTAAGCAGCTACTTGAGTACGATGATGTTGCAAATGACCAGCGCCAAATTATCTACTCGCAGCGTGATCAATTACTGGATGGGGAGGACGTGGCAGGAATGATCACCAATATCCGTGCCGATGTCATTCACACTGGGATTGATCGCTTTATCCCACCGATGAGTGTGGAGGAACAGTGGGATATCGCTGGTCTTGAGCAGTACCTTAAAACGGAGTTTGCACAGGATCTTCCTGTGGCGAGTTGGTTGGAGGAAGACACCAATCTTCACGAGGAGACGCTGCGTGAGCGTATCATCGATTCGGTGCAATCTACCTATGATGAAAAAGGTTCGCTCATTGGCGATGCGATGCGCCAAATCGAGAAGCAGGTGATGTTGCAGGTGCTGGATGGGCTTTGGAAAGATCATCTTCAGACCATGGATCAGCTGCGTCAGGGTATTCATCTTCGAGCCTACGCCAACAAAAATCCCAAGCAGGAATATAAGCGAGAGGCCTTCGAGTTATTCGAGGCGTTACTTGAGCGCTTGAAGCAAGAGGTGGTGCGCATTCTCAGCCATCTTCAGATTAAGCGACAGGACGAGGCAGAGCTGATTGAGCAGCGGCGTCGTGAAGAAGCGGAGCGACAGAAGCTGGCATTCCAGCACGCGCAAGCATCTGCACTCCCTGAAGTCGAGCAGGAATCGGCCCAGCAGGCGGAGGCGCCGCAACGACCGATGGTGCGCGATGCACCCAAGGTCGGGCGCAATGATCCGTGTCCCTGTGGCAGTGGTAAGAAGTACAAGCAGTGTCATGGAGCGCTTAACTAAGTATGAGCGAGTTTTCTATCCCAGGCATTCGGCTTGGGGTTGCGCAAGCAGGCATCAAATATGAAGGCCGTGACGACCTGACGCTGATTGAGATCGCCGAGGGGAGTTCAACGGCGGCGGTTTTTACCTTAAATGCGTTTCGCGCGGCACCTGTGGTGGTCGCAGAGCGCAATAGCGCTAGTCAGGATGCGCGTTACTTTCTTATCAATTCAGGTAATGCTAATGCCGGCACTGGAAAGCCGGGTATGGAGGCCTGCGAGGCGAGCTGCGCGGCCCTTGGACAGTTGACGGGCGACTCATCCGATCGCGTGCTGCCTTTCTCAACGGGTGTGATTGGCGAGTTACTGCCGGTAGCAAAGATTGAAATGGCAGTATCTCAGGCCATCGCCGATTTGTCTGAGACCAATTGGACGCGAGCTGCGCGGGCCATAATGACCACAGACACTCGCCCAAAGTTGCGAACGAAAACGATTGAGATTAATGGTCAGTCGTGTCGGATCGTAGGGATGAGCAAGGGATCAGGGATGATTCAGCCGAACATGGCAACCATGCTGGGGTTCATTGCAACGGATGCCGCTATTCCTTCAGCAATGCTTGATGGCATGTTGCGTGCCGCCGTCAATCTCAGCTTTAACCGCATCACGGTTGATGGTGATACCAGCACCAACGATGCTGTGACACTGACAGCGACCGGGCAATCTGATTTTGTTATTTCTCCGACTACGACAGACGCGGCACAGAGCTTCCAGTCAGCACTGAACTCGCTTGCGACGGAGTTAGCACAGGACATTGTGCGAGACGGCGAGGGAGCAACGAAGTTCGTTGCTATCGAAGTTGTCGGCGCAACAAGCGTTGCAGAGGCCGATTTGGTGGCGCGAACGATAGCGCACTCTCCCTTGGTAAAAACGGCGCTGTTTGCTTCAGATCCCAACTGGGGACGCATCCTCGCCGCCATTGGGCGCGCAGGGGTTGAGAATCTCGATGTCGATGCAGTCTCGCTCACTATCAACGGCGTGCTGATTGCCGAGCATGGTGCGCGAGCCGAGAGCTATACCGAGCAAGCAGGCGTTGTGGCCATGGCGCCTCAGGATCTACTGATCTCCATTGACCTTGCTCGCGGGAATGAGACTGCAACGATCTGGACTACTGATTTCTCCTACGACTACGTCAAGATCAACGCTGAGTACCGTACCTGATGGCGAGTCGCATTCATGTGGCGGTCGGTGTGCTTATCGACGCGAAAGACTGCGTGCTTCTGACACGGCGCCTAAAAGGCACCCATCTTGCCGGTTACTGGGAGTTTCCCGGAGGCAAAGTGGAAGCTGGGGAGTCGGTACAAACCGCACTGGCGCGAGAGTTACAAGAGGAGCTAGGTACGAAGATTGGTAAGACGGTTCCGCTGATGACGGTGAGTCATGACTACGGGAAAAAGCAGGTCTTACTCGACGTACATCAGATCAAGGATTGGGACGGCGAGCCCCATGGTGCCGAGGGCCAACCCCTAGCTTGGGTAGATGCTGGCTCGCTTAATGAGTTTCAGGTGCCTGAGGCGAATGCAGAGATTATGTTGCGGGTAAAAGCGCTACTGGTCCGACGCAGTAGCGGCCCTTACCAGCAAGTCTTCGTGCATTGCCTCAACACGCTCACAAAGTTGTTCCAGACTCGCATCATTGGTAATTGATGTATCCGCGCGCGCCAGGCGTGTCTGCCGATCTAGCTGCGCCGCCATAATTTGCTTTACCAGTGCTTCGCTATTGTCATCACGTGCCATAGTTCGTCTTAACTGCACCTCTTCAGGTACATCAACGACGACAACGTAGTCGGTGAATGTGTTCTGGCCACTCTCCAGTAGAAGCGGAGAGGACAGAACCACGTAGGGAGAGCTCGCTTGACTCAGCTGCCTCGCAATTTCGTCGCGGATGCGAGGGTGAGTGATGCCTTCCAATACTTTTCGCTCCTCAGGATTGTCGAAGACAATTTTTCGTAGCGCAGCACGATCCAGACCACCGTCGGCAAGCAGAATGTCTTCGCCAAAGTGCTCAACAATGGCCGCAAGCCCACTGGTACCCGGCTCAACGACCACACGCGCAACCTTGTCTGCGTCGACTACGGTGATGCCGAGTGTCTCGAGATGATCAGTCACCGCAGACTTGCCGCTACCGATGCCGCCTGTGATGCCTACCACGAACATACCGCTAGGCTCCTGTTACCCAAGTTAGAAGGACATTGGGGTAGAACAAATGAATGAGCCCTGCGCCCGCAAGGAAGGGTCCAAACGGCATCGGTGTCTCTCGGTCCTGCTTGCCTGTGAGGATTAAGGCGACACCTAGAACAGCACCAACGACCGACGATAGTAAAACGATGGTAGGCAATGCAGCCAAACCGAGCCAAGCGCCCAAAGCGGCGAGTAACTTAAAGTCACCATAGCCCATGCCCTCCTTGCCTGTGACGATTTTAAAGAGCCAAAAGACCGCCCAAAGGCAAAGGTATCCAAAGACCGCACCTAGGACGGCACTTTCGAGTGACGCAAAGGTATTATCGACATTAAGCAGCAGGCCTATCCATAAAAGGGGCAACGTGAGGCTGTCAGGAAGAAGCTGATGATCGAGATCAATCGCTGTCAGTACAACAAGAACAGCCGTGAGGAACATGGCTCCTGCTAATGCGTTGCCGACGCCAAACTGCAGGCCACATAGGACCCACAGGAAGGCGGTGACCGCCTCCACGACTGGGTAGCGAACCGAGATAGGATCTTTACAAGCGGCGCACTTACCGCCCAACAGCAGGTAACTCAGTAGGGGAATATTCTGCCTTGGCTTTATCTCTGCATCGCAATGTGGACACCGCGATCCTGGGAAGGCGAGGGAGAGCTTTTCAGATGGTTCGGGCACGTCACTACTGAATTCGGCAAAGTCTCTCTGCCACTGCGCTTCCATCATTTTTGGGAGTCGATAAATGACGACGTTTAGAAAGCTTCCGACGACAAGACCTAGGATGGCTAGTGAGATGCTTAAGCCCGGCTGGGCTCGGATAAGTTCTTCAAGTGGGTCCATTGAGCGAGATTACATCACCGAGCCGAGCAAGAAGATAGGAAGATACATCGCAATCATTAGCCCTCCAATTAGAATGCCTAAAATTGACATAATCATTGGCTCAATTAGCGAGCTCATGGAGTCCACGGCATTGTCGACCTGCATTTCATACTGGTCGGCGACTTTACCCAGCATCTCATCTAAGGTTCCCGATTCCTCACCAATCGAGGTCATTTGAAGCAAAAACATAGGGAAAAGGCCCGACGCGCGTGTTGCTTGCAAGAGGGACATACCTGACGTCACATCGTTTCTGATTTGTTTGATAGCCCTTGTGTATACAGCATTTCCTGCTGCGGTTGCAGTAGCGTCGAGCGCCTCTACGAGAGGTACACCCGCGGCAAATGTCGTCGATAAGGTTCTGGCATATCTTGCGACAATGGCGTCCTGAACTATGGTTCCAAATATAGGGGCTTTGAGCATTGATGCATCAACGGCAGATGCAAATTTTCGGTTCGTTGCTCTCAGTCGTTTAAAACTGAAGATAAAAGTTATTAGCCCCGCTCCAATTAGTAACCACCATTGCTGAGCGCCTTCAGACAAAGTAACAACGAACTGAGTGAATGCCGGAAGTTCTGAACCAAAGCTCTCGAAGGTGCTCGCAAACTGTGGGACTACGTTTATGAGTAATATTCCGGTAACGACGATGGCCACGATCAGTGTTGCAACAGGGTAGGTCAGGGCTTTTTTGATCGTTGCCTTGAGCGCCTCAGACTTCTCTTTATATACCGCGATCCGGTCAAGCATTACCTCGAGGGTTCCCGATGTTTCTCCTGCCGATATGAGGCTACAGTAGAGCTCATCGAAGAATTTTGAGTGCTTAGCTAACGACGTGGCAACTGGTGCCCCTCCCGATACATCATTTCGGATCTGACGCACAAGGTCTTTCATTAGGGGCTTTTCGGTTCCATCCATAACAATGTCCATTGATTGAACCATGGGGACTCCGGCCCTTGTCATCGTCGCCAATTGCCTGGTGAATACTGCGATGTCCGCCGGAACTATTGCTTTGCCCGTTCCGAACAATGGGCGTGATTTTTTTCTCACACGCTTTGCATTTATGCCTTGGCGTCGCAATTGCGCTTTAGCGATAGCCACGGACGGCGCATTAATTTCGCCCTGAGTTGCTCGCCCATTGCGGTCTGAGCCAGACCAAGCGAATGTCAGCTCACTCCCAGCCATTAAGACTCTTCTTCTCGCATCAAAACTTAATTCCTTATTTTGCTCTCGACTATCTTGCCTGCTTTAAAGGAGATTTCGTCATATCAGTCCACGGTCACTCTGCTCACTTCCTCTAGGCTTATTATTCCGTCCGCGCATTTTTTCAAGGCTGCAGATCGAAGATCAAAAAACCCCGCGTCTCGCATGACTCGCTCTAACTCAAACACATTTGCCCCGCTTAAGATTGAGTTCGCAATCTGCTTATTTATTTTTACTACTTCATAGATGCCAACCCGACCGCTTTGTCCCTTGCGGCACTGTTTGCAACCTACTGGTTTCATAATGGTTGCCGTACTAAGTAGCTCTTCCGTAAACCCCAATTCTTTTAGGGCGGACTCAGGTATGTTTTTTTCGGCTTCTGCACAGTATTTACAAAGTCGCCTTGCCAATCTCTGAGCGATAATTAAGGTCAAGGAAGAAGCTATGTTGTAGGCGGGAACGCCCATGTTAAGAAGACGGTTAATCGTCTCGGGAGCACTATTGGTGTGAACAGTTGATAGAACTAGGTGACCCGTCTGGGCGGCTTTGATAGCAATTTCGGCTGTTTCTAAATCTCGAATCTCACCGACCATTAGTACATCAGGATCTTGGCGGAGAAACGAACGCAGGACTTGCGCGAACGTGAGCCCTACTTTTGGGTTCACATGAACCTGATTAATACCTTCCATGTTAATTTCGACTGGGTCTTCTGCCGTTGAAATATTGCGCTCAGGCTCGTTAAGAATATCTAGCCCTGTGTAGAGAGAGACCGTTTTACCTGAACCTGTAGGCCCTGTAACCAGTATCATGCCTTGAGGCTTTTCAAGAGCCTCTAAGTAGAGCTGTTTTTGCTCGGGATCATAACCCAGAGCATCAACACCCATCCGGGCGGAGCCAGGATCAAGAATACGAAGTACAATCTTTTCGCCAAATAGGGTCGGTAGTGTGCTCACTCGAAAATCTACGGATCTATTTTTGGAGAGCTTTAGTTGAATTCGTCCATCTTGTGGCGCCCTGCGCTCGGAGATGTCGAGCCTAGCCATAACTTTGAGCCGTGCTGCCAAGCGGGGTGCCAGCCCTTTCGGCGGCCTTACGACCTCTTGCAGAATCCCATCCGCTCGGACACGAACTCGGTATTCTCGCTCATAGGGCTCGAAGTGAATATCGGACGCGCCTTGTTTTATGGCGTCAAAGAGTACTTTGTTCACAAATTTAACTACAGGGGCATCATCGGCCAGCTTTGTAAAATCAGTTTCTTCAACTTGTTCTTCAACTTCCAAGTCCGGAATGTAATCTTCGGCGGAGGCATAGTCGGAAATATCACCATCGAAAATGGGATCTTGCTTAGCGATAACTTCGTCAATTATTTCCAGAAGGTGTTTATGCTCAACGATCACCGAGTCCGTAGCGATGCCGGTGGCGAACTTAAACTCATCTATAGCGGGTTTGTTGGTGGGGTCGGAAATAGCGACAAAGAGGCGGTTTCCTCGACGAAAGAGTGGTAGGGCGTTGTGCTTGCGAATTAGGGATTGTGGCACGAGATCAGTTGGGAAAAGCTCTTGCACCATGTTCCCAATGTTAAATAAGGGAATGCCATATTCTTCTGATACGATGCGCGCTAACACGCGAGTGTCAATATGGTTCCCATCGATTAATTCTTGGACTAGCGTTTTGGATTGGCTGCGAGCTAGTTCTGCAATTTCTGTGGCTTCCGAAGGGCTCACCAACTTATCGATGACTAATCGCTCGGTAAGTCCTGTATAGGTAACATTATCGTGGGGGCTTTCTGCTAACGTACTCATCTAATACTCACCTGGTTGGTCTTTGCTCACTGATTCCAACCCCCATAGCACCAGTAGTATTTAGGCTCAGCAGTTAAGACCAGCTTACCGGTGTCGGTGCATCCGCGGTGCAGTCCCCCTCGAACACAGATGACCAGCTCCTTACCACTTTTAAAAAAGTCGGCAGACTGGATCGCTCGCGGGTTACTCATTTAGCGACCTCAAGGGTAGGATCTGACATCCCATACAGACCTCTGCACTTCACGGATGATCCCCAGATATCATCTAAACCAGCTTAGGATCTTAGAATCTAGATCGTAAGTCTGATCGCACCTCTCGCCTGCGAGAGGTGCGATCAGAAATATTTAACCAATCAGTGAACACCGATTACGCACAGTTACTGCACCTGCTAGCAAATGTCAGTTGGAGAGCAAGTTATTGCCCATGTAACACTGGTTCCTGCACTCACAGTTGGAGTGTAAGTCGCAGTTTCAGTTCCGGCAAATGGACTTGTCGCGGCGGCTGTCATGGTAATGGTGGCATCGCCGCTACCAGTAATTACTGCACCAGTGCTTGCCTTAACGTAGGTTGCT
>JAACDF010000253.1 GCA_009937065.1 Gammaproteobacteria bacterium | reverse complement strand
GGATCCACCAGGAACGCCCGTATAGCGTCAGAAATCTTAAATTAGTTTGCACTCAAATGGAGTGAAAATTCACACCTAGCAAAGAGCGCAAAATTCACGTAATTCAACGCTTGCGCGGCGATAAAAAATAACCAAAATTCGCGCTCCAAGACTCACCTGGGCCGAGCGATATGAGCAGCGTTCGATCTGTATTCTCTTTGTTGCTGACCACAGCTTTCTTGCTGACGGGTCACGGCATACACATGACCTTTTTGCCGCTCATGGCGAGCGACATTGGGCTTTCACAGACCGTGATTGGCATCTCCGGGTCTGCGTATTTTGCTGGCTTCATTTCAGGGGCCATGGTGACACCGCACATCATTGCCAAAGTGGGGCACATCCGCAGTTTCACAACACTGATGGCCGTGTTTCTGTGCTGTTTCCAGATTCTTCCAATGACTGATTCCGGCGCGATCTGGATCGTTATGCGTTTCATATTAGGTGCGGTTATGTGTGGGGCCTATACAGTCGTCGAGAGCTGGCTGTCTGATCAAGCAGATTCGCGGACACATGGTCGCGTCCTCGCGATTTACACAGTTGTTGTTCTCGGCGCTATGGCACTGGGCCAAGGTCTTCTCAGTTTGACCTATGGTGAGGCGGCCCAAGTCTTTGCACTGATTTCCATCATGATAGGTTGCGCAATTATCCCAGTCAGTCTGACGAGCTCACTGGCACCAGCCCCCGTGCCGGCGACACGCATAAATTTCCTCAAGTTGTATCGGCGCTCACACACCGCGTTTGCCGGAGCACTTGGCTCAGGGTTCATTGTCGGAACCTTTTGGACCCTGGGCGCCGTTCATGTCGTCAATGTCACTGGAAATACAGATTTTGCACCAACTTTTGTCGCCGTTAGCATTTTGGGCGGCGCACTTGTTCAGTACCCCATTGGTATTGCTTCAGATCGAATCGACCGTCGGCACGTACTCGCCTTTCTCTGCATCATGAGTGGCATTACTGCATTTTTCCTATCGTCAGCAAGCGACACAGCCGCTCTACTGATCGGTGCAGCTGCGTTTGGCGCGGCAAGTAATTCACTCTATGCCATCTCGCTAGCTAAGGCTGCCGACAACTCGCCGCGCGAAGAGGTTGTGATGCTTGGTTCCTCTGTACTACTTCTCAATGCGGTGGGCGCTGCTATCGGCTCTTTCGCCTTTGGTTGGGCTATACGTGCCGCGGAAGCTAACATCCTCTTCACCTTGATCGGCATGACCAGCCTTATTTTTGCGGCCTTCATTTCATCGCAGCCTAAGGGTGCAACAGCCGTGGCTACTGAGGAGCAAAGTTCATTCGTTGCTGCAACGTCGGCTACTGCACCCGCTGCATTGGCGCAGGACCCACGTGCGGGCGACATTGCTGAAGAGGATCAACTGACGCCTGCAGACGCAGTCCCTACCACTGACGAATTGGGCAGCGAGATCGAATACTCAACAGCTGCTTGATGCTCGCCGTTGAGCGCCGCATCCTCGGATGCGGCACCTTTCATTTTTTGCTGGATGTTTTCGCACAAACACACTTATGCTGATATCTCTGGTGGCACGAGTGAGTGCGTTTCATGGGCACTTCAACAATTCCCGTTCGGTGGCGTTTTTTCTCCGTCATCTTCATCCTGAGTTTTCTGTCTTACCTGCTCCGCCAGCACTTCCCTGTGGCTGGCGAATTCATGATGAAAGAACTCGCCATCAGCGAGCTGCAGATGGGCTGGGTTTATGGTGCATTTTTCTGGGGTTACCTCGTTTTCCAGATCCCGGGCGGTATTCTCGGTAAACGATTCGGTCCGCGACTAACACTCCTAGTTGCAGGCGTTATTTGGGTACTCGCCTGTCTGCTGTTCGCGCTGTTGCCCGGCAGTTTTGAGTCATCCGTTGTAGGCGCCGTTGGTCTACTGATTGCCATTCGCGTAGTCATGGGTGCAGCACACGCACCCATCTACCCTGTTCAAGCCGCATCCGTAGAGCGATGGTTCCCTGTGGGTCAATGGGCCTTACCCAATGCGGTCTCAAGTACGGGGTTATCGCTAGGCGCAGCAGCTGCGGCACCCATTTTTTCCATTGTGATTCTCAACTACGGCTGGCGCGCCTCGTTTCTTGTCTTCGTGCCAGTGGGAATATTATTCTTCTCGATTTGGTGGTGGTATGCGCGCGACAATCCCAGAGAACATCCGGCTATGTCCAAGGTTGAGCTGGAAAAGATCGAAGCGAATCGCTCAGGTCTGACCCAAGATGCGGGCTACGGCGCGTGGCGCCAGCTACTGGGTCACCGGGAAACCTTGCTACTCACGGCTGCGTATTTCACCCATAACTTCGTCTTCTACTCATTCGCCACCTGGTTCTTCCACTACCTGGTGAACGTCCTCGGCTTCAGCATTATCGAGTCAGGCATGCTGGCCGCCGCTCCATGGGTGCTTGGTGCCGCCGCCGCAACAGTCGGGGGGTGGGTCTGTGACAGCTTATGTCACCGTCTCGGACCCAAATTAGGCTGTCGCATACCTGCCATGAGCGGTATGATCGGCACGGGTATCTTCCTCTATCTGGGCCTTTACTCATCATCACCGTATGTGGCCGTTGCCCTACTATCGCTCTGCTACGCCTGCACGCAATTCGCTGAGGGATCCTTCTGGTCAGCGCAAATACACTTGGCAGGGCCATATACGGCACCTGCCTGTGGGCTTATGAATACTGGCGGCAGCATCTCAGGCATCATCGTAGGGCCTCTCATGCCCTTCCTTGCCCTCAAGGTGGGCTGGGTTGCTGCATTGAGTACAGGCAGTATCGTCGCCT
This sequence comes from Gammaproteobacteria bacterium, assembly GCA_009937065.1. Lineage (GTDB taxonomy): Bacteria > Pseudomonadota > Gammaproteobacteria > Pseudomonadales > Halieaceae > Luminiphilus. The sequence goes on along the minus strand of JAACDF010000253.1, from coordinate 299 downwards.
TTATTGGTGCCGTGCTGTGGATGTTCATCCGCGTCGATAAGCCCTTCCAACCGCGGATTAATTAACCATTGCTAGCCCTAAATACCCTGGCTTTTGATTGCGCCGCTGTAGCCTTCGGGTCTATTCTCGCTCGGCGCATGGCACGACCAAAGCACCAATAAAACAATAAGCCGAGGGCAAATGATCATCGGTTATGTAGCGGGGAAACCTACGTGAAGATTGAACCTCTCACTCCAGCCTTAGGCGCCGAAATCGACATTGACCTCGGCAACATCACAGCCGATGGTGCACAGGCTGTT
>JAACDF010000252.1 GCA_009937065.1 Gammaproteobacteria bacterium | reverse complement strand
TGGGTCGCCTTATACCTGCGGGTACGGGCCTTGCACATCACGAGGAGCGTCGTCGTCAGCGTGCGCTGGACAGCGAGGTCGGTGTTCAAATGTCTGCTGAGGAGTTCTCAGAGAGTTTTGCTGAAGAACTCGAAAAGGCGGAGGCAGCTGACGACTTGGCAGATGCACTTGCGGCCGAGCTCGAGAACGCAGCAGCCTCTGAAGGTGATTCAGAGTAATTAAACCGCGCGAACTTGACGGGGCACCGCCCCGTCATTAGACTTCGCGCTCTTTTTTATGGCGCCCCGTTTGGGACGCCCTTAACGACTTGGAGTTAAGGCCGAATGGCAACAATCAACCAGCTAGTGCGTAAGCCGCGCAAGCGCAAAGTAATGAAAAGTGGCGTACCTGCATTGCAGGCGTGTCCGCAGCGTCGGGGCGTATGTACTCGCGTCTATACAACGACACCAAAGAAGCCAAACTCAGCGCTTCGCAAGGTTTGCCGTGTTCGTTTAACGAGCGGATTTGAAGTGTCTTCATACATCGGTGGTGAAGGTCATAACTTGCAGGAGCACAGTGTGGTTCTTATCCGCGGTGGTCGTGTAAAGGACTTGCCCGGTGTGCGTTATCACACGGTACGTGGAAGCCTCGATACCTCGGGTGTTGCGAATCGTCGCCAGGGTCGCTCTAAGTACGGCGCCAAGCGACCGAAGTAAACGTTCCACCTACAGTAAATATCGGCTGAGGTTCAGCCACAAGGTCACCCAGTGTGACAGTAAGGGCAACCCGAGAGTGGTTGCACAACCTGAAGAAGAGAGAAAGACATGCCAAGAAGACGCGTTGTTGCAAAACGTGAAGTTATTCCTGATCCCAAGTACGGGAATACGACCCTCGCAAAATTCATGAACCACGTGATGATCAGCGGCAAGAAGTCTGTTGCTGAGTCAATCGTGTACGGTGCGCTGACACTGGTGGAAGAGCGCTCTAATCGTGACCCCATTGAAGTGTTTGATGAAGCGCTCGAGAACATTGCACCGATGGTGGAAGTTAAGTCCCGCCGAGTGGGTGGTGCGACGTATCAAGTTCCGGTTGAAGTTCGCCCAGCCCGTCGGGTCGCGTTGTCTATGCGTTGGTTGGTAGATTACGCACGCAACCGTGGTGAGAAGTCCATGCGTCAGCGGCTTGCAGGCGAAATCTTGGATGCCTCTCAAGGCAAGGGCAATGCAGTGAAGAAGCGTGAAGACGTGCACCGCATGGCCGAAGCCAACAAGGCGTTCTCGCACTTCCGATTCTAATCTCGCGGCACACCGCGACAAGGTATTAACGTGGCTCGCAAAACCCCGATTAACCGCTATCGCAATATCGGAATTTGCGCCCACGTTGATGCCGGTAAGACAACCACAACCGAACGCGTTCTTTTCTACACTGGCGTCTCTCACAAAATTGGTGAGGTACACGATGGTGCGGCCACCATGGATTGGATGGAGCAGGAGCAGGAACGTGGCATTACAATTACGTCCGCTGCAACCACCTGTTTTTGGCGTGGTATGGACAGTCAGTTCGATGAATATCGCGTCAACATCATTGACACACCCGGGCACGTAGATTTCACCATCGAGGTCGAGCGCTCGCTTCGCGTGCTTGATGGCGCGGTAGTAGTGCTCTGCGGTTCGTCAGGCGTCCAGCCTCAGACCGAAACCGTTTGGCGTCAAGCAAACAAGTATGCTGTCCCACGCATGGTCTTTGTTAACAAGATGGACCGGGCGGGTGCCGACTACATGAATGTTGTAGAGCAGCTTCGTGACCGGCTCGACTGCAATGCGGTGCCCATTCAGATGACCATTGGCGCCGAGGAAGAGTTCGTCGGTGTCATCGATCTGATAAAGAACAAGGCCATCGTCTGGAATGAAGAAGACCGAGGCACCACCTTCGAATACGGGCCAGTGCCAGATGACTTGGTCGATCAGTGCTACGAGATGCGGGAGTATCTCGTTGAAGTGGCTGCGGAGGCGAATGACGAGCTCATGGATGCTTACCTCGAAACAGGCGAGTTATCCGAGGAGCAAATAAAAGCAGGTATCAGAGCGAGGACGCTTGCTAACGAGATTGTCCCAGTCTTGGGTGGCAGTGCATTTAAGAACAAAGGTGTGCAGGCCGTACTCGATGCGGTTGTTGAGTATTTGCCATCGCCTACCGAGGTGAAGGCCATTGAGGGCACGGAGTTGGACGGCGAGACGGTTGTCACTCGTGAGTCGGATGATGGCGAACCCTTTTCAGCACTGGCGTTTAAGATCGCGACTGACCCTTATGTCGGGACGCTAACATTTTTCCGTGTCTACTCGGGTAAGTTAGAGTCAGGCAACGCCATTTTTAATTCGGTAAAAGGCAAGAAAGAGCGCGTTGGCCGAATGGTTCAGATGCATGCCAATAGTCGCGAAGAAATCAAAGAAGTGCTTGCGGGTGATATTGCGGCTGCGATAGGCCTCAAAGATGTGACCACGGGCGATACACTCTGTGATGTCAACAATCCCGTGGTGCTCGAGCGTATGGAGTTTCCGGAGCCTGTTATTTCGGTTGCCGTCGAGCCCAGATCTCAGGCCGATCAAGAAAAAATGGGGTTGGCACTGTCTAAACTTGCACAAGAGGATCCCTCATTTCGTGTAAAGACAGATGAGGAGACAGGTCAAACCATTATTTCCGGCATGGGTGAACTCCACCTCGATATTATTGTGGATCGTATGCGTCGTGAGTTTAGTGTCGAGGCGAATATTGGTAAGCCACAGGTGGCATACCGCGAGCGCATCAGGAACACCGCGGAGATCGAAGGGAAATTCGTCCGACAGTCGGGCGGAAGAGGCCAGTACGGACACGTCTGGATTCGATTTGAGCCTGCCGAGGACGAGGGTGCCGAAGGTCTGGAGTTTGTTAACGAGATTGTCGGCGGTGCAGTACCTCGTGAATATATCCCAGCGGTCAATAAGGGCATTGAGGAGCAGATGCAAAATGGTGTGCTCGCCGGTTATCCGCTTCTCGGTCTTAAGGCGACCCTGTTTGACGGCTCGTTCCACGATGTCGACTCCAATGAAATGGCCTTCAAAATTGCCGCTAGTATGGCGACTAAGAAGCTCGCGGATGAAGGTGGCGCAGTCCTTTTAGAGCCGATTATGAAAGTCGAGGTCGTGACACCTGAAGAAAATATGGGTGATGTCGTGGGTGACCTAAATCGTCGACGAGGACTTATCCTGGGTATGAATGACAGTTCAGCAGGCAAGACCGTTGATGCGGATGTGCCGCTGGCTGAGATGTTCGGCTATGCAACCGATCTTCGTTCAGCAACGCAAGGTCGCGCCACCTACACTATGGAATTTGCCCGCTACTCCGAGGCACCCAGCAGTGTTGCCGACGGTATTATTGGGAAAAACAGCTTCTGATCTACGAGCACTGTCGTTGCTTCGTCGCACTCCAATGTTCAAAGAGCCCGCATTAAGCGGGTTTTTTTTTGGCAAAGTCCTCGTGGTTTGGTAAAAGATAGGTAACAGCGGTATTTAATAAAGATAAGAAAAAGAGGATCGACGATGGTCAATTTCATGTTGAACGGTGAAGTAGTCAGCGCTGAAAGCGATGCCGACACGCCACTATTATGGGTATTGCGTGAAGAGCTGAAGCTGCGTGGAACAAAGTTTGGATGCGGCATTGCACAGTGCGGTGCGTGTACTGTTCACATTGATGGCAATCCGATGCGCTCATGCGTTACGCCTGTTAGTGCGGTTGAAGGGCGTTCGGTGACCACCATTGAAGGTCTTGCAACTCCGGTGGGAGAGGCATTGAAAACCGCATGGACCGAGGCGCAGGTGCCGCAATGTGGTTACTGCCAGTCAGGTCAAATCATGCAGGCCGCTGGTCTACTCGAGCGTAATCCGAGCCCTTCTGACGGAGAAATTGTGCAGGCAATGAACGGCAATCTATGTCGATGCATGGCCTATCCCCGCATCAAGAAAGCCATTAAAACGGCTGCAACCGGGGGGACAATGTCATGAAGAATCAGCGACAAGGTCTTTCAAGAAGATCATTCATAGCGGGTGTTGCCGGCTCGTCCCTCATGATGACGATGGGCTCACTGGTCTCAGGGTGTAGTTCAGACCAGGCATCTAAAGCACTAGCCAGTGGTGACTTGACGAAGGTGTTTTCGCCCAATATTTGGTTTGAGATAAATGGCGCTGGCGACGTTCTCATCAATATTGTCCGTGCGGAGATGGGTCAACACGTTGGTACGTCATTGGCTCAAATCGTGGCTGACGAGTTGGGTGCGGACTGGTCAAAGGTTTCATTTAAGCATGTCGATACTGACCCCAAGTGGGGTGTAATGGTGACTGGCGGATCATGGTCAGTGCATACGTCATTTACCTTGTTGTCCCAAGCAGGTGCCGCAGGGCGAACCGTAATTATTGATGCGGCTTCAAAGCTCATGGGTGTCCCGGCAGAATCTTGTAGCTGTGAAAACGGCGTGGTCACGTCGGGCGACCAATCACTGACCTTCGCTGAAATTATCAGTAATGGTGATTTCTCGCGCGTTATTTCAGAGGAAGAGTTGGCGGCGATGCCCGTCAAGGCGCCGGCCGAGCGAACCGTAATTGGTCGTGACGTGAGAAATCTTGACGTTGCTGCAAAGTCCGAGGGTGCTGCTGTCTTTGGCTTGGATGCGGAATTGCCGGGAATGGTCTATGCCATGCCCTTACTTCCGCCGACGCGCTACGGCAGTAAGGTAAATGGTATCGATGAATCGGCGGCCAAAACGATTCCCGGTTATATCGGTGCCATAGAGATTAATGACCCTAGTCAAACCGTCCAGGGACATGTCGTGGTAGCAGCCGAGACCATGGCTTCGGTGTTGAAGGCAGCGAAGGCGGTTAGCATCGATTGGACGCCGGGCCCCACGGCATCGGTGACCGAGGCGGCGATTCTTGCTGAAGGTGCGCGACTCGCTACGGATCCTGAAG
>JAACDF010000251.1 GCA_009937065.1 Gammaproteobacteria bacterium | reverse complement strand
GTTCACCATAGAACGCCCAACCCATCATGGTCGTGGTTGCAAATACCACGACACCAATGGTCACGACCCACTCACCACCTGGCAAAACAGCACCAAAGGCCATGGACGTAAGACTAGCCCCTGACACACCCGATTCGAGCACACCGGTAAGGACAATCACCAGACCTGTCATGGTGCAGACGATCAACGTATCGATCATGGTGCCCAACATGGCTACCAGACCCTGCTCTACAGGCTCGTTGGTTTTAGCCGCGGCGTGCGCGATTGGCGCGCTTCCCAGGCCAGCCTCATTCGAGAAGATGCCGCGTGCAACGCCAAACCGAATGGCCGCCCATACCGTGGCACCAGCGAAGCCTCCAGCAGCCGAGGCGCCGTTAAACGCGCTATCGATAATGGTGGCGAATGCGGCAGGCACATCCGAAATATTCATGAGGATTACAATTAGACTCATGAAGATATAGGAGATAGCCATAGCGGGAACGACGGCACCTGCTGTATCCGCGATACGCTTTATGCCTCCCAAAATGACGGCACCAACCATCAACATCAGAGCGACGCCCGTGATCCACCATGGAATGCCTGCGTTATCGGTCAAAACCTGAGCTACGGAATTCGATTGAACCGTATTTGCGAGCCCGAAGCCGGCGGTTGCGCCAAATAATGCAAATGCAAAGGCCAAACCGGTGGCGAACGCCCCGTATCGAGCGCCAAGTCCGTTGCGTATGTAGTACATGGGGCCACCTGAATAGCCTCCCTGATCGTCTTGCTCACGGTAGCGGACCGCCAGGACACCTTCAGCGTATTTGGTAGCCATGCCAAACAAGGCGGTAATCCACATCCAGAACAAAGCGCCCGGACCACCTAACGTAATGGCTGTAGCAACACCAGCGATATTACCCGTGCCGATGGTGGCGGACAGTGAAGTCATCAAAGCTTTGAAGGGAGCAATATCGCCCTCGCCGCGACCAGATACGCCTGAAAACAGTAACGAAATCGCTCGCGGCACCTTGCGTAGCGTCATGAAACCCAGCCCCAGCGTGAGGTAGATTCCGGTCCCCAGCAAGAGAATGAGCATGGGAAGACCCCACGCCACCGCATTCACGTCTCGGATTATTGTCTCAAGCATCGTCCTGCCTCTTATTTATTGTCGTCTGAACAGCAGTTCAGCAGCGCCCCAGCGCCGCCTGAACTGCCGATGCATGGGGGAAGATACCGAATACCCCGCCTGTGTGCATGAAAATGATATCGGATGCCTCCGAAGCAAAGGTATTTCGTGACAAGTCGGTGATAAGACCATGGAACGCCTTTCCCGTGTAAACCGGATCGAGAGTGATGCCCTCAAGTCTCGCTAGCTCGGTCAACGTATCGAAGATCTCATCGCCTGCCCTACCGTACCCTGGGCCAATGTAGTGGTCATTTGTAAGTGTCTTAATCGGCACGGGAGGAAGCTCCGGGCGGTAGGCACGCAAGTTCTCCCAATCTTCTTGAGCCTTTGCATTGAAGTACACCTCATCATCACACACTGCATAGCTGATGACATCAGAGGAGACGCCGTGCAATAAGACGCCCGCATTCAATCCCGCTTGTGTCCCACCTGATCCAGTGGCATGCACGATGGCTGTGTGAGAAAGGCCATGATGGTCCATATCTGCCATCAGTTCCTCGACAGCCAGGATATAACCCCAAATGCCCGTCGCATCGCTCCCACCAATGGGTATCGTCAGCGCCTTTTCCCCCTTCTCCAGCCAGCGCTGCTCAGCATCAGCCAGATGAACTGACATTTCATCGCCCGTGGTGCGACGCGATACGTAGGTAATCTCAGCGTTCAGCATTTTACTGAGGAGATAATTTCCGCTCAGTTCCTGCTCTTCCCCCCTGAGTATCAACTCGCACTTAAGCCCCAGTTGCGCGGCCACACCAGCCGTTGCACGGCAATGGTTGCTTTGCAATGCACCCGCGGTGACAAGCACCGTGCAACCAGTATTCAGTGCTTGGGCAGCAAGAAATTCAAGCTTCCGCACTTTATTCCCAGTGAGTAGCGAGCCGGTTAAGTCATCCCGCTTACACCAGATTCGGCGCCCTTGACCCCATCGCTCCGATGCTCGACTTAGGAGCTGAAACGGAGAAGGTAAGACCGCCAGGGGCTGTCTAGGTGGATACTGAACGATGGTATTACGCTCCCAAGGTCTTGATGGTGCCCTTTGGCAGCGTTGCGGTAACGTGAGTCCGTTGGAATTTCAGGTCGACCTTATCCGAAACGTTTACCACCACGTATAGGTCGGACAAGTCGACGATTTTCCCCATTAAGCCAGAGCTCATTAGAACTTCGTCGCCCTTGCCCAACGCGTTAACGAGTTCAGCATGCTCCTTCTGGCGCTTTCTTTGAGGCCTGATAGTTGTGAAATACATAAAGACGAGCAGACCGATCATCATAATGGGGAGGAACCACTCTCCTCCCGCGGGTGCTTGGTTGGCTGTCTGCGCGTGTGCCTGACTTATAAACATAAATTAAACCCTAATTAAAACAATGTGTTAGAAGATGAAGTGATATTGAATACTATAAATTAAAATCGATAGTGACGGGCGCATGATCGGAGAACCTCTCATCACGATAGATACTAAAGCCCTCGCCAGATCCCGATAACCCGGGCGATACAAGCATGTAGTCAAGTCGCCATCCCGTATTGTTGGCCCAGGCCTGACCGCGATTGGACCACCACGTATACAAATCCGGCTCTGTGGTCATTTGCCGGAATATATCGACCCAGCCCTGCTCCTCGTAAAGCTTTGTAAGCCATTCCCGCTCATATGGCATGAATCCCGAGTTCTTTTGATTACTGCGCCAATTTTTGAGATCAATATTCTGATGGCAGGTGTTCCAGTCCGCGCAAATTATAAACTCTCGATCCTCGTTGAGCAGGCTTT
>JAACDF010000250.1 GCA_009937065.1 Gammaproteobacteria bacterium | reverse complement strand
ATGAAGCCAACGCCATTGGGCTGTTGCAAGACGATCCAAATAACAAATACGGATAAAACACTGTAGACACTGATGGTGTTCTCTACGTTGAGTAGACCAAGTGATGCGCTCGCAGGTTGCTTTAAGATAGCTGGATCCGCCGGGTCCCCATGACCTTCAAGCCAGTCTTGGCCAAGCGAAAAGACGATTAACCCAATGAGCATTCCAATGCCTGCGGCGCCAAATCCGTAGGCCCAGCCATAGGCACTCGCCAACCAACCGCACAGCAAGGACGCGGTGGCGGCACCGATGTTGATGCCCATGTAGAAAATCGTAAACCCGCCGTCTCTCCGGGGATCATTTTCGCCGTATAGCCGACCTACCACGGTGGAGATATTGGGCTTGAGTAAGCCCACACCGATAACAATGAGTGCCAGCGCAAAATAAAAAACGGTTATTGCTTGATCGTCCCTGACAATTTCACCAGAGACTCCTTGGGTCGCAGGTACGCCCTCAAATGCCATGGCGCAGTGACCCAGAACCAGCAGGATGCCGCCCAATTTGACGGCTTTAGTTTGCCCCAGATACCGATCCGAAATAATGCCACCCAGTAGGGGCATGGCATAAACGAGTGCCGCATAGGCACCCAGTATACGAAGTGCTTCGCCATCGCTGAATAGATGATGTTGAACAAGGAACAATACCAGTAAGTACTTCATGCCATAGAACGAGAAGCGCTCCCACATTTCGGTAGCGAAGCAAACGAATAAACCGCGTGGGTGACCGAGCCACTCAGTGCTCGGTGGCATTGCCTGTGTCGTCATGACGTTCCTTATTTTCTTTATCTGACTATTGTGCTGACACGCTCACGCCGCTTTTGAGGTTGTCAGTTTATGTGTAGATCTCAGTAGCACACACAGCATGTCGTCAGGATCGCGGATTCGCTTTACTTGTGCAAATAATGCCGCAGCCTGTGGGTAACAGTATTGCAGATACACTAACCACTGCTTCAGTGGATTGATCGCATATTTTCGCCCGTAGCGCGCCCCGTTGGCCTCAAAAAAGTAGATGAGTAGCTCCGTAATTTCAGGCCATGTCATGGGTGTGACGGCAATGTTTTCTGTGTGAGCTTTAACAGCGCGACCAAGGTCGGGACGACAGAGGGCGCCCCTTGCTAACATGAACGCGTCGCAGCCGCTTTGTTCACGACAGGTAGCAAGGTCGCTCGGAGTCCAAATTTCACCGTTTGCGATGATGGGAATCGCGTATTTTCTAGTGACAGGTTTGAGCCGAGACCAATGTGCGGGAGGTCGATATGCCTGGGTCTTTGTTCTCGCGTGGACGGTTAACTCGTCGATGCCACTGCGGATTGCGTAGTCGGTAATTTCCGAAAACTGCGAATCATCGTCAAATCCCAACCTCACTTTCGCGGTTACAGGTGTTTCAACGGGAGTTGCGTTTCTCACGGCTTTACAGATATCGAAAATGAGCTCCGGAGTTTTTAATAAGGTCGCGCCACCACGCGATTTATTCACGGTCTTCGCGGGACACCCAAAGTTAAGGTCAATGCCCGGTGCGCCCAACTGGGCGACTATTTTCGCGTTTGCAGCCATCAAAGCAGGATCTGACCCGAGTAACTGAACGTAAACCGGAGTACCAGAGGCCGTTCTGCCATCGTTTTTGAGTTCAGGGCACAGTCGATGGAAGACTTTTGGAGGTAGCACCGTACTAGAAACGCGAATAAATTCGGTTACACATCGCTCATAGCCACCGATGCCTGTCAGCATTTCGCGCATGACAGATTCCATAACGCCCTCCATCGGGGCGAGCAGTAGGCGTGGAGGTTTGTTTGACGATGTGTTCATAAACTCTTTGAAAGTAGGGTAACGCGTAGCGTAAATCTTACCGATGACGCGATCGTTCTACATTTGTAGACTGTGGGTTTGGTCGCAATATTAGCCGTTTGTCATAGGGCAAGTCACAATGAATCCCAATTATCTTGATTTTGAGCAGCCTATCGCAGAGCTTGAGATGAAAATCGAGGAACTCAAATCAGTCGTTGATGATTCCGAAATTAATATCAGCGATGAAATAGATCGTCTGAAAGCTAAGAGTCACAAACTCACACAATCAATTTATTCCGGTCTAAGCCCTTGGGATATTGTTCGGGTAGCACGTCATCCCTTACGCCCTTACTCACTTGACTATATCCCCCTTGTGTTTGATGAGTTTGATGAGCTGCACGGCGACCGTCATTTTGGTGACGATAAGGCCATCGTAGGCGGCGTTGCTCGCCTTGATGGGCGCCCCGTTATGGTGATTGGTCAAGAAAAGGGTAGAGCGGTAAAGGATAAGGTCTATCGAAACTTCGGTATGCCAAAGCCCGAGGGCTATCGCAAAGCGCTGCGCCTTATGGAAATGGCCGAACGGTTTAACATGCCTGTGGTGACTCTTATAGACACGCCCGGAGCATACCCTGGCATTGATTCGGAAGAGCGTGGTATTTCAGAGGCCATTGCACAGAATCTTGCGGTTATGTCGCGTTTGAAAACTCCTATCGTTTGTGTGGTTATTGGAGAGGGCTCCTCCGGCGGCGCATTAGGCATTGGGGTGGGAGACCATCTGGCGATGCTCCAGTACTCAACCTACTTCGTCATATCGCCCGAGGGTTGTGCAAATATTATCTGGAAAAGTAGCGAGTTCGCCCCTCAAGCGGCCGAAGCAATGGGCGTTACCTCATCGACACTCGAAGAGCTTGGCATTGTCGACACCACTATTCAGGAACCTTTAGGCGGTGCGCACCGCGACGTTGATGAAATGGCTCGTCGAATCCGCTCACATGTTGCGGATCAACTCGATCGTTTGTGTGCCACCGATATGGACAGCCTCGTGGAGTCTCGATACCAACGCTTGATGGCCTACGGTAGCGCATGATTTGACAATGGCGCTGCTCTCGGCCCTGGTTGCGCAACAAGCCTCACTGCAAAGCGCTGAACGACTGTGCGTCGGGTTCTCTGGCGGCGCAGACAGCCACAGCTTACTGCACGCGCTCGTTGAATTTTCTCAACGAGAGTCGTTACCGCCTATCGTCGCCCTGCACGTAAATCATGGGCTCCATGAAAACGCCGATGCTTGGGCTGCGCACTGCGCGGAGGTTGCCTCAGGCCTCGGCGTTTCGTTTTATGAGCAAGTCGTTGCGGTAGAGGACGGGGCATCTCTCGAGGCACAGGCACGCGATGCACGATATCGCGCATTTGAATCGTTTCTCGATGTCGGCGATATCCTCTTGCTTGGTCACCATCTTGATGATCAGGTCGAGACTGTACTATTCCGCCTGATACGAGGCGCTGGACCCTCGGGGCTTGCCGGTATGCCTAAGCAGCGATTGCTGGGCAGGGGCTCCTTGTTTAGGCCACTACTTGGGATAACACGCTCTCAGATTGAGGATTACGCAAGCGCTAATGAACTCGCTTACCTCAATGACAGTAGTAACGATGAAACTCGGTTTGATCGTAACTTCTTGCGTCACGAGGTGTTACCGCGCATTGAGTCAAGGTGGCCTGGCTATCGCTCGGGCTTCGCACGGTCCGCGGCGCTAAGCGGAGAGCTCGCCGAATCCGAGATTGCAGTTAGTCGAACCCAGTACACCCGGTGGGGCGGACCTTATTTGCCAATCGATGCTCACGATGCCAAAACGTTACATCGGGCGTTACACGCCTGGCTTCGAGAGTTGAAAGCCCCCTTGCCTGATTTTACAGGGTTAGAAGAATTCGCTCGTCAGTGCATGCAAGCGCAGGGGGACAAATTGCCGGAGTTGAAAGTGGGTGACTACCTGATGCAGCGATGGCGCCAAGGTATCCATCTTTATCCGGCTAATATGGATTGCTCTGTTGATCTAGCTTGTAAGGTGGGTGATGCGGTTGCAGGAGCGTGGGGCGCACTATCCTGGCAAGAGGCTTCTACAGGGCTGCCAATGGGTGCACCCATTAGCATCAGAGCACCGCTAACCGGGGAGGCTGTATCGCTTGGTCAGCGCCCGAGACGATCAGTAAATCAGTGGCTTCAGGAGGCTGGCGTGCCGCCTTCGCTGCGCGCAGGATATCCCTTGGTCTTAGCGGGTGATGAGATCATTGCAATTCCCGATATTGGACTCAGCACAGACTGCTCAAAATTGCCGTCGTGTAAAGGAGGATTAGTACCGCTATGGACGCCTCCAAAAATTGTCTTTGGAAATTGAGCCACTGAAGACTCTTTGGTAAGCTGAACGCCCATCGGAGCTATGCTGTCGGCAACCATTTGTTCGCCGCCCCACAGTTCCTCTTGCTTTGGTGGAGTTCATGACGCGATACGTTTTTGTTACCGGCGGTGTTGTTTCCTCGTTAGGAAAAGGAATAGCGGCGGCATCGCTTGCTGCTGTGCTCGAGGCGCGTGGCCTCAAAGTCACATTGTTGAAATTAGACCCGTATATCAATGTTGATCCGGGGACAATGAGCCCATTTCAGCACGGCGAAGTTTTCGTTACCGATGACGGTGCCGAGACGGATTTAGACCTGGGGCACTACGAACGGTTTACCCGCGCGACAATGTCCAAGCGGAATAACTTTACTACGGGTCAGGTCTATGACGAGGTTCTGAGAAAAGAGCGTCGTGGCGATTACTTAGGCGGAACAGTTCAAGTAATTCCTCACATTACTGATGAAATAAAACGACGGGTCATTGCGGGCGCAGAAGGTGCCGAAGTGGCTGTTGTTGAGGTCGGAGGGACGGTGGGTGATATCGAGAGCCAGCCGTTTCTTGAAGCGCTTAGACAGCTAAAGCTTGAGGCGGGCGCATCGCGCGCATTGCTGATGCATTTAACATTGGTGCCTTATATTCCTACCGCGGGTGAGATCAAAACCAAGCCAACACAGCACTCGGTGAAAGAACTGCGGTCTATAGGTCTTCAGGCGGATGTGCTGTTGTGCCGATGCTCGGTTGAGATCGATGACAGTGCCCGTAAGAAGATCTCGCTCTTTACCAATGTCGAAGAACGAGCCGTGATACCTGTCCTCGATGCGGACTCCATTTATAAGATTCCGAAAAATTTGCACGAGAAGGGCTTGGATGACTACATTCTCGAGCGATTTGGCATGTCGCCTAGCGATGCGGACTTTACAGAGTGGGATGATGTCGTCGCTAGAGAATTTGCCGAGCGGCGCGCCAGGGTTAAGGTCGGAATGGTCGGCAAGTACACGGATCTTGTCGATGCTTACAAGTCGCTCAATGAAGCTCTAGGTCATGCGGGTCTGCACACTAATACACATGTTGATATCGAATATATTGATGCGGAAGATCTCGAGACCAAGGGAACGGACGTACTTTCAACGCTGGACGCTATTTTGGTGCCTGGCGGCTTTGGTGACCGTGGCATCGAGGGCAAAATCGCCGCGGTGAAGTTCGCGCGAGAGCATAAGATTCCATACCTGGGTATTTGTCTGGGAATGCACATGGCAATGATCGAGTTTGCTCGTAATGTCTGTGGTCTTGCAGGTGCGCATTCGACTGAAATGAACACGGAGACGCCATACCCTGTGATTGGGTTGATTACTGAATGGCAGACCGAGACCGGAGACATTGAAGTTCGGGATGAGCATTCAGATATGGGGGGCACCATGCGCCTCGGATCACAACCTTGTTACTTGGTAGAAGGGACGAAAACGCGCGAAATCTACGGCAGTGACGTTGTCAGAGAGCGCCATCGTCACCGATATGAGGTAAACAACACGCTCGTTCCGAAGCTTGAGGCTCAGGGAATGACGATTTCCGGTTGGTCGCAGGATCAAGGCCTTGTGGAAATGGTTGAGCTAGCTGATCACCCGTGGTTTGTTGCCTGTCAGTTCCACCCCGAATTTACCTCCCGTCCACGTGGTGGCCACCCGTTGTTTTCGAGCTTTATTAATGCGGCTGTTGAGGTTAAGCACTGATGGCTTCGCAAACCGTTAGCGTCGGTGATGTCGAATTTGCCAATGACAAGCCGTTTGTACTGGTAGGCGGTGTCAATGTTTTGGAATCCGAGCAATTTGCCGTGGATGTCGCTGGCACTTACAAGGAGGTCTGCATTGAGCTCGATATTCCGCTGGTGTTTAAAGCGTCGTATGACAAGGCAAATCGCTCCTCAATAAATTCGTTTCGTGGGCCCGGGTTGGAGAAAGGACTTGCGATCTTTGAGACCGTGAAAAAGGTCCACGGCCTTGCAACGATTACTGACGTCCATACGCCAGAAGAGGCAGCACCCGCTGCTAGCGTCGTCGACATTATTCAACTCCCGGCATTTCTGGCGCGTCAGACAGACCTTGTGAGAGCCATGGCGGATACGGGGGCTGTGATCAATATCAAAAAGCCCCAGTTTTTAAGTCCTGAGCAGATGCAGAACATAGTTCATAAGTTCAGAGAGTGTGGCAATGACCGTCTGATCTTGTGTGAACGAGGCAGTAACTTTGGCTACGATAATTTAGTGGTCGACATGCTGGGATTCGGTGTTATGCGCAAAATGACAGGCGATGTGCCTGTCATTTTTGATGTAACCCATGCACTGCAGCGCCGAGATCCGGGAGATTCAGCCTCAGGTGGTAGGAGGTCACAGGTGGCTGACCTAGCTAGGGCGGGTATGGCAACCGGTCTTGCCGGTCTGTTTTTAGAGTCACATCCCGATCCGGATAAAGCCCTTTGTGACGGGCCTAGTGCCCTGCCATTGCATCAATTGAGACCTTTCCTAGAACAAGTAAAAGCTATTGACGAGCTCGTCAAAGGGCTACCCAAACTTGAAATTAACTGACACTGAATGGAGAAAGTGGTGAGCGAGATTATCGATATTCGTGCGTTTGAGGTCATGGACTCCCGAGGTAATCCCACGGTGATGGCCGAAGTAACCTTGGACGATGATACCGTGGGCGTGGCCTATGCGCCCTCGGGCGCTAGTACCGGTTCGCGAGAAGCATTGGAATTACGTGATGCTGATCCTTCCCGCTATTTAGGTAAAGGCGTGTTAACCGCAGTGGCTAATGTGAGCGGACCCATTCGCGAGTGTTTGCTAGGTCACGATGCCATGGATCAGCGCGCAGTCGATCAGCGAATGCTCGATGCTGATGGCACCGACAACAAGAGTAAATATGGCGCGAACGCCATTCTCGCCGTTTCACTCGCGAATGCCCGAGCGGCGGCTCAGTCGACAAAAACTCCGCTGTATCAGCACATAGCCAATCTTGCGGGTACCACGCAGCTCACCATGCCTGTGCCGATGATGAATATTCTCAATGGTGGAGAGCACGCTGATAACAATGTCGATATTCAGGAGTTCATGATCCAACCGGTGTCTGCGACATCGTTTGCCGAGGCCTTGCGAGTCGGCGCTGAGATTTTTCATAACCTTAAAAAGGTGCTCGCCGCCCGCGGAATGGCAACTTCGGTTGGTGATGAGGGGGGGTTCGCGCCTGACTTGCCTTCTAATGCGGCAGCGCTTGAGGTTATCGCTGAGGCGGTTGGGAATGCGGGATACGTTCTCGGTGAGGATATTACGCTCGCACTTGATTGTGCAGCCTCCGAATTCTACCGAGACGGGCAGTATCACCTGTCCGGTGAAGGACGCTCTTTCTCAAGTGAAGGTTTTTCTGATTATCTCGCTGGTCTGGCAGCGTCTCATCCTATCGTCT
>JAACDF010000249.1 GCA_009937065.1 Gammaproteobacteria bacterium | reverse complement strand
GAACGAATTGAAATTCGGGGCTTTGGCAGTTTCTCGCTGCATTACCGAGAACCTCGTAAAGGTCGCAATCCCAAGACCGGTGATGCAGTTGAGCTAGAAGGCAAGCACGTCCCTCACTTTAAGCCGGGTAAAGAATTGAGGGAACGCGTTAATCGTTCGATCAAGGCGGTATTCTAATGCTCCGCTGGCTACGCGCCGCCCTCACCCTCATTGTCCTGTCTTTATCTATTTTTCTTGGTGCGGTATTTGCGACTCAGAATACTGTATTGGTGCCCTTGATTCTTGGCTCATTGGAGCTTGCCGAGCAGCCTATGGCTGTCTGGTTGCTCTCGTTTCTTATTGTCGGGGTAGTGCTCGGCAGCCTTATGAGTGTTGCGCTAATGATTCGTCAACGAGCTACCAGCGCCTCGCTAAAGCGAGAGAACGCAAGATTGCATCAGCGGTTAAACAGAGACGTAAAAGATGGCTGAGCCTAATACGCTGCTTCTTGCCTTGTTGTTCTTGGCAGTTGCCGCAGGCTGGGTGCTCGGCAGAGGTGCAGCTAGCCGCGACGTGGCTGATGAAACTGCACCGCCATCACAGTATTACTTGGGACTGAATTTTCTTCTAGATGGGGAGCAGGAGTCAGCGCTGAAGGCATTCAGCGAGGCACTGGCGGTGAATGCGGAGACCTTTGAAACCCACATAACTTTTGGCAGCTTGCTGCGAAAGCGCGGCGAAGTGGACAATGCGATCAAAATCCATCAATCGCTACTCTCAAGAAGCCGCCTTCCTGATGTGCAAAAAAATCAGGCACACCTGGAATTAGCGAAAGACTTTATAGCGGCGGGCCTCCTTGATCGCGCTGAGCAATTGTTGAAAGATTTGCTTGAACTATCGGAAGACCATCAGCTAGACGCTAAATCGCTTCTCATCGAGCTGTTTGAAACAAGCCGCGATTGGGATCAGGCCTGTCAGCTGACGGAGTCTCAGTTAAGTGAGGCCGACGACGGTGACCCTACTCAAAAGGCTGCGGCTATCAATGCGCGCAGAAAATTAAGTTACTACTGTTGCGAGGCAGCGGAGGACAGAGAGTCCGCGGCTGATCTTGAGGCGGCACGCGAACTTGCTCAGCGCGCGCTCACCTGGACTGAAGAATCCGTTTGGCCGCACATCATTCTTGCGCGCCTTGACCAACTCCAGGATCAGCCGCGACGTGCTTATGATCGTCTAGTGACCGCTGCAAAAATGTCACCTGAGAGACTTCCAGAATTCGTTGATCAGCTGATCGCAGTCAGCGAGGTCGTTAATTGTCGAGAGGAGCTCACAGGTCTAGTAGTGACGCTTCTGAGTCAAAGAGAGGACCCGCAGCTGCGCGTTATCCTCGCTGACGAGTACTCGGCGCGAGGGGATGATGGGAGAGCTTTGGACATTATTAAACGAGGACTCAATGACAAGCCAAGCTCTCGGCTTCTAATGCAGGCACTTAAGTTGCTGGGCGAAGAGGTGGCAACTCCTGAAGTTATAGAAGGGGCGCAGAAGCTTGTGGCGCGTCAGTCGGCTTATCTTTGCGGGGTCTGTGGTTTCCATGGCCCAAGCTTCTACTGGCAATGTCCTGGCTGTAAGAGCTGGGATACACTCTCCCGGCCGACACGTTGATCCAACGATTGAGAGAAGATGCCTGCAAAGAGGCAGTTAAAGGACGGTAGAGAAAAAGATATGTTGAGCCCACTCATTATCGCGCTTGATTACCCATCGCTCGATGACGCATTGGCCTGTGCGCAAAAACTGGACCCGACTAAGGTGAGATTGAAGGTGGGTAAACAACTATTCACCAGTGAAGGTCCTCGTGTGTTAGATGCGCTACACGGGCTCGGCTTCGACGTTTTTTTGGATTTGAAGTTTCATGATATTCCAAACACGGTAGCGGGCGCGGTAGGCGCGGCCGCAGATCTGGGTGTTTGGATGGTCAATGTGCATGCGTCTGGTGGCCGTCGCATGATGGAGGCTGCAGCCGCAGCTGTTGCTCAACGCGCCAACACGCGCACGCAGCTTATCGCCGTTACGGTGCTCACCAGCATGGATGAAACGGATTTACTCGAATTGGGAATCACCGAGACACCTGCTGAGCGTGTTGGTCGGCTTGCTGCATTAGCCCAATCTAGTGGTTTGGATGGGGTCGTCTGCTCTGCGCGAGAGGCGGCATTGTTATCAAGGGAATGTGGTCCCGAGTTCGCCCTGATTACCCCTGGGATTCGCCTCCCTGAAGATTCCGCCGGAGACCAGCGGCGTGTGGTGACTCCATGGGACGCTATTGCAGATGGCTCCACTTATCTCGTGATGGGCCGATCGATCACCGGAGCGGCTAACCCTGCGGCTGTTGTGGACAGCATCATTGGAAAGCTTTCCTCATCGAATTAAGTTGATGCAGTGCTTCACAGAGCAGCGACGAATCAGTTTTATTGCGCTTCTTCTAGGCTGATATCGAGTCGATAAGACTTATGTCAAAGGAGAGAAGATATGCATTTATTCAACGATAGCTCCCGTCAGAGTTTCCCCTTTATTGGCGCTTTACTGGCCGGATTCATCATTGCTTATGGCTCAGTGGCTGCTGCCTATGCGGCTGACACGGTCAATATAAACACAGCAAGTATTGAAGTCCTTGCCGAGGAGCTTATTGGGGTAGGTCCCGAGTTAGCAAAACGAATAGTTGATTTCAGAGAGCGCTACGGCGAGTTCAAGTCAGTTGAGGCATTGGGCGATGTTCGCGGTATCGGCCCCAACTTACTTAGCAAAAACGAGGTAAAAATCGTGCTCGAGTAGAGGGTTCGTGGTCAGTCAAGTGCACGAACAACAACTTTACTCGACTTATCTGATAGCATGCGTTCCGCCGGTAGGGGGAGCGATTGCATGGATTACGATGTTTACAACGGCGATGCTGATGGCATCTGTGCGCTCATTCAGTTGAGGCTAGCTGAGCCTAGACCCGAGGCGATACTCGTAACGGGTGTTAAGCGCGATATCCAATTGCTTGGACGCATTCCAGATGAGGGCGTCGATCGTGTGACGGCCCTTGATATTTCTTTTGATAAAAACCGCGACGATGTTGATCGACTGTTGGCCGCGGGTGCTGATCTGTTTTTTTGTGATCATCACTTTTCCGGAGACATTCCTGAGGCGGCGACGTTAGATGCGTTGATCAGTCCGGCGCCTGAGGTCTGCACTAGCGCCCTGATAAATGGACGCTTGCGTGGCGCATTTGCCGAGTGGGCTGTGGTGGGTTGTTTCGGGGACAACCTCGACACAACGGCGGATACCTTGATCAATAACTTGTCCTTGTCTGTTGATCGGGGTGCGCTGAAGCAGTTGGGGATTTGCGTTAACTACAATGCGTATGGATCGCAGCCCACGGACCTGCATTTCCACCCAGCTGATCTTTACCGACGTATGCAGCGCCACAGTTCACCCACGGCGCTGTTGCAGGATGATCGAGACTTATTCGAAACATTGGTTGCCGCCTATGACACTGATATGAGTGCGGCTCAGTCGGCGCCTCGAGCTGTGGATGATGATGACATTGCTGTGGTGTCACTGCCAGATGAGGCGTGGGCAAGGCGAGTCAGTGGAGTGTATGGCAACGACCTGGCGAACCAGTCGCCAGACAAAGCACACGCGGTACTGACGGATATCGACGGCGGGTATTTGGTGAGTGTCAGAGCGCCACTGAACAACCGTACAGGTGCTGATGAGGTATGTAGGCAATTTCAAACAGGGGGTGGTCGGGCTGCTGCTGCCGGCATTAATGAGTTGCCGCATGATCAGCTAGGTCGATTCATTGATGCGTTGCGTGCGCAATACGCTTGAGGTTCCTAATTACGGGGATTGGGAGAGTTTGGTCTCGATCCGGGACAGTGCTTCCATGATCGCAGACGAATCGAGGGTACTCGTATCATCAGACTGTTTTGAGGGGCGGTACTGCTCAAAAAGTCGCATCAGATGATCAATGACCGATGGATCGAAGCCTTGTTCTCTTAACACTAAAGTCCGGGCGGAATGCTCCAAGGTTCCATAGAACACGTCTCGAATTTGCCAGATTGCTGTATCGGCACTGAACTCCCTTAAATCGATGCCGCGTTGCATGATGGCATCAAAAACTCGCACGTACTCCCGGATTTGCGGTAACTGTCTACCGGGCACTCCATGACGCATACGGGCGCGAGAGGTAATCTCGACGATCTTGAAGTCATCGATCAGAGATTGCAGGTGATAACTCGCTAACTCTTGTAGTTGCTGGCTGACATTCGCACCTTCTGATATTGCCGCGATGGCACCTTTAGTCAATTCTCGCCAAAAGCGATCCACAACTGCCTCGAGTAACTCGTGTTTATTCTTGTAGTAAAGGTAAACAGTGCCCTCAGCAACGTCTGCACGTCGCGCAATCTCGGCCATGCGCGCGCCATCGACACCTGATTCGCCAAAGACAGCGGTTGCAGCGGCCAAGATGGCTTCTTCCCTTGCTTCAAGTCGTTGTCGTTGAGTGTCTGCCATTTTCTCTAATACTCAAGGTCATATGAGGCGATTAAACGAAGTTATGGCTTGAAGCCATTTTTTGTAGCGCCTATAGTCATGAGTATGCCTCATTATAAATGAGCCGCAATCATTTTTATGGCAATCGTGTTGATGAAAAGGGCGATATCGTGAATGACAAAAAAATAAAGATAGGTGGGGCCACCGGTTTCTGGGGTGAGACCGACATGGCCATGTCCCAGTTCTTCACTGAAGGTGATCTCAACTACATCGTTTTTGATTATTTGGCAGAAATAACCATGTCGATTTTGGCCAGGGCGCGTGCCTCCGATCCGGCACTCGGTTATGCCACTGATTTCGTTTCAGCGATGGTCAAACCCAATTTGCAGCGTATTGCCGACTCGGGGGTGAAGTTAATCAGTAACGCCGGTGGTGTTAATCCAGAGGCCTGCGGTAATGCGCTGAGGGATGTCATTGCCGCCGAGGGGCTGAATTTAAAAGTAGTCGTCGTGACAGGTGACGATGTCCTCGATCAACTCGATTCCATCAGAGAGTCAGG
>JAACDF010000248.1 GCA_009937065.1 Gammaproteobacteria bacterium | reverse complement strand
CGGTGATCGCGTCCACGACACCTGTTGCGTCTCTCTTGGTGTCCATCGCGCGCTTAAGGCTCGAACGAATACCTGTGACTACGACTTCTTCCATTACCTGATCATTAGCGTTTTCGCTTTGCTGCGCAGCGACTGGTGCAGCAGCAACCGCGCCCAGCGCGACAGAAACTGCGAGAGATACGCGTTTTTTAGCAAACAAGTGACGATCCATGTTTGGAGTAACCCCGACTAGTTATTGGTTAGAAATATTTTTCAGACGCTAACATCCCACGAGCGCCAGCGGTAGGACAGGTTGCATGAGACAAGTCGGGATATCGGTGCGGTAAATGGGAAGCTCCTGCTTCGCATGCAATTTTTGTGCACAACACTAGCTCTATTACGCTGGAACAGTTGACATTTTAGGGGCCATAAAACAAAGACAAGTGCCACCTGAACCGGTATCCATTTGAACCCTTCTGGCGACCCTACCGTCGCAAACATCGTGCATGCGATACAGTCGACGCAGTATTTTTCACATCCTTGTTGAATCGTCACAAATCTAGTGGACTCTGATGATTCCAAGGTGCGGCTTTGCGACTTTTTATATGGCGGTTCGATTTCGGCAGCCCTGTCTCAGAGACGAAATAAATAAAACGTGAAAAAAACGGGTGGGGAAGAAACGTGCGATCACACTACATATTACCGGGCTTACTTCTGTCGAGTGTCATTGTATCGGGCTGCCAGGAACCGACGGCAGGTGACTATGTTGACTTGAGTTGTGCATCGGTGGCTTCAGATCGGGAGTCGATGGCGTCTTGTGCGACATCCATTGTCGATCAACTGTCGGTCGAGCAGAAAGTCGCGCAAACGATTCAGGGCGAGATTCGTGGCCTAAACGCGGAAGATGTAAAAAAATATGGCCTGGGCAGCGTTCTGAACGGTGGCGGAGCATTTCCGGGAGGGGATAAGTATGCCACTCCTCAGGATTGGGTTGATCTAGCTGATGCCTATTACAGTGCCTCGATAGATGCATCTGAGGGTAGCGCGGCCATACCTATTGTTTGGGGGACTGACGCTGTTCACGGGCACAACAACGTTATGGGCGCGACTTTATTCCCGCATAACATCGGCCTCGGTGCGACACGAGATCCTGAGCTGGTTGTCAGAATCATTATTGCAACGGCGAGGGAAGTAAAGGCAACCGGGATTGACTGGATATTCGCCCCTACCGTGGCTGTTGCTAAAGACGCGCGCTGGGGAAGGACGTATGAGTCATTCAGTTCTGACCCTGATATTGCTGCAAGTTTCGTAGCGCCCATCGTGGAGGCAATGCAGGATGAGGGTGTTGCGTCCACGGCAAAGCACTTTATTGGAGACGGCGGCACTTTGCGCGGCGATGACCGTGGGGAAACGACTATGCCGCTAGAGGACCTTGTGGCCATTCACGGGCAGGGTTACGTGGAAGCCTTCGACAAAGACGTCATGAGCGTTATGGCGTCTTTTAATAGCTGGTACGGCGAGAAAATACACGGTAGCAAAGCCATTTTGACTGACCTTCTTCGTGACGATATGGGTTTCGAAGGCATGGTCGTCAGTGACTGGAACGGGGTTGGCGAAGTACTTGGCTGTACGAACGATAACTGTGCCCAGGCAATCAATGCCGGTGTCGATATGGTGATGGCGCCCGGGAACTGGAAGCCCCTTTATTACAATATGCTCGATCAAGTGGCGGCCGGGGATATTCCAATCGCGCGGCTCAATGAGGCGGTGGAGCGTATTTTGGTGATGAAAATGCGCGCCGGGCTATTCAATCGCGGACTCCCCTCGGAGTTTGCAGATGATTTTGCCGATCAAATTGGCCATGCGGATCATCGCGCGATCGCTCGAGAGGCAGTTAGGAAGTCACAGGTATTATTAAAGAACCAGGGTGGATTGCTACCCGCACCGCCAACAGGAACTTTCATCATTGCCGGGCCCGGCGCCGATAATATTGGTCAGCAGAGTGGTGGCTGGACCGTAAGTTGGCAGGGTACGGGCAATACCAATAAAGACTTTCCGGGCGGAACGTCGATTGCGGCAGGACTTACTACACAGATTGAGGCTGCTGGCGGATCCGTGACATCAGATACCAATGCTGATGCTGACGTCGCTATTATCGTTTTTGGCGAGTCTCCTTATGCGGAAATGCAGGGTGATGTTTACTCGGTTGCTTGGTCCGACCAGAGAGGAGAGCGGGCGCTGATTAAATCGTTGAAAGCGCGTGATATCCCGGTAGTAGCCGTGTTCTTGACCGGTCGCCCAATGTGGCTGAACGACATCCTGAATGATAGCGATGCTTTTGTCGTGTCTTGGCTGCCGGGTAGCGAGGGGCAAGGCGTTGCTGACGTTCTGCTTGCTGACGGGCAGGGGAACGTTCAGTTCGATTTTTTGGGTAAGCTGCCCATGCCGTGGCCGGCACTCGACGTCAATGCGATCGATCGGGACTTGCCGGTAGATGAATTTATATTCCCGATTGGCTACGGATTGTCGGTCAAAGACGAGTTGAAATGGTCAGAGTTATCCGAACAATTAATCGGTGCCGATAACAGTTTGGATCAAGAGTTGTTTAAGGGCGGTCCGCGAGGAAACTGGCAGCTCTTCACTGGCGATCCCAGTGATTGGGTGGTCGAAGTGAACGGGAGTGAGTCCCAGTCGTCAACCGGTAGCGTTGTTATTCAGTCGATTGATCGGGTAGTTCAAGAAGATGCAAGACGTGTGACCTTTACCGGTGCAGATGAACGGCTATCGGTCATCTATATGCAATCTGAATACCCGACCGATCTTACTGATCTCGATGAGGCAGGCGGTGCGCTGGTTGTCGATTTCAGGGTCGTGAAAAAGCCAACGGATAAGGTGGACTTGCGTATGGATTGCAAATATCCGTGCTCCGGATCAGTTAGGTTTACCAAGGTATTACTGGATGCACCCTTAGGTGAGTGGACCCAAAAATCCGTGCCGACGGCATGTTTTGCAAATGAGGGGTTACAGCTCGCTCAGGTCAACACTGCTTTTGTGCTCGCAACCGAGGGTGATATGACCCTGGATATCTCGGAAATTAAACTGACCACGACGCCGACTATTCGTTCTATTGTATCCTGTGCGGATTTAGTCAATGACACAGCGCTATTGAACGAGTAAATAAACGCCAATAAAAAGGATAAGAATATGACAACCATCGATATGGTGATTGTGGCGTTGTACGCCATCGGATTGTTTGGTTTGGCACAGTGGGTGTCCCGCGATTCGGGTCAAGCCAAAACCACCGAGGACTATTTTCTTGCGGGGAGAACCTTGCCGTGGTGGGCAATCGGTGCTTCGTTGATCGCAGCTAACATTTCCGCAGAGCAGATTATTGGTCAATCGGGTCAGGGCTTTGTGGTCGGCTTGGCCATTGCTGCTTACGAGTGGCAGGCTGCGCTCGTACTTTTGGTTGTCGCAAAATATTTCTTGCCGATCTTCCTGAAACGCGAGATCTACACCATGCCGCAGTTCTTGCAGACGCGGTACGGTACGGGTGTTAAATCCTTGATGTCGTTTTATTGGATTGTGCTTTACACCGCGGTCAACCTCACCGCAGTTTTGTGGTTAGGCGGCCTGGCGATCGAAAGTTTGACCGGCGTCAGTGTGATGACAGCCATGATGGGGCTCGCCGCCTTCGCGGTAATGTACTCGGTATATGGTGGCCTGAAAGCGGTGGCATTGACCGATATTATTCAGGTCGTGATTCTTATTTTAGGCGGATTCGCTATTACTTGGCTGGCACTGGATGCTGTTGGGGCGGGTCAAGGGGCGCTATCTGGGTTGGTTCGACTTGGTGAAGAAGTTCCGGGTCACTTCACGATGATCCTCGATGAGTCACACCCTAACTATAGCGACCTTCCCGGTATCTGGACTCTGTTAGGCGGTCTTTGGGTGCTTCACTTCTCGTATTGGGGGTTCAACCAATACATTATTCAGCGAGCCTTGGCTGCTGAGAGTCTTGTAGAAGCACAGAAGGGCCTGGCTTTCGCTGCCTTTTTGAAGCTACTGATACCGGTCATTGTCGTTG
>JAACDF010000247.1 GCA_009937065.1 Gammaproteobacteria bacterium | reverse complement strand
TGAAGAAGGTGCCAAAGACAAAGGCGTTGATCCTATGCTGGCGATGAAGATCTTCGATTTGGTTGAAAAGTTTGCCGGCTATGGTTTTAACAAGTCGCACTCTGCAGCCTATGCGTTGGTGAGTTATCAAACTGCCTGGTTAAAACGCCACTATCCCTCTGAATTCATGGCTGCTGTCATGAGCTCGGAAATCGATAATACGGATAAGTTACTGGGACTGCGCGACGAATGTCGTCGTATGGGTTTGACCGTCAGAGCTCCCAATGTTTTGGAAGGACAGCATCACTTCTCTGTGAGTGCTGAGGGACACATCATTTACGGTCTGGGTGGCATTAAAGGGTTAGGTGAAGGTCCAATTGAAGATTTGTTAGTAGCTCGTGAAGCGAAGCCAGTTACCGATTTATTTGATCTATGTAGCCGCACAGATCCGCGTAAGGTCAATCGAAGAGCTCTGGAAGCACTGATCAAAAGCGGTGCATTGGATGAGCTCGGTGCTGAGCGCTCGGTACTGATGTCGGCACTGGATGATGCGCTCAGGGCAGCGGAGCAATCTGCTGCAAATGAAGCAGCTGGCATGGGGGACCTCTTCGGAGAGGTGGTGCCCACCTCGGGGTCAGGTGACCCTTACCAAGACCACAGGCGAGCGCGTTCCTGGACCTTGCGCGATATTCTCGCCGGGGAGAAAGAGAGTCTCGGTAGCTTTCTTAGTGGTCACCCCATGGACGAATTCGAGCAAGAGGTCCGTAAGTTCTCACCCCGTTCCATCAGGGAGTTGAATGCAGGTAGTAAGCAGTGGGTGGCCGGACTCATTGTCGACGTCAGGCTCGTCAAGACACAGCGCGGCACTATGGCGGTCCTTCAGCTGGATGATGGTACGGGACAGATCGAAGCGACCGCGTACAGTGAGGTCTATGAGCAGCATCGCGACCTACTAGTGAAAGATCAGATTGTACTCGCCGATGGTCGTCTGCAAATGGATGATTTTCGCGGGCAACTCTCACTCAGAGCCAAATCATTCACCACGCTCGAGCAGGCGAGAAGCTCTCGGATCAGGGAGCTAAAGCTGGGGTTGAGACCTGACGTAGTTCAAAGTGGTGTCGCGTCCGAATTGAAGCGGGCGTTTTCCGCTCACACGGGCGATTGCCCTATTGTTGTTGAGTATCGACAGCCTGCAGGCTCCGCACTGGTCAAGTTTGGCGATAAGTGGCGCGTGGCGCCAACTGACACGTTGCTTGATCAGCTCAAGGAGCTTGTTGGACACGAGTCAGTAGAAGTCATCTACGAGCGGTAGAGGGGGAGGGCGCGTGCGCCATTACCCCCTCTGTCAAATCCGCAATCAACCCGGGAATTCAATTCAGAGACCCATTTCTCGCACTAATTCAGTGCATTTTCACGCTTTATGAAACATTTGTGACATTTTTTGTTATAAATCGAAGAAAAAATCGCAATTGGCCGCTATAAAAAAAAGAAATCTATGCGGACCACGTTTGGAGATATGTCATGAAATCGCATTGGGTAATGAGTCTGTCTTTAGCACTGTCATTGTCTGCCTGTTCTCAACAGCCGCCATGTTCCGTTACGAAGGGCGATATGGGAGTTCCCAGCGCGGGCTGTTTAGCAGTAAACAACGGTGAACTGCTACTCGTTAAGATCATGGGCGGCACTTACGGACCGCCCGGCGGAACGGTAATGAGCAATGAGTCTGCTCAATGCGCTGCAGAGCGCGAAACTTGGGAAGAGACGGGTGTACATGTCAGTGCGGGAGATTTAGCAGCCGAATTTGATAATGGATTTCGTCTTTACTGGTGCGAGTCAATGTCAGGGCGCGAGATTGAGATTAGCCGCCCTATCGAAATTCAGCACGCTGACTGGTACGCACCTGAACTATTTAAGCACCTCAAATGGCGTTACGCGAATCAGGCCGATATCATTCGAACTTTGATGAATGAGAAACACTCATGACCAAGACTGAACTCGAAGCCGCCGCCTTTCGCCGTCTGGTATCGCACCTGCAAGAAAGAACGGACGTTCAGAATATTGACCTCATGAATCTGGCCGGATTTTGCCGTAACTGTCTCTCAAAGTGGTACGCAGAGGCGGCGAGCGAGTCCGGGGTAGAACTATCCAAGGACGATGCTCGCGAACTCGTTTACGGTATGCCCTACGATGAGTGGAAAGCTCAGTACCAAACGCCGTAGCCCGAAGGTCAGCAGGTTGAAAGACGAGGGCTTGAGGCGTCGGCCGCGATTACATGTTCTGACCGGATTACGCTGGTTCCAAATAAGATTCAATGCTCGGGCAGGAGCAAACCAGATTGCGATC
>JAACDF010000246.1 GCA_009937065.1 Gammaproteobacteria bacterium | reverse complement strand
TCGGCATCGGCATCGGCATCTAGGTCGGACTCGCATTCGTCGACGATAAAGCTCTGCGTTCGATCGCGATCGAATAACTGCTCCTCATCCCTCGCCAATTCACGCTGTGCTTCCTCCGCGCTCATATCTGCCATTGCCGCTTCCATGGAATAGTAGTTTTCAAACCACACTTCCATCATGACGTCGAACCCCGGTGTATCCGCCCCATCACCCGCCAAAATGGGGTATCGACGGATGTACTTAAGCGCATGCGGGCTCAGATACTTTTCACCCAAGAACCGGTGGTGCGACTCGTAGTAGTCGCGAAATTCTTCGGCCGAAAGATCGGATCGTTTATACAATAACGTCACTACCTTGATCACTCCGCAACCTCCTACAAGTTGTGGCCGATAATATCGCGCGGGTCTCTTCGATCATTTCATGGAAGAAGAAACAACATGATCAGCACCCTTGATGGCGCCGAATCGCTCCGCCGTCTCACCAAACATATGTTCTGGGCTGACCGATTCGTAGCGTGCTGACTCGTCGTCTGGGTCAGAGTAGAAGCCAAGCACATAACCACCTTTAGAATAGCCTATGAGCGCCCGTAACTCTGAACTCAACTTGCTCGCGTGATGGGGCGGGCAAGAGAGGTATTGGTTCTCTTCCTGGCGCAACCAGCTGAGCGCGTAATGCATGAATACCCCCGTGCGCACTTGATCTGCGGTCGAGTTAGCCCCCCCGCCGTGAAGCACAGTGCCCGTGTAGCAAAGCACAGCCCCTGACGCCATTTCAGCGTAAGCAATTTCATGGGGCTCGGGTAAGCGATCCTTATCCCACAGGTGTGAACCTGGCACGACCTGAGTCGCTCCGTTCTCCTGAGTGAAGGGAGTAATCGCCCAGATAGTGCTAAACAGGGGCTCCACACGACGCGGTAAATAACCACCCCATATGCCGCGGTCGCGATGCAAGATTTGAGCACTCTCGCCAGGCGCTATGGCCACGGCGGACGTGAAGTGCAACTGAATGTCATCACAGAACTGCGCCAAATACTGCCGTGCTGAAGCAAGCATCAGTGGATTGATCGCAACGTCCTGACAGGCGCGGGAACGAGCAATGAGTGCCCCAATACGCTGAGTTTTGTAGCCAGTGAACTCGTCTCTCCCGAAGACTTCCTTTGATAGAAAGGGGGCTAACTCTGCATTCAATCGGTCCACTTCATCTGAGGCCATTAATCCATCGATGATGACGGCGCCATCGCGCTCCAGCACTTCAACAATTGCGTCGGTGGTAGCGTCGGCGCTCAGATGTTCGATCGTAGCCATATTGCCCTCTCTTTATTTTTGCTCTTTGGCGATCGCTTCTAGGCATAGTAAATGACTCCGTGATGGTGTCCATAGAGCTGTCCTATTGATCAGCACCCGCGCACTAGGCAGACTCAGTAGGTCAGACAGAGGAGAGTGGACTATGACCACACCCAACGCCGTTCACCATATCGCCATCTCAACGGCCGACATGAAGTCGCAGATCTCATTTTTCTCAGACGTGTTGGGCATGTCACTTCAAGGCTTATTTTGGATGCACGGTGTGCCCAATGCCTGGCATGCCTTCCTACAGATGGGAGACGCATCATTCTCCTTCGTTTTCATACCAGGAAACGAGAGCAAAGAGACCGTCATGGGTCAGACCCATGCCGGCACGGGTGCCGGGTCGTCCGCTCCAGGCACAATGCAGCATATTGCCTTCAACGTTGACACGATGGATGAGCTTCTGACAATGCGTGACCGCATACGATCGCGCGGCGTACCCGTATTCGGGCCGCTAGATCACGGTTTATGCCATTCGATTTACTTCGCCGGCCCAGAGAATCTGACGCTCGAAGTCGCGACCAGTGATCAAGTGGAGCATCCACTTGATAATCAGGGAATGTGGATCGACCCTGAGGTTGTAGAGCTTGCAGGTATCTCTTCTGAGGAACTGCAACAGTATGTGCAGCCAGCCTCGTACGAAGGACTCGGCGGCACCGTCGAACAGCCCGACTTTGATCCGGAAAAACCGCATCTCGCTTACCCGAAAGAGGCGTATCCAATGATGCTGAAGATGGCCGATAGCGACTTCAAAACACGCTCTGAGGATCGAGTTCCACCGAGCCTGACAACTGAAGCCTGAGGCGTTATAGGAAGCGATATTAGACGGGGAAGTCGTAGTCCCGCAGCCAATCTAGGACCACGCCAGTGGCCTCGGCCGCGAGCTCAGGTTGTCCCATGTAGTAATGATTCGCGCCCTTGATCTCAACTTTTGCTTTGCGTTCATGGGCCACGGCATCGAATAAAGCATTTGTATGGCTCGGAGTGCATGCGTCATCGGCCGTGTTCCCAACG
Source organism: Gammaproteobacteria bacterium (assembly GCA_009937065.1). Classification (GTDB taxonomy): domain Bacteria; phylum Pseudomonadota; class Gammaproteobacteria; order Pseudomonadales; family Halieaceae; genus Luminiphilus. The sequence continues at coordinate 49,884 of JAACDF010000246.1, read as the reverse complement.
ACCAAGACCGGCTTAGTTACCTTCGCCAGGCTGGTTGGGCCACAGGCATTGGCATCATCAAAACTCCATTGCGAAAGCCATGATCTCAAGGTGCAAAAACGCGCCAACCCCACTGGTCCGTTGTTCACCACCCGAGGGTCGCCCAGATAGCAGGTGCCAGACACCCTATCGTTCGGGTCGACAGACGGGTCAAGCCAGCGCGGATCCGCCATGGTGCCATGGGTCACAAAGGCGAACTCCTCGTTTTCTCGGCCCGCGTCCCGGAGTTCAGCCAGTTTATGTTTTACCCAGGCCGTGATTTTACGATTTCGCGCCACCTGAGCTGCACGGTAACGCGCCAGAAAATCCGGCTCATAGGGCGGCAGTATCAGCCCTGAGTAGAGATCGAGCTCAGAGTCTCGTTTATCGGGGTCGTTCTCATCTGTAATCGACGGATCGATCCACTCGGTGAGGGTACCGTGGCGAGAGACATGTGCCGCCATCATGACCACTGCATCGGCCGGCAGTAGGCCGGCAGTGGTCAGGTCGGGGCCACCACCGCAGGGACTCGATGTCACTGTCGGCTGCTCAGCCTGAGCCTGGTAAAACGCGGACAGCGACCCTCCTCCACTCCAGCCCAGGAGGACCACATGCTTGTATCCCAGTACCTCGCGTGCGTGACGAACCGCTGAGCCCAAGTCCATGGTCACCTTTTCCATATTGAGTGCGTAATCTGCGCCGCGGTAGCGGCTGTCACAGGCCAGAACGTGAACACCGGCGCGCGCAAACTGACTCATCACGGGTAGCCATCCTGTGCCGCCGATCGGGTGCATGGTCACGAGACAAGTCTCCGACGGCTGCTCGGTGCGGATTAAAGTGCAAAACACCATGACAATGTCTTCGGCGCCGCCGTAGGTCTCTTTGAAAGACGACTTCTCAACAGACACGATGGGGAAAGGCTCTCTGATGACACGAACTGACATGGTGCTTATCCTTTTTTGCTCACCATAACACCAGCCCTTGTGAAATGAGGAATCACGATCACGCGAACGCATAGATCAGCCAAAAGTAATCTCTTTTAGACCGATATCGCGTACTCTCTGCACTGCTCATTCTCAATGATAAGAACCAGACAAACTCGAGGTAATACCCATGTTTAACGCATTACTCGCCACCAAGGACGACGACCAGCACAAGGTCGCAGTCACTCAAATCGATAAAGGCACACTTGCCGACTCTGGTGTTCTGATTAAGGTGGATTACAGCACCATCAACTACAAAGACGCGTTGGCGGTGACTGCGACTGCGCCCATCATCAGGAAATACCCTTTGGTACCCGGTATCGATCTGGCTGGGACCATTGAGGAGAGCGATGACTCCGATTGGCAGGTGGGTGACCGTGTGGTTGTTAACGGCTGGGGCATGGGCGAGGGCCACTCAGGTGGATTGGCCCAGTACGCGCGCGTGCCGGCGAGTTTTCTGGTGAAGCTTCCACAAAACATAAGCACACGCCATGCGATGGCCATCGGAACCGCCGGCTATACGGCTGCGCTCTGCGTAGACGCGCTCGAGGCACAAGGGGTTACACCTGACCATGGCGATATCCTTGTCACGGGCGCCAGTGGTGGCGTGGGAAGTGTAGCGGTCGCACTGTTGGCCGCGCGACAATTCTCGGTCGCGGCGTCCACTGGCAAACCTGACGCGGCCAATTACTTAAAGCATCTGGGTGCGACATCGATTATTGATCGCAACACACTTTCGGAAGCAGGCAAACCACTGCAGGCAGAGCAATGGGCGGGGGTCGTCGACGCGGTTGGTGGCAACACCTTGGCAAACGCCTGTGCACAAACACGCTATGGCGGTGTCGTCACAGCCTGCGGTCTCGCCGAAAGCGCGGCGCTCCCAGCAACTGTCATGCCGTTTATCCTGAGAGGTGTCATTTTGCGTGGCATTGATAGTGTCATGGCACCGAGTGGCCCACGGCTGGCTGCCTGGGCTCGATTGGCCCGTGATATGGACCTCGAGCGGCTTGAAACCATGGTCACGGAAATTGGATTATCCGATATCAACGATGTCGCACCGGACGTGCTGGCAGGAAAAGTAACCGGTCGATTATTGGTTGATGTGAATCGCTAAGGGCTCAGACCTGGTGAGTTCCGCATAAATTTTCGCAAGCGGCTCTGCTAGCGCAACCGCTGACTCATCAAGCGTTAAACCTAGCCTGACAATAACAAGCTCAGCCTCCGGCGCCACGATGACAAACTGGCCCGAATTGCCACCCGCATGAAACGTATTTTCGGGTAATCCGGGATAGTCTCTGAAACGTGTATTCAACCAGAAGCTCAAGCCATAGAAATCCGCGGTAGCGCTTGGTGCTGCGGCTCGCTGCTGCCAGTCACTCGATAAAGCTGCATCACGACCATGCCAGGCATCGAGCCACCATTGACCGTATTTGGCCCAATCGCGAGCCGTTAAGTAAGCAAAACTGGAACCCACCTGCACACCGCTGATGTCGGGCTCAAGCAACGGATTATCGAGTCCCAACCGCTGATTTACTTCCCGGTCAATCCAGTCTACGTAGGCTTCACCCTCTAGCGAGGCCTGCCACAAATAAGATACGACATTGGTATCGCCACTCGAGTACACAAACTCTTGCCCCGGATCTACTCGATGACCCTGCGCCAGTGGAATCTGCCACATGGGTACACCGCCATAGAGCATTTCGGTCACGTCGTCACCGGGCAAATAACGCTCGTCGAAATCGAGGCCGCTCGCCATGGTAATCAGATGCTCGAGGGTGAGCGCCTCGTCCACTGCAGACACAGCAGAAGCTGAAGTACCCAATGCTAGTAGCCGCTCTTTGACGAGCATCGAGAGGTCAATAGCGCCCCGCTCAACCTGGATCCCGACCCAAGAGGCCATGAGGCTTTTGTTCATTGACCAGCCCTGAAGGCGGGTGCGGGGGCTGACGGGCGCGGCGTAGCGCTCAGAGACGATCTCCCCGCCATGCATGACCAGCACCGCCAACGTGTTTCTACCGCCACCTGGGAGCTCTTCAAACAACTCATCAATCGCGGACTCGATGACAGGATTGCTCGATTGAACTGTCTCAATGGCAACGCTACGTTCCACTCGCTCCTGCTCAAGTGCCTCGGGGTTCGCTGTCTCCTCCGCATGAAGCGCACAGCCATAGCGATCGCGATAGCTCGCGGTGGCTGTTGCGGTCAATATAGAGAGGGTTGCCGATGCCTCGCCCACTTTAGCTTTGGCAAATCGATCCATGCCGGCAACGGTTTTCAGTCTGGGAATAATGTCCTTTTCAAGCACAAAGTCGGCCGGTAGGTGACTCACAAACACACCCGAACATAATTGTTTGGCGGCGTAACCCACACCAATTTTAGCCGCGCCATGCAGCACCCAAAGGGCCGCTGAGGCGGCGATAACGACAACAATAATAAGAATTCGAAACATGCTTCTGACGTTGAGATTGTGTGTACCTCAATCTACTCCTTTCAAAAAAAGACTATGCCTGACATATACTTCATGAACAGAAACCTTGTTTACAACAATCCCTGTCGACAGACTATTCAGTCAATCAACAATGGTGTGATTGGCATCGCGGATCTCTCGCAAAAGCTCAATGATTTTAGACAGCGTGAGAAAAGCCACGCCCGACGCAATAAAAAAGAGCGATCCCAAAATACCAGTAGTGGCGGCGAAGAGGGTGTCGTTTTCGATGAGTAAAATAGGCAGACCACCCCAGGCCACGCCCACCGCGACGAGTAAATACCCAAACCGCTTGATGAAATCCTGAACACCCGTATCAGGCTTTAGCACTATGCCTTCCAGGTTGATGTCATCGCTCATGATTTGTTCTCGGTTATTTGTATAAACGCTACGCTTGCTTACTGAAAAAAACTAGGGCGCTAGGCGTCCAGTCTCGCAAAATAGTCTCTCGCAGCAGTCATCACTTTAGGCGCCAAAATAATGGTGCTGACCATGGTTGGAAGCGCCATGAGGCCATAACTGCCGGAAATAAGATTAAAGACAACATCTACGCTCACGCTGGCACCGAAGACAACCGCCGCGATAAAGAACCACCGAAAGTAAGGCTGCCACTGGGCGCCTGCCAGAAATCCGAAGCATTTAGCACCGAAGTACCAACCAGTGAACATCGTGGTAGTGCTGAGAATCAGTGCCACAAACCCCAGCGCCAGCAACCCAATCGTGCCCATTTCTTTCTGCACCGCGTTAGCGGTGAGCGTAATGCCAGATAGCTCGCCCGGATCTTGCCACCCGCCGGCGAGCAGGATGACCAGTGCCGTACAAGTACACACAAGCAAAGTATCGAAAATGGGTCCCAAGGTGGCCACCATTCCCTCGCGAATGGGCTCATTGGTCTTAGCCGCACCATGCGCCATTACCTCGGTACCAACGCCAGCCTCATTGGAGAAAACACCACGACTCACGCCGATGAGCATGATGCCGACAAATCCACCACCCACTGCCGTGGGGTTGAACGCTTCAGATACGATGAGCCACAAAAGTGACGGCACCTCACTAAGGTGAGTCAAAACCACATAGAGCGTCATGGTCACGTACACAATGACCATTGCCGGCAGAGATCGAACGGCTACCATGGCAACGCGTGGTAGTCCGCCGAAGATAACCGTACCCACCAAAACAGCCAGAACTAATCCTGTAGCCAGGCCAGACCATACGGGCGGTGCTCCATTAAATACCGTCTGACCAATCAATGCTGTCAATTGATTGGCCTGAAACATGGGTAATGTGCCGATAAGGCCGGCAACGCAAAATAGGACTGCAAGCGGATAATAGCTCCGCGGTAGGGCCTCGCGGATGACGTACATAGGGCCGCCCTGTAAGTTACCTGCACTATCGAACCCGCGGTACATGACGCCAAGAGAACAAGTAAAAAACTTTGTCGCGATGCCAACGACAGCAGACATCCACATCCAGAACACGGCGCCCGGACCACCAGCAACAATAGCGAGTGCGACACCCGCAATATTACCCAAGCCCATAGTATTTGAGAGTGCTGCAGCAAGCGCCTGAAAATGAGACAGCTCCCCCGCCTCATCCGGAGTGTCGTAGCGTCCTGACATCACGGCAAAAGCATGGCCTAGATATCGGTACGGCAATGCCCTCGATACGATAAGAAAAAACGCGCCACCCCCGAGCAAAAGAGCCACCATGGGTAGGCCCCATACCGCATCCGCAAAAGCGATTGACCACGCCTCTAGTTGCTCAAAACTCATTATCTCTACTCACACCAGTGGCCTAAGGGCACCAGAGCTAAGCGCACCTGGCTCTGATCTTTTAGCAAGATACTACAAGTCGAAATCTGGCACACAGTGCAACAGGGAGAACACGGAGAAAGCAGAGTACTTGGACGTCGATGCGCATCGGACGAGCTAGGCGTCGGGACGGTTTTGCCGGCTGTGTCGCGTTTCCCTTTGTGACCCGAGCCAATCCCTGCCATTATTTCCCTTAAGTCACACCCCAAGAAAACTAAGAACAATAAAACTAAAAAAGAGGGCCACCATGACCGAACGTCGTTTTGAAGGAAAAATAGCACTCATCTCCGGGGGCGCATCAGGTATCGGACTGGCGACAGCTAAACGCATGATTGCTGACGGTGCCACGGTGTGGATCTCCGATATCCAAGACGAGCTCGGGGAGTCAGTCGCAGAAGAGATTGGCGCCACCTATGTTCATCTCGACGTAGTCAATGAAAGTGAATGGATCTCGGTGGTTGAGCTTATTGCAAGCCAGGGCCAAGGGCTTCACTTTGTGATGAACAACGCAGGCATTGCCGTCAATGGCAACCTGGAGACCGAGACCACCGATGGCTTCATGCGGACCATCAACATCAACCTGCTCGGCGTATTCTTGGGATGCAAAGTCTGTGCACCATTGATCGAAGTCTCGGGTGGAGGCGCCATCGTCAACGTCTCATCGATCTATGGCATGGTCTCGTCGTCCAAGGTCGTAGCTTACTCGGCATCGAAAGGTGGCGTGCGCGCAATGACCAAATCCATAGCACTCGACCTTGCAGAAAGGGAAACAGGTATTCGGGTCAACTCGATCCATCCGGGGTTTGCGGATACCCCACTGGTTGAAAATGCCATCGCCCAGCTCGAGCCCGAGGAGGGCGAACAGTTCTCTGCTCGACTCGCAGAGCGCGCGCTGTTAGGTCTTGCAGACCCAGACCAAATTGCTACTGCGGCTGTCTTTCTCTTTTCAGACGACAGTTCCTTTATGACGGGCTCGGAACTCGTAGTTGATGGCGGCTTTACCGCCTCATAGCGCCGACAGAAGCGCTGCCGCGTCGCGCCTGATGCAGAATCACATCAAGCGGCGCCATTTGAAGTAGCCCAAAAGCCCGACGCTAATGGCCAAACATAAAAATATGAGGTAGTTAAATGCCTGTGGCTCGTCGAGCCCAGGCACGCCCCCCACATTGACCCCGAGCAAACCAGTCAAAAAACCAAGAGGCAAGAAGACGACTGCGACAATCGTAAATACATAGGTCTTGCGATTCATTTCATCGGCCAAGCGAGCGGCAAGCTCCTCCTGCGCCAAGATCGCGCGATCACGAATCTCATCGAGATCCTCGATGTATCGAATGAGCCGGTCAGTGATGTCCCTGAGTCTGACCCGGAAATACTCATCGAGCCACGTCGGAGTTTCCGTACTCAAGCGAGTTAGCGCCTCTCGCTGAGGTGCCATGTAGCGGCGAAGGGTTAATGCTCGCTTCCTGATGGCGACAATCGTTTGGCGAGTGAATACCGGCTCTTCACTGTCGATTCCAGATTCTGCTTTCGTCAGGTCATCTTCAAGCTTGGCTATGGTCTCCGCCATGTCATCGATAATATTTTCTATCCAGTCCACCAAGAGTTCAGGAATAGAGCTTGGTCCGTCCCCGGCTGACAGTTGCGCCACCAATCGCTCAGTGGATGGCAGCTGACGTAATCGGGCACTCATAATGCGCGTCCCATTCGTCCAAATCCGAACAGATACCATGTCTTCGGCGCCCTCGTCTGAGAGGCAGTTAACACCACGCAACGTAACAACCACGTTATCGCCTCTTCGCAGAACACGTGGGCGCGTCTCTTCGCTGGTGAGCGCCCCCACCGCGATGGCATTCAATCCCCCGTGCTCCAAAAGCCATTCAGTGACGGAGGGCTGTCCCGCATCGAAGTGGAGCCAGGTCCCCTCTGCTGCTTCTAAGGTTTCCATGGAGGAAGCTAAACCCGCCTGGTTTAGCTTGAGCGCATGAATAAGACCGTCCTGAACGGGAAGCTGAGACTGACTACTCAAAGGTTATGGGCTCTTGATATTGAACAGGCAGAGTAAAGTCACTCAAACCGGTCACCTTGGCAACTCGTTTTGGCTCCCAACATCTACTCCACTCGAGGTGGTTGAGCAAATCTGCAGACAGTTTCCACATACGATCACACATTCGATCCCAAGCGCACTATGATGAGGCCACTTTGGTAAAGGTGCATGCAATGAAACAACTGGTACTCGGCCTTTTAACAGTCTTCGCGGTCTCTCACACAGCGGCAGATTACTCACGCGACTATCTCGACACAGCCGCCGCCCGATCAGCGGACTCGGATGGCACATTGATTACCTACCGGGTCTTCAATGAGAGCGACACGAACCCAAAGTTATTACTCGTCATGGGCCTCGGCGGAGCGGGTTCAGCTTGGGGCGATGCCTTTATCCAGAACGTGGAGTCCCGGGGCTTCGAGGTCATCGTCATCGACAATCGCGACACCGGCGGCTCGGATCTTTTCACGGACTGGGGCACCCCAACCGTCTGGTGGCAAATACTCAAATATGAACTGGGCTTCTCGGTAAACGCACCCTATACGCTTGACGACATGGCAAGCGATAGCATTGCAGTGCTCGATGCGGAGGGCCATGAGCAGGTGCATGTCATGGGTGTCTCGATGGGAGGCATGATTGCGCAGGTGCTGGCCGCAAACTTCCCTAACCGGATAAAAACGCTGACATCGGTGATGTCGACTACCTTTGCACCCCACCTTCCACCGCCCTCCTCGGCAGCTGAGAATAACCTCAGAGACTTGGCTGGCGGTGACGCGGAGGCCTCACGAGAAGAGCTCATGCGCGCTCGCGGATTTCATCCGGAATCAATGGAGCGTCATCTGATGGCCATCTTCAAAACAGGTGATCGTACGACAGAGGTTCAGACAATAACTGCGCCCACACTCGTGCTCCACGGCTCAAAAGATACCTTGATCCCGCCGGCACACGGTGTCCACACAGCCAGCCAAATCAGTGGCGCTCAATTTGTTCTGATCGATGATATGGGGCACAGCCTTCCTGAGTCCTATCACGATCAGATTGTGGGGCTGATGACAGATCATATTGTGGCTTATGATCGTTAACCGGAATCGACCAGAAGAATAAGGCAGTCATACATGAACACGCGACACTTAAGTTCGGCGGTATTAAATGCAGTGCTAAGCTCCACTAGCTCACTCGGAGTCATCCTGCTCTCTCTCCTGCTACTTCCTGCGATGAGCATGGCTGATATTGAGCAGGCTGCTATCGATGCGCTGATTGACGGTCTTCATCAAGACGCTCATGAGGGTAATTTCCAAACCTACTTTGATCGGTACACGCCTGACGCTGTTTTTTTGGGCACTGACAAATCGGAACGCTGGACCATAGAAGAGTTCAAGGCTTACGCCGAGCCCGCATTTGAGGACGGTCATGGGTGGACGTACTCGGTCAAAGAGAGGAACTGGGAAGGTGAAGGCAATACCCGATGGTTTGATGAAGTCCTAGTCAACGAGAAATTAGGTCATTGCCGGGGCACGGGAGTGGTCGAACTCACAGATGGCGAGTGGAAAATCGCGCACTACGCGCTGACCATGCTGGTCCCCAATGACATTGCAGCTGAGGTAGGCGCGCAAACACAACGCGCAGATGGGATTTAAAAAAGTAAAAGATGCGTTCGAGCACCGCTTCACTAAGCCGATGGGCATGACAGGGAGTTTACCGGCTGCGGAATCGCCCGCATCATCGTTATGCCATTCGGAGCGGTCCGCCCTCTAAATTGGGAAGCTGCCGGGAGAACGAGAGTCCTCCGGGCTACTGTAGTATCCTTACTCGTCCGAGTCAGTGACTTCGCCGTCCTCGGTCCACTGGTTGTACCAGGCCATCATGTAGGCCATCGTGCGCATCGCGTTGGACGGCTTTGAGCTTGTGCCGTGATATTCCTCGTTAAAGCGCATCAGTTGCGCTGGTACCCCCTGCACCTTCAGCGCCGCATAGTACTCTTCTGACTGCGCCATCGGGGTCCGCAGATCCTTCTCTCCCGTCATGACCAGTGTCGGGGTGGTCACATTACCGACATACATGATCGATGAATGCTTCAACCAGTCGGTCGGGTCTTGCCAGAAAGGCTTCTGGAAGAAGGACAGCGTGAAGAAGGGAATATCGGTGGTACCCATCATGCTCAGCCAGTTGACGACCGGACAACGGACAGCCGCCGCTGCGAACCGATCGGTATGGCCGATCATCCAGCTGGAAAGCACGCCACCGCCGCTGCAGCCACCGACATACAGGCGCTTTTCGTCGACATAACCGGTCTCAAGTGCCGCGTCCACACCCGCCATCAGGTCGAGGTGATCGACGCTTGGATACGCACGACTGATCGCCTGTGAAAACGCCTCGCCATAACCCGTGCTGCCGCGCGGATTGGTGTAGAGAACGACGAATCCGTTCGCCGCGTAGATCTGATAGGTCAGATTAAAGCGGCCCTGATACATGGCAAACGGGCCACCATGAATCTCGAAAATCATCGGGTATTTCAACTCTGGATCGAAATTCGGCGGCCTGACAATCCAGCCATGTGCCATGCTTCCGTCTTCCGCCTCGAACCAGATTTCTTCCTGCTCACCGAGCGTCTTGCCCTGAAGCATATCGGCATTGACCGCTGTCAATCGGATCGGTTCACCGGAGCGGGACAGCGGAAAACGGTAGATGTCGCCCGGCTCGCTGAAGTTACTGATAAGGCCGACACCGACATTGCGAGCCTTGTCAGCCGACACCAGCGTTGCAACCTGCTTTCCAGAGGTTACGGGAGTGACTCTTCCCTTGAGATCGCTTCTGAAGACATTGACGTAACCCCGATCTTGGGCAGTGAAATAAACCTGTCTGTTGTTGTCGTCCCAAATCACGCCGCTAGCCGGCCGGTCGAAGTCTTCGGTCATGTTGGTGGAGTTGCCGCCGGCGATGTCCATGACAAAGAGATGCGGCATTTCGTAGGTTTCCTTCGCTTCCGGGTAACCGGAATAGACTACGCGCTTGCCATCAGGCGAGACGACTGGATCGGTCCAGTAGCCGATGCTGTCAGTCAGCATCTCCCGTCCGCCAGTAGCGACGTCGATGGCGTAAATATGGGACCGCCGATACATCAGATCATTGTTCGGGTCATCGAGGCCGTCGAACAGGATTCGCTTGCTGTCCGGCGTCCAGCTCAAGCCCGCCCCAGAAAACAGTCCGTCGAACTGTGCACCAACGTGCCACTCACCTGAGGTCAGCTGACGGGCCGTGCCGGAATTGGCCGGCACAACGAACAGGTGGGAATACCCCGGATCGCGGAAACCAACGCGATCCTGACGGTAGTGAATACGATCAAGGATGCGAGGTCCCTTGGTCCACTCCGCGCCTTCGGGTGGCGAGGGAATGGAGACATTCCATTTGTTCTTCGCCGGAACGATAGCGACGAATGCGATATGTTCGCCGTCGGGTGACCAGGTCGGCGATGCCGGCGTCACAGTGACGTTCGTTACCTGGGAGACCGCACCCTCATCATCCATCCATCGAACGAATATCTGAGGCTTGCCATTCTTGTCCGGACCCGTGAAGAGCAGTCGCGACCCGTCTGGCGACCAGCGCGGATTCGAACCCTTCATCAGAAATCGTTCACGCTCGCCGTCGCTGTCCATGATCCACAACGATGACTCGAAGCGATCATTGATCTTATCGATGTATCGACGCGTGTAAACGATCTCTCGGCCGTCCGGCGAGATGCGCGCGTCGCTGACTCGCTCGGCTTCCAGCCAGTCGCCGACGTCAAGAAACTCAGATGCGTGGTCATCGGCATGGGCAATGCCAAAAGTGAATACGCCGATGACAAAGGCGAAAGCCCGTAAGCTCATTCAGACCCCCTAATTTGTGCGATAAACCGTGAGTTTTTTAGCACGATCTGACAATATTGCACAACACGCCCCGCCGAACGGACACTAAGAAGCTGGGTAAAGCCCCCTTAAAGGAGGCTTTCCAAATAACTCGACTCGGTTTCAGCGCTGATTAAAAAGTAGTGTTGATAGAGAGTCGCACATTGATCGGTGCACCGACCGATGCCTGGTGCGTACTGTGTGCATTCGGGAAATAAAGCTCGTCGGTCGCATTTTCTATATTGAGCTGAATGCGTGTTGCGGGTGACCAGTCATAGCTCACTGCGGCGTCAACCCGCGTGTAGCTTGGGAGCACGGCGGTGTTGCTATTGTTGATAAAGCTCTCACTCTGGTGCGTCAGACCCAGACCAATATTAAGTCGCTCAAACACAGCAAATTGATTCCAAATGGAGAACATGGAGTCCGGCAGTTCGCGCGGCGTAAGGCCAGTCGGACCCTGTCGATTCACCTGTTCACCATCAAGTGCGCTATAGCCCGCTGATACTGTCCACACATCATTGACTCGACCCTGTAGCTGCAACTCAAAACCATCGATCTGTGACTCGATGACGTCTAACGTGGCCGGATCACTGTCAGCAACCTGTGGAGAGCGCTGTTCAATTTCAAACATTGCTGCAGTGAAGCTCAGCCCTGATTCGAAGTCGTACTTAACGCCCACCTCCCGATTGCCGAAGGTATTGGGGGCAAGCTTATCGTTGTTACCGTTGATATTGGCAAATTGCTCTCCGCTGCGTGGCAGGAAAGATTCACTATAGCTTGCGTAAATCGAGAGGGCCTCTATAGGCTTGTAAACCAGACCAAGACGCGGTGACACCTCGCTGTCTTTGCGTGACCGAACGTCATCAGCCACCACATTAAGCACGTCAATATCAAAGCTGTCATATCGCAGCCCGGCGACCAGCCTGAAGTGATCGGTCAATTCAATCTCGTCCTGAAAATAAAGCGAAGTGACGTCAATCGATACGCGAGTGTCGTCGTTAATATCCTGGTCGAATCGATTCGTTGCGACGTTACCCAAGGCGTTAATTCCTGAGCCACCCAACACGCCTAAATTTCTCGAAATTGTGAATACCTCGTTGTCGTCTTGGGTGGTGTCCCAATACGTATTCCATCGATTCTGGTTACTGTTCGTCGATATGAACTCAACACCAGCAAGGAGGGTATGCTCCAACCCACCCGCTTCCAGTTCGCCAACTAAATTCCCCGACAGTATCGTGTTCTCGCGCGTTGTCGTGTCCACGTAACCATCTAAAGTAACCACGCCCGGACTACCGTCCTGATCGTAGGAGGACGCATAAAAATTCTGATATAGCTTGTCATAGTCACCATAAAACGCTGACAGATTACCCTTTAAGGTGTCGGAAAATGTATGTTGCACTGCCGCACGCCATAGATGCGCTTTGAGCTCTGTGGTGTTCACATCGGCATCGCCAAAAACAATGTCCTGGAACGCCTCCACGGGCCGCCCATTTGAGCCCGTTGGGATTCCACGGTCGATGAAGCGTTCGTGGTCTATGTATTCGTACGACAGGTCAAATCGGCTATCACCTGCCTCAATTCTCAACGTCGGGTTAATTCCTAGTCTCTCGCCGTCGTAGAAATCTCTGTGATTATCAAGCCGCTCCAACATCGCGTTTACTCGAAACGCGGTGGTCTCGTTAATCACAACGTTGGTATCGATTTGACCGCCCACTTCCCCAAGGCTATCTGCACTGACTTGCGAGGCCGTGAACGACTCGTCCAGCTGCGCTTTTTTCGTCACTCTGTTGAGCACACCGCCCGTTCCACCGCGTCCGAACAAGAGCGCGTTGGGGCCCCTAAGCACTTCAACCTGCTCTAAGTTATACAGCGGTCGAAAGTACTGCACATCATCTCGCACACCATCAATGTAGAAGTCAGCGGTAGACCGAACGCCCCGGAAAACAACCGCGTCTCTATGGCCTTCCCCCTGAGATGTCGTGACGCCCGGCAAATAGTTGATCACTTCACCGATGCTATTAAAGCCTCGCGCTCGAATGTCTTCTGCAGAGACAATGCTTAGGCTTTGTGGCACATCCAAAATTGGCGTCGGAGTTTTGAGAGCGTTAATCGTGTCGGTGTATAGGTACTGCCCTGAAACTAGTACCTCTTCGATCACTTGGTTTTGAGCTGTATCTATTTGCTGCGCCAACGCCGCGCTAGATATTAAGCAGCTGGCCACACTGATACTGACGTCTTTTTTTGGGAACATTGGACTACTCTCTTTGTTGTTATCGTAAATGATAATGATTCGCATTTATAATTGCAATAAGAAAGTTCGCCGCTATTTTTGTGACATAATACCAATCAAGATCGCGCGGTCCGTGCGACACATTTAGACGCGGATATCGAGGATAGATAGAGGTTTAAGAAGTTCGCGCGCGACGCATCATCAAATAAATGACAGCGCGGGGTTGAGAAGACGCGCGGTGATGAAAAGAAATCAAACTGCTTTTCAATCAACCATGGAGGGAATACAGAATCGATAGTCCTTGGTGCCGCTGGTAATGCAGTACCTGACCACCTTTGGCCCGTCGCCATAATCTCGAACGATACCTGAGAACGGTGTCATGCCGGTATACCGACCAATCTCCCCTTTGGAATCGACATCACCCGCAAATCGGTAGCCATAAGTGGCTTCAACCCGGGCAACGGGAACACGACCTTCCAAGCCTCGATAACACTTAAGATTTTCAAAAATAACCGACTCTGGGTCGCCCATTCGCTGTGTAATGAAGGGTTTAGCAACAGCCAGACAGGTTTCCTCGGACATGGATAAGCCAAAGTCAGCCGCGTCTATCTCCTGCTCAGTCGGCGCTGATGAACAACCCGATATGACTGCCAAAAGAACCATTGATTGCCAAAGCTTCATCACTACGCATTCCTGTAATACGCTTACCTCTTAACAGTAGACAGAGATCTACAATCAAACAAGCACAATGCGCAGCGCGAGGCATAGTTAATGGTGTGGATTGGGAGTGTTTTGCTGTCAGCTCTGGTCATGCTAGTTGCCTACATAGCGCCGGCAGCGGAGATCGCAATAACCAGTGATTCGCCACCTGGCTTTTTACTGCTATGGACACGCTATTCAGCGCATCTAGCCTTCGTTTTTCTCTTATTGGCCTTCTCTGCTAGTACGCTAAAAGCCGTTGTAAACAAACCGCAAACCCGAGGTTTGGTGAGATACCGAAGACAGCTTGGACTGGGATTTGCTTCGGCGCATACCTTCCACTTGGTGGCGCTCATCTTGTTTCTCAGCAACCTGGAAGGCTACAGCGTCGATGCGTCTGTGGCGGTTGCTGGATTTGGCTACGTCGTGACTGCCCTACTCGCTATGACCTCCAATGATTACAGCGTCAGACAACTGGGGCCCTCTAAATGGAAGCAACTCCACACAGTCGGGATTTCCATACTAATGCTGTACTTCTTGGTCGCGTTTTCTGGACGATTGCTGACGAGCTATTCCCCGATCTACGCAGTCTATGTTGCTCTCATCGCGACAGCCATCATCGCAAAACTTCGAGTTAAGCGACGCGTCATGACGCCCGCTACTGACTGAAGTAGACGTTACGCAGGAAAATTGTCTTGTCGGGTGCTTTTGCCTGACTAAGGAAGGCAACGATATTGGTGACATCGGTCATGTCCGTACCGCCATCGATCTCGGCTATCGGCAAGCTAACCGATCGCCACTCCTCGTCGATCTCGTAAAGAGTTCCCGGCCCGAAGCTCGCAAAGTTATTCACTTGATCGCCACGCAAGAAATTACCCGTCTGGAAACCCAGACTGAAATTCACATCGCTACTACCACGAATTTCAAAGTGCATTCGCCCCTGACGGAACTTCGATAAGTTCTCGCCAATATCGGCATCGAGCTCGAGACTGGCACCCCACCAGTCTCCAGCGCGCGTCTCAATGCGGACCTCGCCACCTGGCAACAGTTCAATGGCAGTCGTTCCCTCCCATGGGGTCAACTTTAATGCTGCGCTCGGCGCACTCGCATCCAAATCAGCATTAGAGAACTGGTTGTGTACCACAAGCAATTTTGGTTCGGTCACTACCTCTCCTGGTGTGCGATCAGGGTTCGTCGCGTCAATCCTTCGCACCGCCATCTGGCTTCTAAACGGGGGCGTCATGGCACTCGCTACCAACGCGTCTCGATCACCGCCGAAACTCTTGCGCAGGGGCTCGTCATCACGAGTCAAGCCAGCGAAGACGCCTGCGTCAAACTGATCCCATAAGGTATATTTCACTTCATTGTTGAGCGCGATCAACCCGAAGTGGTTCTCAGAGTCTCCTGGGCTATCCGCCTTTTTCCACTGCTCGTCGAAGGCCTCAAAGTAGAAGAGGGAGATACCCTCCGCATCTGTCCACTCGCGCAAAAGATCGTGAAAGATTTTCTGCTTGAACTCGTCGGCCGCTTTCGAGCCTGCGGCTCCGTATGCTGTTTCGTCGATACTCGCCCAGCCTGTCTCTCCAATGTGCATTGGCTTGCTAACGCCGATCGATGCCATGTACTCAGCCACGGCCGAATACTGCTTTTTCGCATAAGCGATAGCACGCTGCATTGTCGCCTCAGTCATAGCGTCGAATGGAAGCGACTCCTCATCAGGAAGCACTCCCCAGAACGAGGGGTTGTAGAAAGAATCGTGGAATGGATAGGTGTGAACGGAAACGAAGTCGACAGCGCGCATGAGCTCAGTGAGCTCGTCAGTGTGGTAGATCGGATTGCCCCCACCCCAAGATTCATAGTTGTCTGAAGAAGTAATCCACACGTCGGGGGTCAGGGCACCCGATACTTTTGCTTCTTGCAGATAGTTCACCCATTTCAGGATGGTTTTGGGATACACAAAGTAAGTCACCGCCCACTGAACCATTGTTTCATTGCCAACAGCAATGGCCTTTACGATATCGGGGTACTCATTGGCCAAGCGTATGGCAGTCGCAATCTCCTGGCTGTTGTTTTCAACGTTACCTTGAGTGTGATCTGGGCCAGTGCCCTCGACCCAGGAGTTTGTCTCTGGATCCCATACGGCTTCGGTCCAGGCATTCTTCGACTCGATCCACGCGCCGAGCATGACGTACATTTCGAAGCTTGGATCGTCGGACTTGACCTCGCGAATTGCCTGCAGCAAGCGTTCCGATTGAGGAAATTGCGAGGTGTTGTAAGTGCGCAAGAGCTTGATATCCATCGCACCCAGAATCTTCACATCATCAATCAGCTGCTCGACTGTCGGCCCGTCCTCACGACTTAATCCACGGTACCCACCAAAAGAGATTGCTCGGTAATCAGGGCTTCCAAAAATCATCTCAGGCGCTGGGCTGGATGCGTCACCTCGATCAGTACTGCATGAGGCCAATAAAACGCCGATAAAACCAACTTTAAATACCCAAAAAATGACCCGAGTCACGCCACAAATCCCTCATTCCAATTAGCAAGAGTAGTATGAAACCAGAGATAAGTAACTGCAGTAACAACTCGCAGCACTTGTCGCAGTGATGAACCGCTTCGGCGACAAATTTGCGGATGCAAGCCGTCGCGCAGACCCACAAAGAGCAGTGCAAAAGGGCGCGCTATCGACTCTGGCTAAGCAAAGCGTTCTACCGCTGATACATAGGGGCCAGGGCTAGACTCTGTAGCATCAAAACATAGACAAAAAAGGGGGCGCTAGCCCCCTTCTTCCAATCATTTTTTGCCACTTGTTCAGTTGGTTTGTCAGTCACTCCTGGCTGATCTAGCCGATGCCTTGCAGTAAAAGCGTCGTCGCAACACATAGCATCACCAACCAGGTCACGATATTACCGACCATCCCCAAAATATTTGGAACCTTCGCTTGCTGGATACCGTAAGCGTGAAAGAGACGCGCCACAAAGAGTGTGCCACCTAGGATGCTGATGGTTTGAGCCGATGCACCCATCATTGCCATGACACCCAGCCCAATCAAAATAATGGGGACGTATTCGGTGTTATTGCCATGAGCTCGGACCGCTTTTTCAAGCATGACCTGGTCCGCCGAGTCCCCTTTGAAGCGGTGACGTACCACGTTGACTGCAAGTGCAAAGGTGAGAAGAAGATTGAGGCCGACATACAGTGCCAGCGCGCTAGTTTGTGCTGCTTCCATTCTGCTTGATCTCCATGACCAGATGATGAGTAGACCGGCTTTTTTGCTTATTTAATCTATAACCGGAATCTTCACTGTGCTCTTATTTCAGTGCGCCGTAAACGATGTTCTTCAACTGACCACGAAAATTGAATGTGGACGACGGTATCAGTTGTGTCATGAAAATGACCTGCAGATCTTCCTCAGGATCCACCCAAAAAATGGTGGACGCCCGCCCGCCCCAGTAGAAGTCGCCTGCACCTATCGTGCAAGACGCGACCTCATCCAATGTGGACGCGAAACCAAGACCGAATCCGACACCCTCATTGGCAGTTTCAGAAAATGCCCCGAGCGCCATCTGCGCGAGCGACTTTCCACCCATCAAATGATTCGCGGTCATCAGTTCCAATGTTCGACGCCCGAGCAGCTGATAGCCATTAAACTGCCCGCCTTGCCTCAACATCTCACAGAACGCCATGTAGTCAGCCGTCGTGCCCACTAAGCCGCCACCGCCAGAAAAGAAGTTCCGCTTATGGCGGTAATGGCTAGTATGAGGATCATCCTCGAGTAGCACCTGTTTATCCATCGATCGCATATAACACGCGGCGAATCGATCGAGCTTGTCATCGCTGACACGAAAACCCGTATCAGTCATACCGAGTGGCTCAAAAATTCGCTCGCGCAGAAATGACTCGAAGGGTTGACCCGAGATGACTTCAACGAGCGCACCACACACATCGGTTGCTAGGGAATAGCACCACTTCTGACCCGGATCATAAAGCAGCGGTACCCGCCCCAACTTATCGGCAAACTCAACAAGAGTCTCACCATCACCTCGCTCGATGCCAAGATCCTGATATGCGCGGTCGACCGGGCTCTCTAAGCCCGGTAATAAACCACCATACGTCAGCCCGGCCGTATGGCTCAAAATATGTTGCATGGTTGGCGGTCCGGCAGGAGGGCGCGTCACCATCTGCTCCCCCTTTCCTCGCTCCCACACCTCCTGACCCCGCCAAGAAGGGATAAATCGATACACCGGATCCGTTAGCTGAAAACGGCCCTCCTCCCACAGCATCATGAGTGCTACCGATGTGATGGGCTTTGACATCGAGTAAATGCGAAAAATCGTGTCATCCTGCATTGGTTTATCGCGCTCGCGATCCATCAAACCAATCGATTCGAAGTACGCGGGAATGCCATGACGAGACACCAGGACCTGACAGCCCGGGATTTTCTTCGGTTCGATATAGCTGCGCCGCAGGTGTTCTCCGATACGCGCCAGTTTGGCCTCTTCAAACCCCGCAGCTTTTGCGTCTACTGCAATTGTCACCAATCATTCCTTATTCATTATTAGTAAAATAGTTGAGCCAGAAGCCTAACGGGTAAGCACAGCAAATGCGATAAGGCGGGAGTGGCGGCAGGTCTTTGAGAATCTGGTGAGCTGTAATACATTGCCGGCGTCACCAACAGGTTTTCCCGTCATGAATCTCCAGCTCCTTATCATCGATACATTACGCACCCTACCTCATTGGCTTCTGAAACTATTTGTCGGTAGGCCGCTGGAAATAGACGGCAATCGCCTCGATATGAATATGCAGGTACTCGCCAAGCTGTCAGCGCGCGGATCGAACGCATCGGATGGTGCTCCGAGCTTGGATGATATTCGGCGCACAGCGGCTGAGTTCAACGAACTGAATCTACCCGCCGTGGCGGGCGTTTCCATTGAAGACACCACCATTGAGTTACTGGGCAATTCGCTAAAAGCCAGAATATATCGCCCGGCATCAAAAGAGCACCCGAAGCCCGCCGTGCTCTTTTTTCATCAGGGTGGGCTGGTCATCATGGACCATCTCACGGACAACCACTTCTGCTCACTGCTTGCGGAGCGATGTGGGGCTGTCGTCTTTTCTCTCGATTACCGGTTGTGCCCCGAAAATACATTCCCTGCGCCCATTCAAGATGCCAAGGCGCTTTGGGAACACGTTCAGGCCTGCAGTAACGAATACGGTGTCGACCCTGCACGCGTTGCGCTGGCGGGCGACAGTGCGGGCAGCTTGATCAGCAGCACGCTCGCACTCATTTTACGAGACGAGGGCGGTCGTCAACCCAGAGCCCTTTGTCTGGCCTACCCCTGGGTCACTACCAACAACGACGATCAACCGAGTCTAAGTAGCTGTGCAAATACCTTTCCGCTCACAGCCGACACCATGAACTTCTTTAACTCGCAGGTATTTCCCAACGACCTCAATAAAGACCATCCATGGGCAAACCCATTACGTGCCGAGTGTGTTCAAGGTCTCCCGGCGACGATTATTGGAACTGCGGGTTTTGATCCAATCCGCGATCAGGGTAACGCCTTTGCGGCCCGACTCATGGATTCGGGCAACGAAGTAACGCACTTTTGCTTCGAGAGCCTGACGCATAGTTACCTCATGTTTGGGCGCGTAAGCAATGAGGCAGAACGCGCTTGCGAGACCCTCGCCTCCGCACTCTCTGAGAAGCTTAATATTACAAACTAAGGGGTTTTATCCTACCAATCGACGGGTAAACCATCGACTAAACCCCATACCAAAGAGGCGACTTAATCGATGCCAGGTGCGCGTTGATGAGCCCAATACATGGTGTAATTCACGACGCTGAGTTAATCCGTATAGCGCAATAGCCACATCGTCCGGCTTCATCTCCCACTTCATATCCTCGATATGCCGAGGATCCAGGGACCGACCCATTTCAGTATCGATCACAGGCGGCTTTATGCAGGTCACGTAAATATCATCGTCTTCCCATTCGAGATTGAGCGCCTGAGTGAAGCCATCCACGTAGAACTTGGTCGCACTGTAAACGGCCAAAAGAGGAATACCGTGGATACTTGATGCTGAACACAGGTTAATCACCATGGCCCCCTCAGTGGCTTTAAGCAGGTGATGTGCCGCATAGGAGACCAGCGTAAGTCCCGTGACATTAACATCTACCATCGAGCGAATCTGACTCTCCGATTGAGTCATAAGCTCCCCGCCCGTTAGAACGCCTGCGTTGTTAACCAGCACATCGAGCCGTCCACCCGTTGCCCGTGAAAAAGTGGCGATCGCATCCTCGATCGAAGCGCTGTCCCTGACATCGCAGAACCCGGCAACAGCGTTTTTAAAATCAGCGTCAGACAACAACTCCTGACAGCGGGTAGCATTGATATCAAATAGACCCACTTGATAACCCTCGCAAGCAAACCGCCTCGCGATTGCTAGTCCAATCCCCTGCGCAGCGCCTGTGATGAATACCGTTTTCATGAAAACCCCTTTTCATTATTTTTTATTGGTTTGCCGCGCCCCTATCAGTTTTGCCGAGAAACCGGCATGGGCAGTCAAGAAACGGCTCTGTCGAGTACAGCACGATTTCTCTCAAAGCCAAACTCGAACTATCAAATAGATCTTTCATACCCGCAAAAAAATCCGGATACTTCGCGCCACAGTCCACACAAAAATAATGAAATCCTATGGCATGGCCTCAGCTCGGCAACCTCGTCGCTCAAAAGAAGCGGCCTATCCTCAAGTGGGTAGGCAGAACAATCTATAAGTTGATGGGCTGGAAGCTCGCCGGTAATTTACCTAACACCCCAAAAATGGTCTTGGTAGCTGTCCCCCATAGCTCCAACGTCGACTTCATTCTCGCCCTATCGGTCATTTGGGGTTGGGGTATCAAAGTGAATTTCCTAGGCAAACATACGCTCTTTAAGTTCCCACATGGATTTTTCTTTAAGGGTGTTGGAGGCATACCGGTCGACCGGCGATCACCGCAAGGGCTGGTGACCAAAATGACCGAAGAATTCAATAAGCGAAAGGAGCTCATCCTAGGTATTGCTCCGGAGGGGACGCGAAGCAGCGATGGCAGCCTCAAAGAGGGGTTTGCTCGAATTGCGCAAGCTGCGTCGGTCCCCGTGATTCCAGCGATTGTTAATCACAAGACGCGAACCATCAGCATAGGCACTGTCATTGAAGACCTATCCAGCGTAACGGACATCATCGACGCCGTCAGAGAGCAAGCATTACTTGGAGCGCGACGAGCACCAGTAAAAGCCTGACCATAGGCAGCAACTCCCACCGCATCTGCCACACCCCGCGGGATCTACTTAGTTGGTGCCGAGAAGCAAGAAACAGACTTGATAAAGGTCTGCAGTCTATAGTGCCGCACTCGATAGCTTGGTAACCTGAGCCGTAAACCATTAGCGGTGAACTCGATCCAAGAACGATGAAAAATCCAATAATAATATGGGGATCTAGTACGCCTCGCAGTATGCGCCCGCTTTGGATGGCGGAGGAGCTAGGGATAGCCTACGAACATAGGCCCATTGGCCCACGAACGGGCGAGACACAAACGCCCGAGTACCAACAGCTTAATCGCAAGCAGAAGATCCCCTTTATGGAGGACGGTGACGTCAAGCTGTCTGAAAGTCTCGCTATCTGCCGCTACCTGCGCGACCAATACCCCACAAGCACTCTATTACTACCTGATGACCCCCTTACCAAAGCGAAAGAGGACGAGTGGTGCTGCTATATCTACGGTGAACTCGATGAAACGAGTCTATACGTCATGCGGCGGCACGGAGACCTTGGGATGATTTATGGTGAGTCTGAAGTGACCGTTTCCGCAGCAAGAGCCTACGCAGAAAAACACTTTGAAGTGGTTGGGCATTTGCTACAGCACCAACATTATCTGGTAGCAGAGAAATTTGGGCTCGCTGATCTGTTTTTGATGACCTGTATCGATTGGGCTAACGCCTACGACGTTTCGCTACCGCAGAGACTGCACGACTATCATGATCGCGTCAGGGAGAGACCCGCTTACCAACGCGCCATGAAACGGAATTACCCCGACCGCTTTGGAGACAGTTAATGGGTGCACTGGAGGGACTAAAAGTTATTGACTTAACCAGCATGGTCTCCGGACCGGTCGCGGCCATGATGCTGGCTGATCAAGGTGCGCGTGTCATCAAAGTTGAACCGCTTGTAGGTGAACAAATGCGGCATATCGGTGGAAAACACAACGACGTATCGCCCGCGTTTTACTCCTGTAACCGCGGTAAAGAATCGATTTCCCTCGACCTCAAATCCGAGGAGGGAAAGCAGATACTTCATGAACTTGCGGCCGATGCAGACGTCTTTATCCAGAACTTCCGACCTGGAGCAATCGAGCGCATGGGCTTTGGTGAGGATGTGCTCCGCGAGACCAATAAACAACTGATTTATGTGTCCATCAGTGGCTTTGGCGAGAGCGGGCCCTACTCACAAAAGCGTGTGTACGATCCGGTAATCCAAGCACTATCGGGTGCAACCGATATTCAAATGGATCGCGCATCGGGTCGCCCTCAGATGTTTCGAATCATTCTTGCGGACAAAGTAACCTCTCTAACTGCGGCGCAAGCGATAGGCTCTGCGCTCTACGCTCGAGAGAAAACAGGCGAAGGCCAGCACATCAGGCTATCGATGTTAGAAACCATGCTCTCGTTTTTCTGGCCCGAGGGCATGACGGGACTCACCTACGGTGAAATGGAATTTGATGTTACTCAGCTGCAGGGCACGCAGGATCTTGTCTACGAAACGCAGGATCGCTACGTCACTGCTGGAGCAATCTCCGATAAAGAGTGGGCGGGGATGTGCCGAGCTCTCAATCGTGAGGATCTCATAGACGACCCGCGCTTTAAGACTGCAGGTGATCGCTTCGTGAACGTTGAGGAGCGAAAGCAAATCACGGCTCTTGAGATCAAGAAATGGACGAGCGATGAGGTGCTTGACCGGTTCGATGCCGAGGGCGTCCCGAGCGCACCCCTACTGAAACGCATGGAACTTATGGAACACGAGCAAGTCCTCGCAAATAAGTCCATCGATAAAACGTCATACGAAGGTTTTGGCGAAGTTCGACAAGCACGCCCGGCAGCGCGCTTCGATAAAACACCTAGCGCGATCCGAGGACCGGCCCCAAAGCTCGGAGAGCACGGTCCAAGCTTACTCGCGGAACTTGGTTACGATGCCGAGACCATCGAATCGCTAGTCGAGAAAGGCCTTTTGAAAATTGGCCATTGAGAACCGGAGAGTACTGTGATGAAAAAAGTATGTTTGATTATTGGTGCAGGCGCTGGCATCGGTGGCTCCGTGGGGATGAAATTTGCCGCCAACGGATACCACGCAGCACTTTGTCGTCGGAGCGATACCGAGGGTCTCGAGAAGCTTGTCACAGGCATCGAATCTGCAGGCGGATCGGCATCGGGTCACATGCTCAATGCTGTGGAAGACGGTGCTATCGAGAAACTGATCGAGGAAGTCGAACAGATCGGTCACATCGAGGTCGTCCTCTTCAATCTCGGCGCGCAGATCGGTAATCGCCCCCTCGAATCAACTGCACTGAAAACGTTTGAGCTGGGCTGGAAGATGGCCTGCATGGGGCTATTCCGGCTTGCGAAATCTGTGATTCCTGCAATGGAAGCCCGTGGCAAGGGCACTATTATAGTCACCTCGGCAACCGCTGCCGTGCGAGGCAATGCCGGACAACATTCCCACGCCGCAGCCATGGGTGGCCGACGTATGCTATGCCAAACCTTAAATGCAGAGTACGCATCGAAAGGCATTCACGTTGCCCATATTATCGTCGATGGTGCTGTCGATGCCCCCGACACCCTTGGTAAAATGTTGGGCCCTGAGATGTTTGAAAAATTACGCGAAACCCGCGGCATGGAACACGACGGACTTCTCTTGCCCGCCGAAATGGCCGAGACCTACTACCATATTGCGCATCAACATCGGTCGGCCTGGACACATGAACTTGATTTGAGAGCGTACTCGGATTTGGCATGGTGGAATCACGCGCCATAACCTAGAATTTTATAAAAGAATAATAAATGGAGAATGCTTTATGACCTTGACCGTTACCCCATCGGGACAAGCATGTGGTGCGCGTATTGAGGGTATTGACCTTACTCAGGATCTCAGTAATCACCAAATCGCCGAGCTACGACAGCTTTGGCTAGAGCACAAGGTTATTGCCTTCCCAAATCAAGCACTCAGTCCGGAAGACCTTGAGCGCGTAGCACAATACTTTGGCGATATTGGCGAAGATCCATTTTTCGGACACATCGATGGCTACCCTAATATTTGCGCCATACAGCGAGATGCCGACGAAAAAACATCTATTTTTGCAGAGATCTTCCACACTGACTGGAGTTTTATGGATATCCCTCCGGCAGGAACGGCGCTCTTCGGTATTACGATTCCACCCCACGGAGGAGATACACTCTTCGCTGATCAGGTCAAAGCTCACGAAGAGATGCCCGATGACCTTAGAGCGAAAGTAGAGGGGCTGACAGCTATCCACTCAGCAGCTTTTGGGTATGCGCCTGACGGTGCTTACGGCAGTAGTGACCAAGAAAGTGGCCGGAGCATGCAAATTAAGCCCAGTGAAAAAGCGCGCGAAACCTGCGCCCATCCACTAGTGCGAGAGCACCACGAGACAGGTACCAAAGCGCTTTTTTCATCTGCGGCCTACATCCAGCGTTTCGAGGATATGTCGGCTGAAGACTCTCAGGCCCTGCTAATGGAACTGTATGTTCATCAAACACAGGAGAAATTCCAGTACCGCCACCGGTGGGAAAAAGACATGTTGGTGATTTGGGACAATCGGTCACTCTTACACTCAGCAACCGGCGGTTTCGACGGTTACGACAGGCTATTACACCGGGTTACGATCGCCGATACCCGATGGTAATCCGTCGCAAGTCGACCAGTGAGGTACAACAACTAAATGAGTTTAAATGCCTTCGTAGCGAGTCTTGCCGGCGCAATTAAGACGAAAACATCTCTGCCCAAATTCCCATCGGGAATTACGGTCACCGAGGCATATTCCCTGATCCCCCAACTAATGGAGCATGTATCAGCTGAGGGTGCGGCAGGGCTGAAGGCTGGGATTACAAACAAGGACCTGCAAGCTCTCTTTGGGCTCGACGAACCTTTACTCGGGCTGCTTTACCAGCACAGTGAAACAGCGAATAAGTCGACGCTTTCGCACACGCACAGCCGTCGCATCGAGTGTGAGCTGGGTATACGTCTGAACGCTGACGGAAGCGCCATCAGCATTGGTCCTGCCGTTGAATTGATTCATTTGGATTTTTGCCAGCCAGAAGATATGACGCCTGGTAACGTAACGCTGTGTAATTTAGGTGCAGATCAATTTATTTTAGGTGAGATGAATGCGTGGGAGAGCTTCGACTTCAATGCCCTCGCGGACATTGAAATTACGCTCAAACGGGACGGTAAAGTAGTTCTCTCAGCATCGCCACTGGACTCATTTGGCGGTCCAGAAGCGGCGCTCGCTTGGTGTGTTAGCAAAGCAGAGACTGTCGGATTCGCGATCCCGCAGGAGGGCGTATTATTGACCGGCACCAACGGAGCAGCGATGGAAGCAGACCCCGGTCACTATGAAGCCAGCTACGGGCCACTGGGTACGATTGAATTCATCATCGAATGATTTAGGGGCTTCGACAGTCTCTAAATCACCGCGCTTAAGTCACTCATGCGCCAGATAACCGAACGAGTGGCGCGTTAACTACATACAACAAGAGATTCCATATGCATTCACCCTCTCTGGAAAAACTAGCCGATACGAGTACCTTTCCACGTAAAAAGAATCTCGTACGACTTGTAGCAACCGCCCTAGCTTTTGGCGGACTCTCACTCAGTCTTGGATGCAATAGAGTCGAGACTGACGAGGCACCCCGCTACGAGGCAACTATCGTCAAGACGGAATTCGGTATTCCGCATATCACGGCTGACTCCTGGGGAGCCTTGGGGTTTGGCGAGGCCTATACGGCAGCGGAAGATCACATCTGTAATATGGCGCTGGCTCTGGTCCAATCACGTGGTGAGAGCGCGGCGATTTTTGGCCCAGGCCCCAGTAACCGTAACCTAAGCAGAGACATCGTTGTCAAAGCGCTTGGCATTCCTGGTAAGGCTAGCGCGGCACTCGGGGCACAAGAGCCCCAGATAAAAGAGTGGATTGAGGGTTACGCCGCAGGATACAACCAGTTCGTTAGTGAGCGGGCTGGCAAATTTGGATCCTGGTGTGATGAGGCTGCATGGGTACGACCGGTCACAGCAACGGAGTTCATGGCTCAATACGTTACCTTGGTATACACCTTGCCGCGAATAGCAGGGGCCATCACAGCAGCTACACCACCCGCCTCACCGCCCGAGAAAAGTGCTGCTATTGCAGCGCTCGGGACAGCGCCACCCTTACGCGATACGCTAACTGAAATGAAGCTCCGCGACATGGGGTCTAATGCCTGGGCCATCGCCTCCAAGCGATCAGAAAACGGTAAAGGGCTGCTATTGGCCAATCCGCATTATCCCTGGTACGGCATTGCCCGCTTCTGGGAGAAACACCTCACCATCCCCGGCGTATACGATGCCTATGGCGCTGGCTTGATCGGCGCTCCTGGCATCGCTGTCGGCTTTAACAAGGCGGTAGGTTGGTCCCATACGGTCTCAAATTCGAAACGCACCGTGATCTATCAGCTTGCACTCAATCCGGACAACCCCCTGCAGTACCGATGGGAAAATGAGTGGCGCGATCTCAGTTCCGTTGAGGTGAGCGTTAATGTGAAAACACCCGATGCATTAACCGAGAAAAAACATGCCGTATGGTTCTCGCACCATGGCCCTCTGATGGCCCTGCCGGGGCTGACCAATGAACCTTTTGCCGTGTTTGCAGTCCGCGATGCCAATGCGTCAAATATCCATACTTTCGCGCAATGGCAAGCCATGGGTAGTGCGAAAAGCATGGATGCGTTTATCGAAGCACACCGAACCTACAACGCTATGCCGTGGGTTAATACAATCGCGGCGTCGGCAGACGGACGCGCAGTTTACATAGATAACTCAAACGTTGGCGCACTGAGCGACGAAGCGATTCTTTCTTGGCATAACACCCTAAAAGCTGCCCCTAAACTGCACTATCTCTATCTCTCTCGAGGACTCGTCATTCTCGATGGTAGTCAGCAAAGTACCGATTGGTTGGAGACAAGCTCGCCTGTACCTCACACCGAGCCGTTTGAGCGGCGACCACTCGTCGAGAGCGACGAGTATGTCTTCAATGCAAATGACAGCTATTGGCTAAGTGATCCTGAGAAGCCTGCGGCGGCGCTGTCACCCCTGTACGGACCAACAATGACACCGCGCAGCGTTCGCACACGAATGAACATAGCCTTACTGCGCCCCGATAGCCCATATGGCCACGCGGGCGCGGATGGAAAATTTAATCGCAATGAAATGCAGACCGCCTTGTTCAGTAATGAAAGCCTGACAGCGGACATGCTGCTACCTGAGTTGCTCGAGGCCTGCGCTGCAAATCCTCAGCGGGTCATCGACCGGGTCACGGTCGATCTGCAAGAGGCTTGCGGGACGCTGACTGCCTGGGATCGTCGCTTCAACAGCGAATCTCGTGGCGCTGTTTTGTTTAGAGAATGGATCACACAGTACCCAGCAGATGAGACATACCTTGGCTCATCACTTTTTAAGCAGCCATTTAATCCAATGGAAGCTGCTACCACCCCCTCAGGGCTTGCGAATCCTGACTTGGCTCTTGACCGACTGGCCCGAGCGGTCTTACTTCTCGACGACGAGGGTATTAGGCTCGATACGGCCCTTGGTAATTTACAGATCGGCCACCGCTTTGAACGTCAATACCCGGTCCACGGCGGCAACCGGCACGAAGGTATTGCAAACCTCCAAATGAGCACCACAGTGGGTAATAACCCAACCGAAACGCCCATCTTTACGGGCAGTAATGAATTCGCTGGGGATAGTAATAGTTTGTCAAAGTCGGGCTACAACGTCGTGCATGGTTCCAGCTTCATCATGACACTTGGCTGGAGTGACACGGGCCCAGAGGCGGAGGCCATTTTGTCCTACTCGCAATCAGGTGACCCTGAGTCACCACACTTCGATGACCAAACCCAACTCTATGCAGAGAAGTCATGGCGGCCGGTACGCTTCACTCCAACCGACATCGACACCAATGCCGTATCGCGGCGCGTGCTTCGATCGGTTGATTGAACACAAAAAAGCCCGCGGAAGCGGGCTCTTCAAATGCTACGGCATATCGTTAGTCAGGCGCATTCGATAAATCCTCCCTGATATAACGGGAGGCAAACATATAGAGCGCACCTGAGATAGCCATGGCAGTCGGGATGATGTACATCATGGCATAGCGTAAGGAATCGACACCGTGCTGATCCACCAGTGAATCACTGACTAATCCTACGGTTGTAGGCCCCATACCCAATCCAATGATGTTCAGAATGAAGAACAGTAAGGCCGAGGAGACGGCTCGCATCTTCAGGCCCACCATACTATGGACACTCGCAATTGTTGCACCTAGATAAGCATTAGCGAGAATCGATGGAATCGTCATACACATAAGCGCTGCGTATGGACCATCAACCCAAAAAGTAGCTATCTGGAAGGGAACTGAAATTGCTGCAGCGCACGCTGCAACCCACATGTACCAGCGCTTATCATTCTTCCCAAGCTTATCCGCGATAACACCCGAGCTAAAGACGCCAATCGCGCCACCGCCACCAATAATCAACGCAAGCCATGTACCGAGCTCGCCGGTGGGCATTTCATGCGTTCTAATCATGAAAGATGCAACCCAGTTGGAGGTACTGTAGCCAGCGAAGGCATTCATCGCCGCACCTAACGCCATTAACAAAAACGAACGTCGACTCAACAACACCTTGAAGACCGTCATCATGGAAGGGTTGTCGCCACTGGATGCCTTGTTTTCCGCAAGGCCGCGAATCGGCTCAGGTACCGTCAGGTATAGCACCAAAGCGAGAATCACTCCCGGGATACCGACGACAAAAAAAGCGACTCGCCATCCAAAGAATTCATTCAGCCAGCCGCCAAAAAGAAAGCCGAACAAGATGCCGATGCTGATGCCAGTGGAATAAAAACCAATAGCGCTGGCACGCTTCTCAGGCGGGAACATATCTGAAATCATCGAATGCGAGGGCGGACTGCCGCCTGCCTCACCAATACCCACACCCACACGTGCTGCTAACAGCTGCCAGTAGTTTTGTGCCAAGCCGCTGATCGCTGTCATACCACTCCAGATGGTGAGTGAGACGGCGACAATATTTCTTCGATTGCTCCTGTCTGCGAGACTCGCAATAGGCAAGCCAGCGAAGGTATAGAACACGGCGAAGGCAAAACCGGTCAGTAGGCCAAGCTGCGCATCGCTCAGCATCAGGTCAGCTTTTATCGACTCCTGTAGAATCGACAGCAGCTGCCGGTCAATGAAATTTATGCTGTAGACGAGGGTGAGGATGCCGAGGGCGTAATACGCCGCCTTTGTTGACGCATATGGGTTGTTTGCGGTTTCTGCCGCATCAGTTGAGTCAGTCATGAACTACCACTATTTGTTTTATTGAGGTAACGAGTCTCTTCCGAGATGCTCATCGCAAGTAAAACTACACGACACTCGGACCAAGGCATAGGCCTGTCTTGAAAAACAGGCTTCTAAACCTCAATTCACTTACCCTTCAATGAAAGGTCGTAGGCATCGAGGTCAGCAATCAGAAATAAGATGATGGCCCAAGATTAAGTCACTGAACGAAATCGCTGAAAAAAAGGATACCCCAGGGCGATAACCGTAGCCGTCACCAGCAATTGAACCGGATACTGAACGGCTGTGTAGAGCACAGTCCATCCTGTAATGGCCAAGAAGATCAGTGCCGGAACGGGATACCACGGCATATTAAAGACAGACCCATCGCCCCGACCACTTGCGCGTCGCCGTCTGCTTACAAAGACAGCGACCACAGTGACGAACGTATTTGCAGCCATTACAAGCCCAGCAAATAACAGAATTTGCTCAAACGTCGACGTCCACAAAAACACGAGGGCCACCAGTCCCATGAAGACAATTGCATTCGAGGGAAGACCCCCCTCATTGGTTTTACCCAACCAAGCAAAACCTCGGTAATCCTGCCCTAAGCGCTGAAGTGCTCGGGGGCCTGCCATGATCATGGCGCTGACCGTCGAAATCAAAACACCGGAAAGCAGCAGCGATACGATGAAAGCACCGCTCTCACCCAAGACAGTTTCGGCCACGATAAATGCAATCTCGACTTCACCTGTCATCGATGAAATAGAGGCTGAGGTCAAAAAAGCAATATTAAGAAGCACGTATAGCATTGTCACCAGTGCACAGCCGATAATTAATGCTCGTGGTAAGTCTCGTTGAGGGTGCTCCAACTCGCCAAGGATGTAGGTGGCAGCGTTCCAACCCGAATAGGCATAGGTCACATAAATCAAGGCAATCGCCCCCGCACCTGACACTATCTCGCCGGTGTCCAGCAATGAGGCACCTGTCACCTGGTGCGAGAAGTCATTTCCAACTGCAAATGCAGTGACGACGAAGGCAGCAATGAGTAAAAGCTTGAGCAAGGTGAGAACGTATTGCCCGCTTGAGCTCTCCCGATAAGTGCGGGTATGAATGACTACTATTGACGCAATCAGGATCGTCGCCGAAGCCTTGGCCGGTATAAAAGGGAAGGCAGTGGCGAGATAAATACCGAATGTGAGTGATGCAAGAGCAATCGGTGCTGCAAAGCCAACAGTGGCGGAAACACAACCTGACAGAAACCCAGCGTAGGGGTGAATGAGCTCGGTGAGAAAATGGTACTCACCACCCGACGCCGTGTGGTGAGCCCCCAGTTCGGCGTAGCACAAGGCCCCACAGAGTGCGCAAAGACCACCCAACACCCACAGCCAAAGGATCGCGCCAGTAGACTCGATTTCCAGCAACTGAAAGCCAAGCGAGGTAAACACGCCTGTCCCCACCATGTTCGCCACCACGACGGCGGTAGCCACCTGAACCGAATAGCTGCGCATCTGCTTGCCCTACTTCAATACATCCCAGACCTCGATCGAGCATAAAGGAGAGAGTATGCTGGCCGCCACCACCAGCGGAGATAACCGGTGCGCATCGGCCTTTTTTATAATCGCGACATCTATGCTCATGCGGCTCTAAATAAGCTCATTCCTCAACTCGGTGGTCATGAGCTGGGGATGTTTTACTCGCAGCGGGTGGGTAGCTCAGCAGTTAAGCGTGATCCGCGATTGTTGGCGCTAGCGCAAGTTGAGACAGCCTTCGCCATCGCTCCCGGCCTCAGTTTTGACGCACTTGCCTCTGCAAGTCACTGCAAGGAAATCGCGATCAATGACATCAACAATGAGGACCTCGAAGTGCTTCATGAGTTCGATGCAGACTTGGTAATAAGTCTTCGTTTCGGACAGATATTCAAGTCCGAGGCCATTGCTCTGCCTCGCATCGGCATCATCAATCTCCACTCGGGTCTCTTACCTCGATACAAAGGTGTCATGGCCAGCTTTTGGTCTATGCTTAATGACGAAGCTTCTCTTGGCACCACCCTACACTGGATAACTGACAAACGGATCGACTCGGGTGCCTTGATTTCCACTCAATCCCAGCCAGTCAGGCCTAACGAAACCTACGTAAGTCAGGTTTTGTCACTGTACCACCCGGGCGCGCAGCAGATATGTGAGGCCGTCGATCAAATTCAATCACTGGCTACTAAGAAAGGTGGCGATCTCCCAGCCGGCACCTACTTTAGCTTCCCTGACTCAGACGACATCGACCGATTCTCAGAGAAAGGCTGGCGTCTTTTTTAGTGCTTAAGTAAGCCGTCTCGTGATGGCGATAAGACATTAGCCAAAGCACTCGCTTGTCACTGCAACGCGGTCCGTTTACGTCTAGAATCATCGACATGATGCTTCACACCCTCAGGAGATAAACCCATGGTCAGACAGGGCGCTCGTATTTTTTTCATCCTGTTAACAGTGCTTTTTGCCCCTGCCAGCCTTGCTGCCAGTCTGCTGATTTCGGGCACCATTTACACGGCAGACGATACCCATAAAGTGGTCGAAGCGGTGGTCATCGAGGATGGGCGATTCACCTATGTTGGTGATCTGGTGACAGCACGGAGCAAGGTCGAGACGGGTCATCAGCATATTGCGCTAGGCGAGGCCACCGCCTACCCCGGCTTCATCGAAAGCCACGGACATCTCAGCAGCCTTGGCGAAGCCATTACTAATTTGGACCTCAATGGTGTCGATAGCTATCAGACCATTGTCGGAATGGTGGCCGATGCCGCTGCTAAGGCCAGCCCAGGGCAGGTCATCAAAGGGAGGGGCTGGCATCAAAGCAAGTGGTCCAAGCAGCCCAGCGTTATGATTGACGGCTTCCCTACGCACCGGTCCCTTTCGGAGGTCAGCCCAAACAACCCTGTTTTTTTAGGTCACGCGAATGGTCACACAGCACTGGTTAATCAGGCAGCTATGGACGCACTGAATTTGAACTACAACACACCAACCCCTGATGGTGGTGTCATTGTCAAAGATGGCAAAGGCGACCCCACCGGTATTTTGCACGAGAACGCAATCGACCTCGCCTACCCCCTCACTGCGCTATCAAAGGCGTCTTCGATGGCGGCAATACTTGCTGCACAGGCGCATGCCTTCCAGTGGGGTATTACCAACTTTCATGACGCGGGTGCGAGCTCGACGGATATCGATGCACAATTAACGCTCGATGAATCGAAGCAGCTGAAATTGCGTGTCTACACCATGGTCAGTGCGCAAGATGAGGCACTAACAGACCATTGGTTAAACCGACCTCCACTGATTGCGGACGATGAATCGCGGCTGACCATCCGCTCGTTTAAAGCCGTCATGGACGGCGCGCTGGGATCGCGAACTGCATGGTTACATCAACCCTACTCTGACGATCCGGGTACCTCGGGCGTTCAGACCTTCGATGAAGACCGGCTGGTCGACATCATGAATCGGTCAACTGCCCATGGCTGGCAAATCAATACGCACGCGATTGGTGATAAAGCCAATACGGTGGTTCTCGACGCCATTCACGAGGCATCACTTAGCGAAAGGGATCATCGCTCGCGCATCGAGCACTCGCAGCACCTGCAGCCCTCAGATATTGATCGCTTTGCCAGCCTGGGGGTTATCGCCTCGATTCAAGCCATTCACATGAGCTCAGA
The DNA here is from genome assembly GCA_009937065.1 of Gammaproteobacteria bacterium. GTDB lineage: Bacteria > Pseudomonadota > Gammaproteobacteria > Pseudomonadales > Halieaceae > Luminiphilus. Next base: position 16,402 of record JAACDF010000246.1, on the reverse strand, counting down.
TCGCCCGTGGGCCATCAATAGACTCGGTAAAGAGCGCATTGAGTCAGGTGCCTACGTTTGGCGGGACCTTCTTAACGCAGGGGTCCATATTGCGAACGGCACGGACGTCCCGGTTGAGCCCATAAACCCCATTGCCAATTTTTATGCATCAGTCGCGCGAAAAACGCTCAGAGGCTTGCCAACAGGTGGATATGAAATCGATCAGAAACTGTCGCGTGAGGAGACATTGAAGTCAATGACACTCTGGAATGCCTATGCCGCATTCGAAGAGGCAGAGGTTGGATCGATCAGCGTGGGTAAACGTGCCGATATGACTATTACAAATCAAAACCTCATGACAATCGACGAAGCCGATATTCTGGCGACCAAACCGGTCATGACAATCGTCGGCGGCGAAGTCGTTTATAAGGCGATGTGATCCTCCTCGGTACCGAGGCATAAAAAAACCCGCCGAGGCGGGTTTCTGTTTTTCTAGGCCGGTCTGTCTTAGAACGTGTAGCGTGCCTGCACGTACCAGCTACCACCGTTGAAGCCAAATGGGCTGTCTTCTGGGTAGAGCTGACCTACGCCGCCTTGCCCTGGGTTTTCCGCTGGGTACTTGTCGAATAGATTTTCGACACCCAACACCAGCTGCAGGTTATCAGTGTAATCGTAGGCAACCTGAGCATCTACGAGCGTTGTAGAGCCAAGGTTGTAACCGTTACCCGTAGATCTCCACGAACCGTAGTAATTCGCACGGATCATAGTGCGGAAGTTGCCCTGCATGTGGCTCCAAGCAACATTACCTTTCCAGTTGGGAAGCAAATCTTCTAAAGCTTCAACACGACTACCGCTGATAGGGTTGATATTTCCCCGATCGGTAACAGTTGTCTTGTTGTAGTTCAGTGCAACGGTGATCTTTGATTCGCCGTCGGCAAACGCGAAGTCAGTGCTTCCTACCAGGTCGATACCCTTTGTTTCAGTATCGAAGCTGTTGGTGAAGAAACGGAACTGCTTCAGATCTTCAAGACCAACGAACTCTTGCCGATTAATCGTTCCAGCATCACTGAGTCCTGTCAGCGCATCACTCACAGACCCGTAACTGCTACCACCCGCAAAGTTCAATGCGTCGAGGAAGTTAATGTTTGCACCCAGTGCAACACGATCACTTACTTCAATGTTGTAGTAGTCGACGGTCCAAGAAGAGTTGTCGAAATCTACTGCAATACCGATCGAGTAGTTATCAGCCTCTTCTGGGCCCAATGTAGGACGACCATTACCTTGGCTTTCGATGAAGTCGGCCGCCAACTGACCAGGCGCTGAGAACAGTGGCAGTGTGCCCTGATCTGTCAATGCACCATTAACGATCTGAGTCGTTACATTGGTAATGCTTGCCTGACCTGCCGTCGGGGCGTGAAAGCCCGTAGAGATGGCACCGCGAAGGCGGAACTGGTCGGTAAGTCGAACAACACCCGCAATCTTGTAGTCTGTGGTTTCGCCAAAGGTACTGAAGTCCTCATTACGAACCGCAGCCTGCATAGTGACCGCATCAGTGATGTCAGCTTCCAGGTCAACATAGAATGCTGTTGAGTCCTGAGACGCCGATGTGTTCGCAGGGAAGCCACCAAAGCCGTTTGAGCTTGATGAGAAGCCCTGGCTGGCCAATGGTCCAAGCGCATATGACGCAGCGTCGCCAGCGAAGAGGTCAAACTCTTCTTCACGGTATTCAGCACCAAACGCGACGTTCAGATCGGAAGCAAAGCCGACGTCCATTGTGTAGACGAAGTTTGCGTTATACAGCGTCTCTGTCTGCTCTTGACCACCAGGAACGAAATCACGTGGAGTATTTGGACCCAGCGACGCGTTAATGGTGTTGCGGATGAAGAAGTCAGAACGGTTTGAACCGCGCTGAACACTCACGTCATAGGCCAAGCCTGTGCCGTAATCGAGCTCACCGCGAACACCGACAGCAATCGCTGAATCTTCATTGTCGCCACCGAAGCGAGGCACGAAGCCCGCTGGAATAGTTTCGATGAACGAGAAACAGTTTGCGTCAGAAGTAACCTGTGAGAGGAAAGTAGGATCTGGTGTGATACCACCTTGGCCACCCAGTGGAATACCGTCGATACAGCTACTACCACCGTCCATGTCTCCAACCAAAACCGAAGGCACACCGCCAGCAGATGCGGCCAGGGCCATACCTGTCAGAGGATCGACGGTTGGACCACGATAAACACCACCACGTTGTCCTGTGGACGCGCCGGGCGTTAGATTGCTGGCACGACCCACTACGTTTCGGTAGAAGAAGCCGCCTTCAACAGTTCGCTCAGCGTGGTTACCAAACGCGTATACCTCGGTTGAGTCGTTAAGTTCGATCGCTGAGTTGAAGAACAACTTAATGTCATCTTCTACATCAGGCTGTCCCCAGTACTGAGGAACTTCGTTTGTGTACGTGTTGATGTTCTGGAAGTTCGCAACGGGCGAGTAGCCGTTTGCGACTGCGTAAGCAACATCATCACGAATGACAGAGCGAACCGTACCTTCTACATCGCGGATCTCACCGGTAAGGTTAAGGAAGCCGTTGTCACCCAAAGGCATACCAAAGTTCGCGGCTACCATGTAATTGGTTCCGTCACCCTCAAAGGTTGAACCGTACTTGGTAATAATCTCGAAACCTTCGTCATCGTCACGAAGCAAGAAGTTCAATACGCCAGCGATAGCATCAGAGCCATACTGTGATGACGCGCCGTCACGCAGTACTTCAACTTGCTTGAGCGCGAGAGATGGGATTGCAGCGATATCAACGCCCTGCGCACCGTCAGAAATACCACCTCCTAGGAATGAAATGATCGAACCGCGGTGACGACGCTTACCATTTACCAGCACAAGCACGTTGTCGGGCGACAAGCCACGAACGTTAGCAGGACGGGAAATGGTCGCTGCGTCACTGATAGGCTGAGTATTTACATCGAACGACGGTACAGCTGTACGAAGCATGTCCTGTACATCAGTAGATGCGTTATCGCGGAACTCGCTACCGCTGATAACATCAACAGGTACGGGGGAATCGGCAGCAGAACGATCAGCAACACGAGTACCCGTGATGATGACCTCTTCAATCTCGCCGTCTTGCGCAAAAGCTTGTACGGGGAGACCCATTGCCAGGGGCACCGCGAGAGCCAATATCGCAGCTTTCTTTTTTAAAAGAATATTAGTCACGTTCAATCTCCTATGGATATCTGTGATGGTTGAGTGGAACCTTGTTTTAACGCACGAATTTCTCAAATTCTATGTCGAAAAATTACATGGCTATTCACCTTAGCGTTACAACTAAGCTAAATAAACAGGGCGGCAAGCATACACACAATTGTGTCAGAAGCTAGAGGGCAAAGTTCATATAACTAGACAAGTTACAGGATAGGTAACCAATAGGCGGCAGCAAGACTTACCGCTGTCGCCATTCTTGGCAAGATGTGTGGTTACATTTTCTCCTTTTCCTTCCAGTAGGCTTCTGCCGTTTGTGCACCAAACCCTGCTATTGCCTCAAAAAAGGCGTCTGGATCTGCATGACGCATCTGCGCAAGCCCCATCTCCATTTCTTTCGCATAAATGTATTCCGGTTTGTCGGAATTGACCGCCTCCCATATACACTTCGCACAATCCACTGGGTCGTCACCAGCATCTATCACCGCATCCGAGATGCCTCTCTTTGACCCGTTACCGGTCAACGCATTGCGCGCAACGTCTGTCGCCACGGAACCGGGCAGAATGTTAGTCACTTTGATGTTGTGGATTTGATCGACTTCCGCACGCAGCGCATCCATGTAGCCGATCAATCCGAACTTAGCTGCCGAATACGCAGTTCTCAAAGGCGGACCAATGCGTCCCGCCACTGAACTGATTGCGATGATGTGGGCGCCACCTGCCTCTGCCATCCGCGCTAGCTGAAGCTGCGTCAGCCAAATAGGCGCAATCAGATCGATGTTGATTAGCTCAGTATAAACCTCAGGCTTTGCATCGATTGCCAGACAGCGCTGACTAATACCCGCGTTGTTTACCAGAATATCGACTCTGCCCTGCCAGGCCCAGGCCTCGTCCACCTTGCTTGCGAGTACATCGTAATCGGTCACTTCAAACGGAAGGACCAGACAGTCAACAGGCAGCTCGCTGGCGAGCGCCTTGAGTGCATCGACACGACGCCCCGACAGAATCAGTTTCGTATTTTGTTCTGCGGCAGTTTGAGCCAAGGCCTTTCCAATGCCTGACGAGGCACCGGTGATCCAGATAACTTTGTCTGCTAACACTGTCATATCTACTTCCTGCTACTTATTGGCTCTATCGGCTTAGGATGACATGCGACACCTACGCAATCTATCCCCGGTGGGAGATTTAGCTTCTGTTCGATCTCCCATAGTATGCTGGTGCCCGTGTTAATCATCAGCTCAGGAAAGAAGCTCTCATGTCCATGGCAAAGCCGCTCTCAGGTATCAGAGTCGTAGAGCTCGGCCAGCTTCTTGCCGGGCCCTTCACAGGGGCTATCCTTGGTTACTTTGGTGCTGAGGTAATTAAGATTGAACCGCCGGGCGGCGATCCCTTGCGCCAGTGGCGGGAAGTTAACAATGGCACATCTTTCTGGTATCGCTCGCTCGGACGAAATAAGAAGAGCGTGGTGCTCGATCTGAAAACAGAAGGCGGTCGCGACGTCACGCGGCGGCTATTAAAAACTGCCGATGTGGTTATCGAGAACTTTCGACCCGGCACCATGGAAAAGTGGGCGCTGGGGCCGGAGGACATCAAACCTGATAATCCGGGTCTCATTTACGCTCGAATTTCCGGCTACGGCCAGACGGGGCCGTTCTCACAAAAACCGGGCTACGCATCGGTGACCGAGGGATATGCGGGTTTTCGCTACATCAATGGACACAAAGATGAGCCACCGGTACGCCCCAATATCTCGTTGGGAGATACCGTCGCCGCGATTCACGCCGCCCTCGGCGTTACACTTGCCATCATTCAGCGGCATCAGTCGAATGAAGGACAGGTAGTAGACGTCGCACTGTACGAGTCTGTCTTCAATCTGCTGGAGGGCATCATTCCCGAGTACGACGGGGCCGGCGTTATTCGTGAACCCTCAGGATCAACCATCACAGGGATTGTGCCAACCAACACCTACCGGTGTGCAGACGATAAATTTGTTGTCATCGGTGGAAACGGCGACAGTATTTTTAAGCGCCTCATGTTAGAAGCCGATCGACCCGATATCGCCAACGATCCAGCACTCGCTCAAAACCCGGGGCGCGTCATTCATCAGCAACGAATTGACGATGCGCTAGCCGATTGGTGCGCCGCACACACATCAACAGAAATCATCGATAAGCTCGAGACAGTAAAGGTGCCTGTGGGCCCGATCTACAGCGTAGCCGACATGCTGGAGGATCCCCACTACAACGCTAGGGGATTGTTTGAAACCGTCGAAATCGATGGTGAGCCGCTTAAGATTCCAGCGATTATGCCAAGACTCAGTGAGACTCCCGGCGCAACCGAATGGCCCGGCGGCGACGTGGGTGCTCATACGCATGAAGTGCTGTCGGAGCTACTAGGCATGTCGGACGAGGACATCGCCAATTTATCGCGAGACTAGTTAATAGCGGGATTGACCCAGCTTCTGCCAACTACGAGACACCCACGAATAAGTGCGTCCATAGTTGTCTGCGGCCAAAAGACGATTTGCTGTGGTAACGGCAGCAAGGAGATGCTCAAGATTCACACCTGTTTCAACGCCCATGCTTTCGAGCAAGGTGACCAGGTCTTCCGTCGCCAAATTGCCCTTCGCACCCGGCGCAAAGGGACAGCCCCCCAACCCTCCGATGGCACTATCAAACAGTCGGATATCGTTTTCCAAAGCAGCAAATACGTTTGTCATCGCCATGGCGCGGGTATCGTGAAAATGACATCCCAAAACCTCGGAGCCATGCTGTGCAACCAACTCGGATACGAGTGAACTGACGGCCCTCGGATTAGCGGCTCCAATCGTATCGGCCACCATGAGCCGTGAGGGTCGCCATCGCATCAACCGATTTACTTGATCGATAACCGTGCGTTCGGCAACGAGCCCTTCATAGGGACACTCGAAGGCGACCGCCAAATAGACATGTATGTCGACCCCCTCTTCAAGAGCACGCTCTAAAATAATCTCGGCGGAGCTGAAGGTGTCTTCAAGCCCTTTGCCAATGTTATTTTGGTTCATTAGCTCGGTCGCAGAGACCACCAAACCCATCTCGGTAATGCCCGCGGAGAGAGCCAGCTCATACCCTTTCTGATTGGGCACCAGCACACTGTATTTGCAGCCAGTCTGGGGCAGCGCTGCAACCAAAGCGTCCGTACCCGCCATCTGAGGAACTGCTTTGGGTGAAACGAACGAACCAACTTCTATCTCGGGAAGTCGCGCGTTGATCAAGGCTGTGATCAGTTCGAGCCGAGCCTCAACACTCAGATGGCCAGGCTGCGATTGCAATCCATCCCTTGGACCTACTTCTTTTATTGTCACCGTATCGACCATGATCAGAAGGCTACGCGCCAGGACTGAATAACGCCATAGTGCTAGGAATTTACCTGCAGCATCTTGTGATCAGCCCAAAAGGGCAAGCGGCTCTCTTGAGCTTCGGATAGCGGCAGATCGCCCTGCTCCCACAGCGCCTCCCACATCCCTGTATCCGTCAAAAGCGCTTGCAAGCCCGGTCGTACATCCTGTGGCACCGAATTGAATCGCGAGCGGAGCTCCGATAGGCACCACACCCGGTAATGAGAGCTTCGGGCCTGCGTATACGTCACCCCATCAACCTCTGTGGTAAATGTCGATTTCCCCTGCCGGATAGCCTCGACGTTAGCATTCAGGTAGGGCAAGTAGCCTCTCGCCATGTGTTGCAGCAACGCGTGGATATCATCAGGAATACCCTCAAGGAGGTCACCTTGTAAGCTTTCAGGACTGCAATTCCACAAACGCATGACCCACTCCAACGTATTAGGTGCCGTATGCCGAAGTAGCTGAAGTGGTATCGGATCCAGAGCGAAGTGTCGAAAGAAGGGTCCGGAGAAACCGATGTCAGCCAGAGTCGGTCGATCACCGAATAGAAAACGTCGTTTTGAAAAGATGGCCTCTAGCTGGGAGAACAGCGCCGCCACATCGGCCTCAACACCCGCGACGGCCGCCCGGCCGATACCGTCGCCGCGAGTATAGCCATTGCGCTGACGCCTACGAAGCACAGCTCGCTTAACGAACAGCGGCAGATGCAGACCGCCCATCACCTCGCGAGCCAAATGACCGGACGCAAATCGCGCGCCCTCATCGTAAAACCAGCGGTAGTGCATGGCGGGACGCCACCACCACTCGTCGGCCCAATCCTCTAATAGGAAGCAGACGAAGGTCTGCACTGTATCCTCCGGAACAACGGGGTTATCGGGGTACGCGTCCTCAAACCACCGAATCATCGCAGTGGTATCCGTCATCCAGCGACCATCGGGGAGACCAACAACCGGCATTTGAGAGATACCTATTCGCTCCTGATTACGCTTTACCTCGCTAGGGAAGTTCATTGCCTCAAGCCGATAGGGAATGCCCTTTAACCGGAAGTAATTTTCCATCTTGCCCGTGAAGTAGGAAATGCTCGAGCCGCGAAGTTCCAATATATCGTGGTCAATATCTTTCCCCATAGCGCGTCCTTGTGTTTGATCATCGCCCGAAAAAAAGGCCGTGATGAACGGCCCTAATCAGTACAAGGCATCCTCGCCCAAATCGCTAGAGATGCGTATTCAAAAACTGAAGGTATGCCTCCGAGGCCGAAACTCGGTTTACCCGCTTTCTGAACCCGTGCCCCTCGTCCTCAAACAGCACGTAATCAACAGGCACATCATTTGCGCGCACCTCATCGACCAGCTCATCACTCTCAACCTGCAGGACACGCGGGTCGTTCGCTCCCTGCACAACCAGCAGTGGTTTAACAATATTCTCCGCATGGAATAACGGCGAAATAGCGGTCAAACGATCTGTGTCGGTTGCGGGGTCACCGAGCTCGGCATAGAGCGAGGTTCTAAAGGCGCCCCACCACGGTGGAATCGACTCCAGCGTTCTCAGCCAGTTAGTGACACCAAAGATGTTCACACCAACTTCGAACGCTTCTGGCTCAAACGCCAAGGCGGCCGCCACCATGTAGCCACCGTACGATCCGCCGATGATGCCTACGCGCTCACCGTCAATCCAATCGTAAGAGGCCAAGAAGGCTCGTGATGCAACCACGTCTCCGAGGTCCGCCTCACCGTGCTTCAGATCGTCGAGGTGGTAGAAGGTCTTTCCATAGCCGCTAGAGCCACGGTTATTGATCTGATAGACCGCATAGCCATGATTGACCAGATGCTGAATGGTTGCGGAATAACCCTTTCGGCTTTGACCACCAGGGCCACCGTGAACCCACACCATAGCGGGTACCGGTTTGTCTGCCGAGGCTTCGCGAGGTTTATACAAAATACCCGGGACTTGCAGCCCGTCGTAGCTTCCGAAACGAACAACCTCTCCCTCGACCATGTAATCGCTATTGATCGCTGGATTCAACGCCTTGGTCAGTTGCATCGCATCGCCACCTAAGGGCATGTGGTACAAATCATAAGGTGCGGTGTCGCGGTTTAAACCGAAGGCAATCGCAGTTTCGTCGCGGTTAAACCGGACTTGAGAAAGATCACCATCGGGGACATTTTTCAGCACCACGGCATCGCCCGTCGCCAAGTCGATCAAGGTGACATCCGTACTCGCGTCGTTGTTCACGCCACTGACACGGTATCGTCCACTCGGGGAGTAGCCGACATACATCACGTCCCAGTCGTCCGCGACGAGCACCTCGCGCTCACCCGTCTCCAAGGACATCGTCCAGGCCTGACTGAATTCGCCAAACTCGTTGGTGGAATAAATGAGCTGGCTGTTATCCGGTGTGAAGCCCATTGCCGAGTACTCGATATCACCCTCGTGCGGCGTGATATTGACAAGCTCCAGCTCATCAGCCGTCACATCGATCAAGAATAGGTCGCTGTCGGCATTACTGTTATTGCGAGCATAAACTACCCACCGACCGTCCGAACTGATCGAACCCAAATCAAGACCCTCGCTGTTCTCGTAAAGAACCTCGCGGGAGTAGTCAGCGGCGCTGTATCGGTACATATCGAAAGCAGCACCGTCACGCTCATTGCTAAATACATAAAAGCTCTTTCCATCCGAGGACCAGCCAGCAAAACCTGCCTTGTGACCTTCGCCCGGTGTAAGATCGGTCGCCTCACCCTCAGGTGTCATGACGAAAACGTGGGTCAGCTCGTCGCCATTACCGTCCTGCTGATAAATGAACCGATCGTCCTCGGGAAACCACGAGTCCGCATAAACACCGCGGTCGTCAGATTCCGTTAGCGCTGTCATCTGCCCCGAGGTGACATCCAGTCGATAGGCGTTATAGACACCAGTCTCATCGGAACTCACCAACAGATCACCATTCGAGGCTGAGAAAGCATAGGGCCCAGCACCGCCCATGCGATAGCTTGTGGTCTGGAAAAATTGCGCTGCCGTGTAGGTCTCATGCGAATCCGCGACCGTGGCAGCCGCTCCCTGCTCCGGCCCATCGTCGGTTGAGCATCCAGTTAGCAACACAGCGAGCAATGAGGCCGCACCCAAATGAGAAATACGTGTCATGCCATGGTCCCCCTTGGCGTTATCGAGTTATTTGTACTGGACTATCAACGGTAGCACCCGACAATTCAATAGAGGCTCCATTAATAGCGACTGTGATCAGTTCATTGAGAGGCCGAGGGCCGACACTAGAAAACATCGAGGTCACGTGCCGAAACAACGGTTCCGCTAAATTCGCTTTTCACCTCATCGATGAGCGTCTCGTGAGTCGAACCCCAGAGCAGCTGGTGATACAAAATAAGCAACTTCGGTTTCACCTCTGACGCCAAACGTCCAAGCTCCGAGGTCGAGGTGTGATTCTTCGCGTGGTATTTCTGCCACTGAGGCTCCTTCTTTGCAAAACCCTCTTCGCTGTACACCTCATGAATGAGCACATCGGCACCTTGTGAATACTGCTTCAAGACATCGGACGGCGCGGTGTCACCAGAAATCACAATGACCGTGTCAGGTGTTGTGAATCGATAACCCCATGCCTCTGGCCAGCTACCATGTGGCACTCGAAAAGCCTCCACCTTCACATTGTGATCCTCAAAAACAAACCCTGTTTCTCTGATCTCGTGGGTCTCAACGCGCCAGCCCTCGTTGTTGGCAGGCTGCTCACTGTAGAGCCGATAGCGAATATCCTCCTCATAGGCCTCAAGCACTTTGTCGGCCATGTGTTTGGTACCCTCAGGACCAAACAGTTTCAGCGGTTCGTCACGACCCACAGTCCAAGCCGTCAAAATGAGATCTGGCAGACCTACAGTGTGATCCGAGTGGAGATGGGTTAGGAACGCATGCTTAATATTCTCAACAGCAAGACCCTTCACAGAACCACCGTACTCGGGCGACATGGCTGAGGCTTGCCGCACAACACCTGGGCCGAAATCAATCAAATAGGGCTCGTCGTTCACAACGATGGCAACCGAAGGGCCAGACCGGTCGGGGAAGGGATTTGGCGTCCCAGTGCCTAGCATGACGATCTGTGTGGTCTCAGAATCCAGTGTCTCTGCCACAACGCCATAGGGCGCTAGCATGCATCCAATGACAAAAACGATGTACCGAATCGCGCCCTTAAACATACATCCTCACTTAACTGCCTTTGCTTGATAATCAGCGTGATAGCTGGCCTTCACTCGTTGTGAGACCTCAATCCCCATTTTCGCCATATTGCAGAAAGAATCGATACCGTCGTTGGGGAACCCTCGACGCGTCCGATGAATATTGAATTGGTCCGATAAAGATCGTCCAAACTGATCTTCTATCGTCTGTCGGCCTAGGGTATAGCCTAGAAAACCACCCCAGGTAGCCGCAGGGTTATCGGCATCCCAGCCTGCCAAAACCGCTATTTTCAGGGTCTCTTTAAGATCACCTTCGCCATAAAAGAGCGACACCAAACTGGCAGCAAAATTGATCCCAGAGGCAAAACAGCCATTGCAATAAAGTCCTCGTGAAGTGACATCGTAACCATCTCGCTGTTCAACTTGGTAGCGCTGATAAATCGCATCGCGCGTCGCTTCCCAAGGGAGGCCAGCCGCATGCTGGCGTTTCACGAAATCGAACATAGCCGCTGGCACAGAGCCATCTGGCAGATACTGCCTAGCGGCGATGGCAATGCGGTTAATACGTTCAGATGACAGTTGACCGCGGGGCTCCATGGCAGCTAGGGCATGCATAACGACGTAGAATTCAGAGACAAGAACCGCGTCCCCATACCCCGCGGTGCGAATAGGGTAATGAGCAATGTCCAGAGCGACATGGGGTACACCGGGTGCCAGCAAGCCAAATATCTCAGTCGTCAGCTGAGCATCGATCATGTCGCCGTGCGGATTGTTGTCTGGATGGGCTGTTTCCGGCGGTGAGTACCCCTCTAACATGAGCGTATGCGCGCGCTGGTTAGATACCCAAAGGAAGTTCTGATAACCGAATTGGTCCTTGCCGTAGGGCGTGGGTTGCGACTCGTCATAAATATGTCGAACCCAGGCTTCACGTATCTGTATCGGTGTTAGTTTCGCAATCTGCTGATGATACACAGTCCACAAATACATGTACTCAATATCCGTATCGTCATCTGCCCCCCAAATCTCATTGGGGCCACGAAGCACAAAGTCGATATCGCTCGAAATATCGCTGGGCGTTTCACTCCAAATGGCCGGCTGATCAGGCTTACCCCAGTCTTTTCGGGTGTAAAAACGGCCGTGATCACCGTCACCCCCAATCTTATCCATCTCTGTCACGAGGCCCGTCCAGTTACCCAGCGACTGACCCAGCCAGAAGCCCTGCCATTGATCTGACCTGACATCACTTATTGTAGTTTCGTTAGCACCACATGCCGGCGCACCAACAGCGGCCTGAACCAGTGGAGAGGTCGCCAGAAGGCAGGTAAAAAGAACGGGGAACAATGCCTGCGAGGTCAGTCTCATCCTTGCTGTGTCCTCTCCTTACTCTGCAACTTGTACGGTCTCCGTATGAGGGAAAACTATCTAGCCCAGTGCGGCCCAGCTGTGTGTGCGTATCGTGCCCTACGCCAGCAGTGTAACTCCAACCCAGCCAAGGTACTCTAAACACACAACCGAGGAACCGAACAACAACACAACTAAAACGTTTGAGATACACGTGAGCCAGAACATCCGCGACTTTTACCATCTACACAACGACTCCACATCTGTGGTTGTCGACTGTCGTCACAACCAACCTGTGCTCAGCTACTTTGGTAATCGCCTCATGACGGTCAATGTGTCGATGCTCAACCAGCTCGATCGACACGAAGCGCCGGCGTCCTTACCGATCGAACCCACAATCAGTCTAACCCCGACCATAGGCGAGAGCTTTTTGGGGCACTTGGGGCTCGAGGTACATCGAAGCGCAACGCAGTGGAGTCTCTCACCCCTGATGGCTCAGGCCAACGCATCTCAGTTCAATCTAGAGCTCACCAGCCGATGCGCAGTCTCAGATGTAGAAGTGACACATCAGCTCAAGCTCGACCCCGATGAATCAGTACTGTGTCTCTGGGTAACCGTCGGCAACCTCAGTGATCAGGCGACCTTATTTATCGACAACTGCACGGCGACACTGCCGCTGCCCGATTACCTAACCGAGTTAGAGGAAGTCACCGGCAGATGGGCGTATGAATTCCAAACACAACGCCACGCCATTACCCGCTCAGCCTACGTTCGAGAGAACTGGACGGGGCGCTCATCGCATCACATAAACCCAACCCTCACTCTCTTCGAGAAAACGACGAGCGCAACCCATGGTAGTGCGCTCGGAATACATCTAGGGTGGAGTGGTAATCATCAGATGCGGGTCGAGTCGCTAGCGGACGGGCGGCAAATACTTCAGGCCGGGGAGTTGTTAAGACCCGGAGAGCTAGAACTTGAACCTGGCGCGCAGTACACAAGTCCTCCGCTTTACCTCTGCCAGAGCAGTCAGGGGCAAAACGGGCTGACGCGCCAATGGCATCAGGTAATCCGACGCGAATTTCTAGCTAAGCAAAGCCCTGCCTGCACAAGACGTCCCGTGCAGTTGAATACCTGGGAGGCTCTCTATTTTGGTGTCGATGAGCCCTCGGTGCTGGCATTGGTGGATCAGGCAGCAACGCTGGGGATTGAGCGTTTCGTGCTCGATGACGGCTGGTTCTTTGGGCGCACCGATGATCGTCGTGCGCTGGGTGACTGGGCAGTGGACCCGAAAAAATTTCCAAACGGACTGACACCCATCATTGAGGCTTGCCACGAGAAGGGCATGGAGTTTGGTCTTTGGATCGAGCCTGAGATGGTCAGCCAAAAAAGCAAGCTCTATGAGACTCATCCCGACTGGGTACTGCACCATCAGGGAGTACCGCTCAATGAAGCTCGACAGCAGCTGGTTCTCGACCTCTCGCAGCCGCCCGTTGTCTCGTATCTTTTCGATGCGATCAGCTCGCTCCTATCAGCGCATCCCATCGCGTATATCAAGTGGGATATGAACCGGGACATACATCAGGCCGGAAATGGGGAGGGCCGACACGCGCCGCACCAGCAAACGCGGGCGCTCTACCAACTTCTACACCGACTCAAAAAAGCCTTTCCGGAAGTCAGCATCGAAAATTGCGCATCGGGCGGCGGCCGCGCCGATCTCGGCATACTCGAGTACACCTCGCGGGTGTGGCCCTCCGATACTAACGATGCCCTCGATCGGCTTCGAGTCCAGCGAGGCTTTCAAAACCTATTCCCACCTGAACTCATGGGCTCACATGTTGGACCCAGCCCCTGTCATATTACAGGTCGCCAACACAGCATGGCGTTCAGAGCGGGCGTCGCGTTTTGGGGCCACATGGGTGTGGAAACCGACGTTCGGCAATTATCCGACGCCGATCATCAGGTGCTGTCCCAGGCCATTGCGCTTCACAAACATCACCGTAAGCTCATTCACGGGGGTAGCTATCAGGTTGTAGATCGACCTGCAGGCGAACAGGCCTGGATGATTCTCGCACCCGATCATTCGGAAGCACTGGCTGCGCTTGTGATGTTAGAAACGCCGTCAACACCGTTCCCCAACCGGTACCGATTTATCGGGCTGGACGCCCACCGCCACTACGAATTAAAGCTGGTTTGGCCAGACGATTTGCGTCCCCTGCAAACAAACCACAAAGAGGCACTGACAGGCACGCATTGGAGCGGTGACTGGCTAATGTCTGTGGGGTTGTCACTCCCCATTCTTCAGCCCGAGTCGTTGCTGATTTACCACCTCAAGGCGGTCTAATTGCGGCTTAAAGCCCGAGGCATAACGATTAGCTAACGCGAATGACCGGGTCGAATATCGGCCGGGTTCCGAAAACGAGTCGACTCACGATGAGTGCCGCGAGCACACATAAAATAACAGTGAAAAACATCATATGGATGTAGTGAAGCGGCGCCCAAACGAATGAGAAGAATCCGTAGAGAAAAACACCAAGCACCACCGCAATAATAGCGGCACCGGCCGCAACGCCTCTAAACAGGAGGCCAACAATAAAGGCCGATAGTATGGGCATGCTTAGGAGCCCATAAAGCTCCTGCACCAAGTTAATAATGCTGTCTGCCGTGGCGTAGACGGGAACCATCGCCAACCCGATTACGACGAACACGAGCGTAATAACAAGATTCAGGCGTTTGAGATCAGCCGAGGCGTTGATGAAGGGCTCGTGGATATCGCACACCCACAGTGTAGTCGATGAATTCAAGACACTGTTAACACTGGTCAGTACAGCCGCCGCGATGGCCGCCGCAAAGGCGCCAGATAGCCATAAAGGCAATACATCGCCAACAATTGTTCCAAAAGCGGCATCTCCGATATCGCCATACAGCTTGTAGGAGACAAGGCCCGGTACGACCACGAGCGGAGGAATGATAACGAGACGAATGGCAGCAGCAGCGAGAACACCCTTTTGTCCCTCTTCTACCGTGGGTGAGGCCATGGCCCGCTGTGTGATAGTCTGATTGGTCCCCCAGTAGAAAATCTGAATGAAGACCATGCCTGTTAGCAATGTATGCCAAGGAATCGGGGAGTTGTTATCGCCTATCAAGGTCAGTCGCTCAGCAGGGATGCCCGAGAAATCAAAGTCGATGGCCGATAGGGACAGCAGCACAACAACAACGCCCAGTGTTAAGAGCAACACACCGCTGTAGGCATCAGAAACAGCCACGGCGCGCAGCCCGCCGAGCACGGCATACGCAGAGCCCACCAGGGCAAAGGCAATGGCAATCCATAACAGCGGAATATCGACGTTAAACATGGTTTGAATGAACAAGGAGCCGCCATAGAGCATCGCAGGGATAAAAATGAACAGATTCCCCAGCAAAAATAACAAGCCAATCAACGCGCGAATTCGGCGATCGCCGTAGCGCTTTTCAAGAAGCTCGGTCGTCGTCGTACAGTTGTAACGGTAGTAAACGGGCAAGATAACTTTACCCAAAATGACTAGCCCTACCACGGCTGCCAATTCCCACCATGCGAGTAGCACCATCTGATTGCCGTTCATGCCGACCAGCTGGTCAGTACTCAGATTGGTCAGTGTGATAGAGCCGGCTACGACAACCCAGCTGAGACCTTTGCCGGCAAGAAACACCTCTTCTCGTGCGGTGCCCAACCCCCCTTGTGCGGCAAGGTCTGAACTTACTTTGCGGTAGGTTAACCAGCCAATGGTGGCAGTGATAAGCACAAAAACGGATAACTGGAGTGTTTCGACGGGCATGATAATGATCGCTGAGACAGGAATAAAAACGTCGTGTTCGCCGAGAGTAACACTCCAAAACGCCAGCGCCTATTGAAGGCGTCTCGGTGAGTACTTATCCTCAGGGTCCACTGTAAAAGGATGTCCCGTGAGCGCGACTGAGTTAATCAATGTGGCTCTGACCTGTGTCCTTTTCATGAGCATGGTCGGCTGGGTCTCGTATCAAAAGTCCAGAAGCTCGGCATCAGACTCCGAGGGCTACTTTCTTGCTGGGCGAGGCTTAAGTGCGCCATTCATTGCAGGCTCTCTGCTACTGACCAACCTGTCTGCCGAGCAACTCATCGGTCTCAATGGCTCAGCCTATGGCTACAACATGAGCTCAATGGCATGGGAAGTGACAGCTGCTATCGCAACCGTGGCCATGGCCTTTTTCTTCTTGCCGCGATACCTACGCGGTGGCTTTACGACGCTGCCTCAGTTCCTAGCAGACCGATACGATGATGACGTCAGACGACTCAGCGTCATCCTAT
>JAACDF010000245.1 GCA_009937065.1 Gammaproteobacteria bacterium | reverse complement strand
CTGCGTCGCTTTTTGGGGACAGCAATGGCCTTCCGACCTGAAAGGTAGTCACCGGTCAATGAGTTTTCTGCCGTCATGATGGCTTGCATGGGACCCTCAGCGACGACTGTTCCACCGTGAACTCCAGCACCAGGTCCGATATCGATCACATGGTCTGCCGCTCGAATCGCATCTTCATCGTGCTCGACAACGAGCACGGTATTTCCAATATCGCGCAGATGCCTGAGAGTGCGAAGTAACCGCTCGTTATCACGCTGGTGAAGGCCAATCGAGGGTTCATCGAGGATATACATCACACCAACGAGCCCTGCTCCAATTTGCGAGGCCAGGCGGATGCGTTGTGCCTCCCCGCCAGACAATGTCTCGGCGCTCCGATTGAGAGACAGGTAGTTCAATCCCACATCCACTAGAAATTGGTAGCGGGCGCGCAGCTCTTTAAGTATTTTGTCGGCAATTTCACCCTGCCGACCTTCCATTTCGAGCGCTTCGAAGTAGGCGTGCGCCTCACCGACCGGTAATTGGGTAATACTTGGAAGCGTTCTTCCATCAACGTAAACACTGCGCGCGTCGGCACACAAGCGGGTGCCGCCACAGCTGTGGCAGGGTGCGGTAGAAACGTATTTTGAGAGCTCTTCGCGTACACCCGACGACTCGGTATCGCGATACCGTCGCTCCATATTTGGGAGAATGCCTTCAAATGCATGACGACGCTTGAACACACTGCCGCGGTCATTGATGTACGCGAACTCCAATTCTTCGCCGCCGCTACCGTGTAACAGGATCGCCTTGTGCTCAGGGTCGAGGTCCTCGTACGGCTTGTCGATGTCGAAGCCGTAGTGCTTTGCCAGCGAGGTTAGCAGGTGGAAGTAGTAGACATTCCGCCGGTCCCAGCCGCGGATCGCTCCTGCCGCAAGGCTCGCTTCAGGATGAGCTACGACACGCGCCTCATCGAAATATTGAGTCACGCCCAAGCCATCGCAGCTATCGCAGGCCCCCGCGGGGTTGTTGAATGAGAACAGTTTGGGCTCGAGTTCATCGATAGAATGACCACACTGCGGACAGGAGTACCGTGCAGAAAACAAAGTCTCTTTCCCATCGCCATCCATAGGACAGACGCTAGCGATTCCGTCAGTGAGCTCGAGCGCTGTCTCAAAGGATTCAGCTAACCTCAATGCTAGGTCATCGCGAATCTTGAACCGATCGACCACTACATCAATACGGTGTTTTTTCTTTTTGTCTAGCTCGGGGACGTCGTCAAGATCACAGACGATGCCATCGACACGAACCCGGATAAATCCCGCGGCTCTGGCTTGCTCAAACACATGTAAGTGCTCGCCTTTTCGATCTCTCACTAGGGGCGCCAATAGCATCAGTCGATCGCCTTCAGGCATTGTCATAACGGTATCGACCATCTGGCTGATAGTCTGAGCTTTAAGCGTAATATCATGCGTTGGGCAGCGCGGATCTCCTACGCGTGCGAACAATAGGCGCAGGTAGTCGTAGATCTCAGTAATGGTGCCTACAGTCGATCTAGGGTTGTGCGACGTCGACTTTTGCTCGATCGAGATAGCAGGGGATAAGCCTTCAATATGATCGATGTCCGGCTTCTCCATCATGGATAAGAATTGACGAGCGTACGTCGACAGCGACTCTACGTAGCGTCTTTGGCCCTCGGCATAAAGGGTGTCAAAGGCAAGGGAGGATTTGCCGGACCCTGAAAGACCCGTAATCACCACCAGCTTATCGCGGGGTATGTCGAGATCGATATTTTTGAGGTTGTGCGTGCGCGCGCCGCGTACCTGAATGGTATCCATACTGCAGATTCTGTATCCGTGGATTATTAAGAGGCCAAAACACCAGATTATACGCCTATACCATCGCCATAGACTGCGATCACCGAGATTTGTCGCGATCGTGATAATCTACGTTTTTACCCTAGAGTCGATGTACGTGACGTCCTTTACCTCAAGTGAAACCCGTGCGGTCTCCATGCTCGCTACGCTCTACGTAGTGCGCATGCTGGGCTTGTTTATGGTGCTTCCGCTTATCGCCATTTATAGCTCGGATATGACAGGTGCCACTCCCTTCTTGCTCGGACTGGCGGTGGGTGCCTATGGCCTGACGCAGGCAACCTTACAAATACCCATGGGGTGGTTGTCAGATCGAATCGACCGACGCTGGGTCATCGTCTTTGGCCTTTGCCTGTTGTTAGCGGGGAGCTTGGTCGCAGCTTACTCATCCTCGATCTGGGGGGTGATTGCAGGTCGTTTTCTCCAGGGTGCGGGTGCCATCGCCTCTGCCACCATGGCTCTCGTGGCGGATTACACGCGTGTTGAGCAACGTGCGAAGGCTAGTGCCATTATCGGCGGAAGTATTGCGATTGCTTTCGGTCTAGCGCTGGTCCTAGGCCCCACCTTTGCCAACTTTGGTGGTTTACAGGCGGTCTTTGCGGTGACGGCAGGGTTGGCGCTGGCAGGAATACTGGTTGTTGGCCTGTTGCCGAAACCGGACCGCCAGGCCGCTCAAGCGCGCGATCAAGCCTCAGGTTTTCAGCGCTCTCGTCTGACCGAGGTCCTGTCGATCAAGTCGCTAAATACGATGTATATCAGCATCTTTTTTCTTCATTTTTTATTGATGGCTGTGTTTGTTGTCGTGCCCTCAGGGCTTGAAGGAGAGGCAGGTATTGCGCGCGAGCGCCATGCGCTTGCCTACCTTGGCGCGTTGGTCTTATCGGTGCCCGGTATCTATTTTCTCGTTCGGGGACGCAGATATCTAAGCGCGCCCACTCGCACCTTACTCTTGAGTCTCTCCGTATTGCTCTCCGGACTGATTGCCATGTCGCTCGGTGGGTTTATGGGCACCTTGCTGGGGCTTCTACTTTTCTTTACTGGTTTTACGGCATTGGAAGCTATGTTGCCTTCACTGGCCTCCATCTATGCGCCTGCTGCCTCACGCGGAACCGCCATGGGGGTTTTCGCTTCCTCGCAATTCATTGGTGTCTTTTTTGGCGGCATTCTCGGCGGGGCTCTGCTTGAGCAAGCCGGTGGGATGGGTGTCTGGTTGGGTATGTCGGCACTGACATTACTCTGGGCAGCCGTGCTGGGGGTGTCGCATTTGGCGTCACCTGATAGCGTTAAAGTCGTATAAGTTGCATAAAGAGCGCAATGGATCTCCCCGTAATCCAGTGGGGTTGGTATAGTGACTCAAAGTAAATGAAAGCCTTGCGCTCGATGCGACGTCATAGGTTATGTGAGTCGGAGTGCGGAAGGCGATAGAGGAGAAAAAGCATGGCTACGCGAGGCATTAACAAGGTGATTTTGGTGGGTAACTTGGGCAATGAGCCTGAGCATCGCGTGCTTCCGTCCGGTGGTGGTGTAACCAATATCAGCATCGCGACCTCCGAGTCGTGGAAGGATAAAAATACCGGGCAGATGCAAGAGCGAACTGAATGGCACCGTGTGGTCTTCTTTAATCGCTTAGCGGAGATTGCTTCGGAGTACTTGCGCAAGGGTTCCAAAGTGTATGTCGAGGGCTCATTGCGAACCCGAAAATGGCAGGACCAGTCTGGTCAGGATCGTTACACGACTGAAATTGTGGCGAACGAAATGCAGATGCTGGATAGCCGGAATATGAGCCAGGACGGTGGGGGTTATGCACCGTCACCAGCGCCGATGGCACAAGCGGCACCCGCCGACAACTACTCGGCGCCGGCACCGACATCGCAGCCGGCTGATTTCCCTGAGGATGATATCCCGTTTTAACGAATGCCCTGTGGGCATGCATCCTTAGGTAAGAGGTAGCAGCATTCCATGCGTGTACTGGTTTTGGGGAATGATACGCCGATAGGCTACTCCATCAGTGCGTTTGCAAATCCGCTCAGACGGCATGAGCTTATAGGCATTAGTGTCGATAGAACTCGCTGGGGTCGGGAGCGGAAAGTCCGCCGTGTAGTGCGGGATGCGGCACCCGATATCGTTCTCGATACCCGCATTGTTACCCAAATCGATTCTTCAGACCGTATTGGTCAGCGCGAGGTGCAGCGAACCGCCTGGTTAGCCGAGGCCTGTGAGCGAATCGGCGCGAGTTACTTTTACTTATCGAGTGCCTTTGTTTTTTCAGGACAGATGACACGACCGTATCTCGAGAGTGACACACCTGATGTCACCTCAGGTTTGGGGCGGGTGCTGCTTGATATTGAAGAAACCCTCACATCGCAATTGGATGATGTGTTTATCCTTCGATTAGGCCGGTTATTTGCCGGTCGCCGTCCCAATGCCTTATGTACCGCGCTTGATGCGCTTCGGCGCGGTCAAACAGTGCAGGTGTCTGACCGGCTACAAGGTAACCCAGTTCACGTAGCTGAGGTGGCTCGTGTATGCATGGGCATCTTGGATCAGATGAGCACAGGTGCCGACCGTCATGGAGTTTTTCATTACTGCAGCTTGGGTGAGACCGGTTATCACGACTTTGCGGAAGCTGCTATGGCCTGTGCGTCGCAATATGAGCCCTTCGTCAAAGCGAGGGCGCTACTGGAAGATGTGACTGACGAAGCACATCCGGTGCGTAACCACACCCTGGATTGCAGTAAGATCAGAAGAGAGTTTGGTATTCAGCAATTGCCTTGGCGAAGCTTCATCGACCGTGCGGTTACGCGGTATCTGGAGTTATACGTTGAGGGAGAGGGAGTCATTGAAAAGCCATGAGCGAAGGATTGAATATTGCGGTTCTGACGGTCAGTGATACTCGTACACACGAGACAGATACGTCGGGCCAGTTTCTAGAAGAGTCACTATTGGACTCGGGGCATCAGTTGGCTGATCGCGCTATTGTCATTGACGACATCTATCAGATTCGTGCGCGTCTTTCCTCTTGGATTGCCGACACCGCAGTTCACGCTGTTTTGGTTACTGGCGGCACGGGCTTTTCGGGCCGCGACTCAACGCCTGAGGCTGTGTTACCGCTGTTCGACAAGACGATCGAAGGGTTTGGTGAGGTTTTTCGTGCCCTGAGCTTCGATGAGATAGGCTCGTCCACGGTGCAGTCGAGAGCCATTGCAGGCCTTGCCAACCGTACGGCGATTTTTTGTATGCCAGGATCGACGGGTGCCTGCCGGACCGCATGGAATGGGCTGATCAAAGACCAACTTGATGAAACGCACCGGCCCTGTAACTTTGTAAAGGTCCTTAAAGGCGAGGTGTAAAGGAGAAAGAGGTGAGCGCTACTGGCTTGCGGCGCTCACGATCACTAAGCGTCTCTATCCGTCGAAGCGCTGGAAAACCAGTGTGGCATTGGTGCCACCAAACCCGAAGCTATTCGACATAACCCGGTCGAGGTGCACACCGGCACGCGCTTGTTGCACGACATCCATGCCATCAGCGCCCTCATCCAAACTCTCAACGTTTGCCGAGGCTGCTATGAAGTTGTTCTCCATCATGAGGAGCGAGTAGATCGCCTCTTGCACGCCCGCCGCACCAAGTGAGTGCCCCGACAGCGACTTTGTCGAGGCAATCGCGGGCGTATTATCTCCGAAGACTGCTCTAACCGCTTTGAGTTCCTGAATGTCTCCTGCGGGAGTGCTGGTGCCGTGTGCATTAATGTAGTCTATATCACCGTCGACGGTAGCCATGGCTTGCTGCATACATCGCACTGCGCCCTCTCCAGAGGGAGCCACCATATCGTGGCCGTCAGACGTTGCGCCGTAACCCACGAGTTCGGCGTAGATTTTAGCGCCTCTAGCCTGCGCGTGTTCCAGTGATTCTAGAACCAGCATGCCACCGCCACCTGCGATGACAAATCCATCACGATCTGCGTCATAGGCGCGCGAAGCACGATCAGGGCTTTCGTTGTATTTGGTAGATAGCGCGCCCATGGCGTCAAAGAGACAGCTCAATGACCAATCAAGTTCTTCACCACCGCCCGCGAAGACAACATCCTGCTTGCCGAGCTGAATCTGCTCCATCGCATTACCGATACAGTGTGCGCTGGTTGAGCAGGCCGATGAGATTGAGTAGTTAACCCCTTTGATTTGGAAAGGCGTTGCCAGACAGGCGGACACGGTACTTCCCATGGTCTGCGTGACCCGGTAAGGGCCAACGCGACGTAAGCCACGCTCGCGAAGAATATCGGCGGCTTCAACTTGGCTTGCCGATGAGGCGCCACCTGAGCCGGCGATGATACCGGTACGAACATTGGACACCTGCTCGGGCGTCAATCCGGAGTCAGCTATGGCTTGTTCCATGCTGAGAAATGCGTAACCAGCCGCATCTCCCATAAAGCGCCATTGCTTTCGATCAATGTGTTCCGATAAGTCAATGTTGGGCTTACCCGACACCCAAGATCGCATCCCAATTTCTTCTTGGGCGGCGTTATAGGTGATGCCTGACTTTCCATTTCTGAGTGAGTCGGTGACTTCACTCGCACTGTTGCCAAGGCTCGAGACAATGCCCAAGCCTGTCACTACGACGCGTTGTGTCATTAGAAATTATCCGTAGATTGGAACAAGCCCACCCTCAAATCGGTGGCGGTGTAGATCTCGCGGCCGTCGACCGAAACGGAGCCGTCGGCAATCCCCATCACCAACTTTCGTTCAATGACGCGCTTCATTTCAATCTTATACGTGACCAATTTACTGGAAGGAAGAATCTGGCCTGTAAATTTGACTTCGCCTGATCCCAGGGCACGTCCTCGGCCGGGGTTGCCTCGCCAGCCGAGGAAAAATCCAACCAGCTGCCACATGGCATCTAGACCAAGGCACCCGGGCATCACGGGGTCACCGGGGAAATGGCAGTCGAAAAACCACAGGTCCTTGTGGATGTCGAGTTCGGCCAGTATTAGGCCTTTTCCAGCTTTACCACCATCACTATTGATCTCTGTGATGCGATCGAGCATCAGCATATTATCAATCGGAAGCTTGGCGTTGCCCGGGCCGAATAAATCACCCATGCCGCAGGCGACTAACTCATCTTTGGCGTAGGAACTGTTGGGGGTAAATACAAAATCATCACTCATAGGCATAGGTTACCTTGGAGCGATCTGAGTTGCACTCGGTTTCCTTGGCTGAAGTGGAGGATGTCACAATTGAAGCGTGAGACGCAGACAGCAGTATTTACGTGCTTCGCTGTAACATTTCGTCACAAACTTGTAATAGGCTCGTAGTTCAGATGCTAGATCATGTAGCTTGAACATTGAGGCATCATTTCAGCGAGCGTTGGGAATAATGTAGATGGCAAAAATAACCCCCGTCCTATTATGTGGCGGTGTCGGAAGCAGGCTGTGGCCGGTTTCGCGTCAAGGAAGACCGAAGCAATACCTGAATTTAATCGGTGAAACCTCGATGTTGCAGCAAACGCTGACACGCATCGAAGGGGTAGAGCAAACCCCTCCGATTATTGTGTGCAACGAAGAGCATCGATTTCTGGTGGCGGAGCAGGTGCGGCAATTGGGCTTAACCTCTCCGCAGATTATCCTTGAACCCGAAGGCAAAAATACCGCGCCTGCCATTGCGCTCGCGGCGCTTGCGGCATCGGATCCTGACGTGAACCTGTTAGTGTTGCCAGCTGATCATTACGTCGGTAAGCCTGCTGCGCTAGTCGACGCTATTGAAAAAGCATCGTCCGCATCTGCGCAAGGCAAGTTGGTTACCTTTGGCCTCGTCCCATCACGTCCAGAGACTGGCTACGGCTACATCAAGCGCGGTGAAGCGCTCGCGGCTGACGTCTCTGTCCTCGAACAGTTTGTTGAAAAGCCGGACCAACGGACAGCTGAGGGATATATTGTCTCGGGAGATTACGTTTGGAACAGTGGCATGTTCATGTTTACCGCGGGGCGGTTCTTGGAGTCGCTCGCCGAGTTCCAACCTGACATGGCCCAAGTCTGTGTAAGTGCCATGCAGCAAGCAGAGCGCGATATGGACTTTAT
>JAACDF010000244.1 GCA_009937065.1 Gammaproteobacteria bacterium | reverse complement strand
TACAGTCGCTCCCGACTTCGAGAGTGCCTACCCCCAGTACCGGGAACTTATTCAACTTCAAAAAGAGCGTGTTAACGCTTTCTTACTGGAGACCATGAGCAACATTGCTGAGGCATCAGCAGGTGCCAAGGCTATCCGAGATGAGGGTGTTGTCGGCGCTGTTGCGTTCACAGTCAGTGACAGCGATGCAAGTCTTTTACGGTCAGGAGAGTCATTGGAGGAGGCGATTGAGGCCGTTATGCCCTTTGCGCCCAATGCACTGTTGATTAACTGTTCCATTCCGGAAATGGTCACCGAAGGCCTGAAAATTGTGGCCAAGTCGGGTGTTCGATTTGGGGGGTATGCGAATGGCTTTACCTCCGTAGAGGCTTTGGTGCCCGGAAGTACGGTAGACCTATTATCTCAACGAAAAGATCTGGGGCCCGCGGAGTATCTTGAGTTTGTCAAAGACTGGATGGCCCTTGGCGCCGAGATCATTGGCGGATGTTGCGAAATTGGTCCCTCGCATATTGCCGCCATTGCGGAATACTGCCAGCGCGAGGGTATCGCAATAACTGAGCACTTGGCGCCTTAACTCAGCCTTCTTTTTTGAGATCTATCGACAGGCTGTTGATGCAGTACCTGAGCCCTGTCTCGGTAGGTCCATCCGGGAAAACGTGTCCCAAGTGGCCCCCGCAGTTTTGGCAGAGCACCTCAGTACGAATCATCCCGTGGCTGATATCCCTTTCTTCATCAATGACACTGGCCGCAGCCGGCTTATCAAAACTTGGCCAGCCGCAACCAGCATCAAATTTACTGTCAGATTCAAAGAGAGTTTCACCGCAGCCACGACAGGCATAGGTACCGGTCTCTGTCGTATCCCAGTACTCACCGGTAAATGCGCGCTCAGTGCCCTTCTGCCGTAGAACGTGATATTCCTCCGGAGTTAGCTTGTCTCGCCAATACGCATCGTCTTTGTCAGTCATGCTGCTCGTCCTATTTTTTTGCCTAAACCTAATATTGGGATTCTCTTCCTAATATCAACTTACCCCACCGAAACCTGCCGCGCCCAGCAACCGATGGAGCTCAGAGCTGGTGCTGTTCGCTCTAATAATCAGATCACTGTACTGACTTCGTAGCCTATAGCTTGTCCGCTGCGCTTCAAAGTTGTCTGGCGTCGGTGACTTACTCCACGCCCGCCTAAAGTCACTGTCATCTTGGACTACGCGGCTAACCGCCTCCATGACTTTCATCAATCCACCAATATCCGAATCGGCCGGGACCTCGACGGAAACCTGTTCAGTCTCCTTGGCATTATTCATCTCGAGTGAACTTTCTAAATCGAGTGCGCGCAAACAAGGGTTAATAAGGAAGTCGGTGGCGTTTGTTTTAGCAGTGCCCGTGTACCCTGCAATATGCGGCGTCGCAACAGCCACCTTGGATAGGAGAGTCTGAGGTACCTGAGGCTCGTCTGGCCAAGTATCCAGCACGAGCGTGACACCCTTATCCGCCATACGATGCAACGCCTCTTCGGTCACCAGACCGCCGCGACCCGCGTTAATAAATAAGGCATTCGGCATCACGTGTGTCGTTGCGATGCGGTCTATCATTTGGAAACTCGCATGAAGCGGATCGCTATGTAACGCAGCGTGAAGTGAAACGATGGAGCAGGCCAGCACCTCAGACAGGTCGCAGACCTGGATGTCTTCCCCGTTCGCTTCAAAAAATGGATCGTAAACCTTAACACTAGCGCCCAGGCTCGTAAGACGCGCTCCGAGATGGCGCCCTACTCTGCCATATCCGACGAGACCCACAGTGGCGGCATTGATCACGGACTCCAGTCGGTCACAGTGATAGATGGCATCGAGGACATAGTCGGCTACCGCAGCCGCATTGCATCCCGCTGCACTTGCGAGAGATATCCCTTGTTCAGCTAAGTAGCGAGTATCGATATGATCAGTCCCGGCGCTGGCAGTACCAACGAAGAGAATCTGACTGTCTTCCAAGAGAGTGGAATCAACCTGCGTTACGGTCCGCGTGAGCAAGGCCTGTACACCGCGAAGGTCGTTAGAGCAGATACGCGTTCCCTCGATAGGGATCAGCTCCACTGGCAGAGCCAAGAGTCGCGGCGTTACCAATATCGCGCTGTCGATGACTACCCTAGGTAAGGCCATATGCCCTAGTGCTCAGCGGTTAGCATGGTAAGCGCCACGCCGAATCGCCTTGCCCTATGCGGCAAACCTCGGAGGCGAAACAGCGCTATCTGTCGATTGACCGCCGCCCCGAAAACTTTAATTTCCGAGCAATCGGCGGCAACCGTCAGATTATCCACACTCACAGCAAAGGGCAGATTCAACGCTTCACAAAACAGGGCCTCGATCGCCTGGGGTTTCACTTCAACACTGTAAAACGCTCTCTGCTGATCAGGATTACGCCCATCAGGCGCGTACCAGTAGCCATAGTCGGGAAGCCGTCGCCGCCCTGCACCTGCAACACACCAATGCGCGACTTCGTGTAAGGCACTACGGTCGTAGTCCTCACGAAAGTGGATCACTGAGGGGGATCCGGGCTCGTAAAAAGGCTCTGTTGCACCGCCGCATAAAATGGTGTCATCCGTCGCTCGAAAAACACGGTCAAAAACAGTCACCAAGGTTTCACCCAGGCGAAGTTCACTCATACCCTAACCCGCCTTCTTCACGCGGTAGACGAAACGCCCCTTATCCCGCTCCTGATCCAGCAGATCATGTCCAAGAAAATCGCAAAATTTCGCTACGTCGCGCTGGGTAGAGGGGTCAGTCGCCGTTAGACAAACAACATCTCCTTCTGACGCTTTACGGATGGCCGCGTGAAGCATCATGACAGGCTCAGGACATTTCAGCCCTGTCGCATCGACCTGATACTCCACTGAACGCGCCAACTCCCTTCGTTACGGCTTTTTGAAGCGTAAGGTCATGCGATCGCTCTCGCCAATCGCAGCATACTTGGCGCGATTCTCATCACCTGCACCAAAACTCGGCGGTAAGGTCCAGACGCCGCCCGCATAGTCTTTAGTATCTTTTGCGTTCGCATTAATCTCGCTTTTCCCATCAAGAATAAAGCCCGCAGCTTCCGCCATTTCAATAACCTTTGATTCTGGGACATAAGCGGTACGCTTCATTTGCCCAACATCAATTCCATCAGTCCCTCGATGCTGAACAATTCCGAGCGTCCCGCCCGACCTCAGCGCGCGGTAAATATCCGCCAATGACGCCTCAGCTGTACCGGCACGGAGCCATGAGTGAACGTTACGAAACACCAGTGCCATATCAACCGAGCCGGCTTCCATATCAACCGGCATGCCGGGTGGCAACATAACCCTGACATCAACCTCAGAGTACACATCATTCGCCCGTCCTAGCTTTTGTAGGAAACCTCCAAGCGACCGGCGTCCATAGGCGCTTCCATTTGACGACCCATGTCCCGCAACAAGTTTTCCGTGGTCTTTTAACAAAGGTGCGAGTACTTCTGTATACCAGCCCCCGCCAGGTGACACCTCTAGGACGGTCATCTCTGCTGATAAACCAAAAAATTCAAGTGTTTCACGGGGATGCCGGTACTGGTCCCGAGCACGATTTGACTCAGAGCGGTGTTCTCCGTTCAAAGCGCCATCCCAGTCTAAAGCTGTGTGACCATCGGCGAACGCCAAAGAGGACACCAGAGCGAGCAGTACCCAGCTTATTCTTTTCATAGTCAACTCCTATCAAGATTTCTGCGTATAGAAGGCATCTATACACGGTAACGACGGATGATAACCGCTACACGCGGCCAAGGGGATCCATGCAGCAACAATATGTCATTACATTTGCGGGCGCTGACCGAACAGGCTTGGTCGAAACACTGGCGGAATTGGTGAAAAGCCATGGTGGTGATTGGCAACAAAGCGAGTTGACGCGACTCGGTGGCGCTTTCGCAGGCGCTATTTTGGTTCATGTCTCGAGCGAGGGATTTAAGGCCATCAACGGCGCTGTAGAGGCAGATGAGAACACCGACCTTGCCATCCACATAACGGAAGCGGTCTCACAACCTCAAATAGAGCCTAACTTACACCTTGCTCTAACTGGACCGAATAGGCCGGGCATTGTGTACGAAATTACGCACGAACTCGCTCAACTCGACGTTAATATTCTTCATTTCACATCCCGCGTAGAGAGTGGCGCGTGGTCTGGAGAGCCCTTATTCGTAGCTGATCTCGATACCTACGCTCCAGCTAATTTTGATCTCGATGAGCTCCGAGAAAGGCTCGATGGGATTGGAGAACGAATGACGCTTGAAATCGATATCGAATCGGCTCGTCGTTAGGGACGCCGACGAAGATAATGCAGGAGTGCCGCAAAAGGCGCTGCGATAGCGATAACTACCAAGACCCCTTGAACACTGAGCCACACATACTCCCACAGGGCCGCACCGGACACACCAACGATATCAACCGCACCCCACATGAGCGCGAATGTCGCTAGCAGACCCAAAGTGGCTGTGCGCAACGCTTTTATGTATCTCCGATTGAGCATCGTCAAAAACTAGATCACAGGCGTCGGCGATACTACATCCGCATTCTGGCCACGATGGCGCAACGCATGGTCTATTAGCACCAGCGCCAGCATTGCCTCAGCTATGGGTACCGCTCGCAAGCCCACACAGGGGTCATGTCGCCCAGTTGTAATGACATCCGCCGCGTTGCCCTCAATATCGATTGATTGTCCCGGCACTTGGATTGACGACGTTGGTTTGAGGGCTAAACCCACTTTGATGGGCTGACCGCTGGAGATTCCTCCCAATACACCGCCGGCGTTATTGCTGAGAAAGCCCTGCGCTGTCAGCTCATCGCGATGCTCGCTGCCACGCTGATTGACGACCGCGAAACCGGCGCCGATCTCCACCCCTTTCACCGCATTGATACCCATCATCGCAGATGCAATATCAGCGTCGAGACGATCAAAGATGGGCTCGCCCCACCCGGGTGGCAACCCATCTGCAACGACCTCTAACTTCGCACCAATCGAATCACCATCCCGCCGAATTTGCGTCATATAGGCCTCAAGCTCGGGTATCAAAGCCGCATCACCACAGAAGAAAGGGTTTGTCTCGACGAAATCCCAATCTGTATCCGACACCCGCAGTGGGCCCAGTGCACTAAGGCATCCTCTGATCGAAACACCGTACCGCTCTTTCAACCACTTCTTTGCTACGGCACCCGCAGCCACTCGCATGGCAGTCTCGCGTGCCGAGGAGCGACCGCCCCCACGATAGTCGCGAGCACCATATTTTTGCTGGTAGGTGT
>JAACDF010000243.1 GCA_009937065.1 Gammaproteobacteria bacterium | reverse complement strand
CGATCATGGCGCACCCCGCCATGCCGCCAATAAAGCCGGTAGCGACGTTTGCCACGCCCTGCCCCACGCATTCGCGGTTCTTATTGCTCAACGTATCGGTCAAGTCGTCGACAATGGTCGCCGTCATCAGCGACTCCAGTAAGCCAACCACCATAAGAGTGGCTGAGTAGGGGAAAATAACGGTGAATGTCTCCCACGTCATTGGCACATCGGGCACAAAGAACTGGGGCAGACTATCGGGTAGCTCCCCCATATCGCCCACCGTTCGAATATCCAGATCCAGAGTGATTGCCACAAGTGTCAGTACGACAATAGTGATCAATGGAGAGGGAATAGCCGTGGTCAATCGAGGTAAGCCATAAATAATGCCTAACCCCGCTGCTGTCATGGCATAAACCTCCCAGGTTACGTTGGTCAACTCGGGTAGCTGAGCCATAAAAATCAAAATAGCGAGGGCATTCACAAACCCTGTTACTACAGAACGTGACACAAAGCGCATGAGCTCACCGAGGCGAATCCACCCCGCGAGAATCTGCAGGACGCCCGTCAAAATCGTTGCTGCAAAGAGGTACTGAAGACCATGCTCTTTGACCAGTGTGACCATAAGAAGAGCCATAGCACCTGTGGCTGCCGAAATCATCCCGGGGCGACCGCCCGTGAAGGCGATAATGACAGCGATAGAAAATGAGGCGTACAGCCCTACCTTGGGATCAACCCCTGCAATGATCGAAAATGCGATGGCCTCAGGTATGAGGGCGAGCGCAACCACTAGGCCCGCCAAAATATCGTTTCGGGTATTGGAGAACCATTCTTGGCGGATCGTATCCATAGACGTGTACTTTCTTGGGTTGGCTCGAGCTGTACGGGAGGGCAATGCCGCTGGATTCCCTGACCGCTGCTCATGGAGGCGCGGCATGCTATCAAACGCGGACGTGGTTTGCATTGCCCCATGCGGTTTACATGGCATTATTCGTGACAAGATTCGCGACAAGAGAGATACCCGATGACCACTGACGTACTGCTGGTCGCAAAGTGTGATGACGAGTGGCCTGTCCGGGTCATCGAACTATTGGATCAGCGGCTATCCGTGTCACGCGTAGACGCGCTCCAAGGCCCCATAAATTCGACCGATTATTCGAGTGTTCGGATAATCGTTGGTGGCCCCTCTCACGTGGCTCCATGGGTCACCGTCTGCCCTAACCTGCAATGGATACAAAGCACATGGGCAGGTGTCGATGCACTGACAGATATTGTGCCTAAAGGGGTCGTTGTGACACCACTCAAGGATGTTTTTGGTCAATCCATGTCAGAATTTGTCATGGGTTGGATACTTGCTCTCGAGCGTCGCATTCTGGAGCGAGCATCATCCAGTTTTTGGGATGATCGGAGTGAGGATGGTGTGCTCGGTAAGACCATGGGCATTCTAGGCACGGGAAGCATAGGCACCGCGATCGCGGCCTCCGCGAGACAGTTTGGTATCCGATGCCGGGGCTTAAACTCGGACGGACGTTCCATCGAAGGCTTCGAGGCGTGTTTCAAAACGGGTGTTCATCGTTTTTTCGATAATCTGGACTATGTAGTTTCCGTTCTGCCAAAAACAGCGGCAACGGATAATGCTATAAACCATGACGCCATTCAGCGACTCAGCCCCGAGAGCATCGTGATTAATATCGGACGGGGTAACGCAATCGACGATGTGGCTTTACGGAGCGCATTGACCGACGGCTCTGTCAGAGCAGCCGTGTTGGATGTTTTTCGCAACGAGCCTCTGCCCGACTCAGATGCCTATTGGAATACTCCAAACGCCTACATCACGGCACACACCTCAGCCCCCACGTTGGAGCGTTTCGTCGCGCGGGCGATGTCAGCCAACCTCGACCGATTTCTCGCGGGACAAAACCTGCTCGGAGCCTTTGACCCGAGCAAGGGCTATTGAGCAATTACCTCACTGGCAACCACTGCCACAATGATCTCATTACGTCGCATGAAGGGCGGTGTCCAGGGCGGGTTGTACTGGTTTAGGGTCGGATCACCCACAGGTTGGATGCCCTGTTCCTCCAAAAACGTAATCAGAGTCTGCCAATATCGCTCGGCTTTCTTGTCATTAACCCAACCGCTAAATCGAATGACTGCGGCCCGGTAAGCTGGTTCTTCCCTAAATTCAACACGAGAGTCGTCAGGCGTGGGTAGCTCCTCCATTGAGTACGCGCGTGGCACAACGAATGCCATCTCAGCTTCTTGCTCACCTGGCATCGTTCGCTGAACAGGTGCCGTCATCGCTATTTCCTGCTCGTTTTCGTTACCACCAAAAATATAGCCGGCCAGCACTCGAAAACCTGAATTCTGGCCCTCGGTCATGCGCGTCGTCGCGAGAATCCGTGAATCATAGTCACGAATTTCAATGTCGGGACTCTCCCATGAAGTAACCAGAGAGTAAGTGGGCTCTTCAATGGCCGAGGTCGTGCTAACAAACAAAGCGGCGACGAACACCACGAAACTGCCCAGAAGAAACGCGAACTTTCGCATGATCAGAATCCTTAACGATTGATTAATGATTCGTACGCATGAACTCAAAGGTAGATCAACGATTGTACTGCTTATGCCGTATTGGTCAGTGCTGCGGGCGCCTTATCAGTTGCGCCCTAGCGAGGTATTGAGAAATCCATCATTGGGCGATGAACAAAATGACAATAATACGCAAAAACAACAGCACGTCCGACAGAACTCGACCGCACGCAAGCGTCACTAGGATGTAGATTTAACACGGTAATCCCAGTGACTATGAATCGCACCGCCGCAAATCGCATGACTGCATCGACACGCGTTTGCCACCCTCCAATACCCGTTGCCCCTCTTCAATGAATCCTCGCTTACTGTGAAAATGTAGCGAGTGTGTATTGGGAGGTTCGATGTCCATCTCGGCAGTCATGACTTTACAACCATCAGCCAGTGCCAGTCTGGAAAGTTGGTCATACAGCTGGTGCCCCAGCCCACTTCCGCGGGCATCAGAAGCCAGTACGATCCGGTCGACGTAAACCATGTCCAGCACGCGTTCTTCAAACCATTGGTAATTTCCGTTGTCATAGGGGGCCGAGTTTCGCATGGCGATAACGAAGCCCAGTAATCGCTTGCCGTCGTCGGCCACAAGGCAGTAGCTGCAAAGTTTCAATAGTTCGAGAAATCGCTGCTGATTCATCGGGCTGGTAACCGAGACAAATACCTCATTCAACTCGGCTATTTGCGCCGCATCGACCTCACTGGCAGACCTTATTTTCATCAACCAAAAACCTCTTCTTGGATGCGCGTTGATATCAGCGCGGTTAGAACAAAATGCGTCCCTAGAATACAGCCGAACCATGCTTTTGGGTTCAATAAAGAAAGGGGGTAACGAGTGGACCCAGCAACCTGAAAAATCATGAATTCTCTAACAGATCCTGTCTTCAACGAGGCTCTGGGCAAATCCCTTGACCTCTCCTCCACGGTACTCGATACTCGTTCGCGCTTGCCGTTTTACCAAGCGCCCTCTGGGGGAGGTCGCATAATAAAAACTTGGAGACACACTGGATGTTAGAACAACTTTACTTGGCGCCACCAATTCTGGGATTGGTCGGACTAGCCATCGCTTTCTTTATTTACACGGTCATGTCACGACGGGAAATCCCGGACGGTGATGTCCAGAAAATCGGCGACCAAATTCACTTGGGCGCCATGGTTTTCATGAAACGCGAATACACCTATTTATTCGCTTTCGCAGCCGTATTGCTCGGACTTATTCTTTTGTCTGACCTTAGCAATGACACAGCCTTGTCGTTTGTTGTTGGCGCGTCATCTTCGGCCCTGGCAGGCTGGCTCGGTATGTATGCCGCTACCAAGGCGAATGTGCGAACTGCAGTCGCAGCCAATGAAGAAGGTGCCTCCAGCGCACTCTCTGTCGCGTTCTACGGTGGTTCGATCATGGGGCTCTGTGTTGCCTCACTTGGCCTCATCGGCCTTGGAAGCCTCTACTTCTACTTTGGCGGCGACCCCAAAACTGCGCACGCGATTCACGGCTTCGGTATGGGCGCGTCTGTGGTAGCACTCTT
>JAACDF010000242.1 GCA_009937065.1 Gammaproteobacteria bacterium | reverse complement strand
GCAGCCCCACGTTTGGGCTCTACTCCGATACGCTGCTAGCTAATGAGATTGCGGCCGGGTCGGCGCTCGTCAAACCCAGCGATTTCGATTTACCGATACTGAAAGCATTTTTACCTGCGTGCTTCATCGCCACACCGGCTATCAAGGTAAGCAAAGGCGTTCGTTTACCCGGCCTCGAATATGCCAACCGAGCGCTGGGTAAACCACAGTCTGGAAAAACCGTGTTTCTACATGGGGGCTATTGGAAAGCGGAGCCCGTTTACCCAGGCGGCCTAAAAAACAGCAGTCTCTTTGGTCGTTCGAGCAACCAGGAAATGCTGGTCGCCCCCAAAAATGCATCGATTAACGTCGATGATTTTGTTTTCTTGCGGCCCACGCAAAGTGAAGCCGTGTTCCTCCAGTTCCCCACAATTGCTGTTTTCTCAGGCAGTCAAATCAGAGACCTGTGGGCACCGCTACCCGTAACCGCCTAAGCGGTGAGTGACGGCCTTATCGAACGGTTGTCGGAATTTCCATAAACACCGAAGCACCCGGCCCAAGTGGCAAATCCAAAACAACCCATACAATGGTCATCGCAAGACCCGATACCAAGAGACCTACCGAATAAGGCAGCATGGTGGCCGCAAGACTTCCCAATCCAAAGTTACTCTGCCACCGCTGGCAGAAAATCAGGATGAGCGGGAAGTAGACCATCAGCGGCGTGATGATATTGGTAGCGCCATCGCCAACGCGATAAGCCGCGGTCGCCATCTCGGGTGTAATACCAAGAAGCATTAACATCGGCACCATCACCGGTGCAATCAGCGCCCACTTGGCGCTCGCCGAGCCCACAAATAAATTGAGTAGCGACGACACCAGAATGATGGATGTTAGCAACGCCCACGCTGGCATATTCGTCGAGCTTAGAAAGTCGGCACCATGAACAGCCAAGATGAGGCCTAGATTGGACCACGAGAACATGGCCACAAAGTGCGCCGCGGCAAACGCCAGAACCAGATAGTAAGCCAGATCTTCCATCGCCCCTGTCATCATTTTCACCAGATCACGATGGTCATTGATGGTGCCTGCGCCTTTGCCATAGGCCCAACCCGCGAGCAGGAAGAGAATAAAGAATGCGGCAACCAGGCTTTTATAAAACGGCGCCATTTGCGCCTCTGCAGAGGCTGACTCATCAATTAGCGGTGTTCCCGGTCCGATGGTGAACCAGGTCCATAAACCAATGACAAAAAGGACCGCCCAACCGGCATTGCGAAGCCCGCGTCGCTCTTCCTCTGTCAGCTCGCGGTCACTTTCATCATCAGCACTTGCGGCAGAGGCGAGGCTTGGGTCAAATGCGCCCAAGCGAGGCTCAATAATCTTGTCGGTGACGTACCAAATGACCGGTAAGAATACGAAGGTCATTCCAGCGATAAAGAACCAGTTACCTGCAATGTTCGCGGTGAAATCACCAAAGACCGTTTCGACGCTCGCCTCGGTGATGCCAAATAACAATGCATCTAGCTGACCCGGGAGTAGATTCGCTGAAAAGCCTCCTGAAACACCAGCAAAGGCAGCCGCTATCCCAGCGATGGGGTGTCGACCTGCCGCATGAAAGATAATCCCGGCCAGCGGAATAAGAACCACGTAGGCGGCATCAGCGGCGAGATTACCCAGCATGCCAACCAGAACAACCGTCGGGGTTAAAAGCGCATTGGGCACGTCGCGAACGCCCGCTCGCATGGCCGTACCGAACAGACCCACACGTTCGGCAACGCCAGCGCCTAACATCACCACGAGCACATAACCCAGAGGATGGAAGTGCGTGAAGGTCTTGGGCATATCCACCCAGAGCTTTGCGATGTTCTCTGCGGACAGGAGACTCGTGGCGGAGATGATTTGATTGGTCCCTGTTGCGGGATCAATTTTTGTCGGGTGTGCGGCCGAAACACCGGTCATTGCCGCCAACACCGAGATGGCAACCAGACCGAGAATCAGCCAGAAAAATAAAAAGACAGGATCTGGCAGTTTGTTGCCGCTGCGCTCAATCCAACCTAAAAATCCACCCATGCCCTGCTGGGCATCGCTCGTCGACGTGTTCATGGTGTGCTCCCCAGTCGCTGAATCGAGTGACTCAACGCGCCATGGTTTGTTTGATCTCCACAGGCAGTTTACCTGCGTCGCTTTTCATTACCAGCCGCGCCATCCGCACACCGAGGTGAGTCGCCTTTTATTGACGGCTCTTGTTGATGTCTCTTGTTGATGGCTTTTATTGATGGCTTTTATTGATAGCCCTCTGCCAGCGTCGTGACGTGTCCAGCCTCCTCTAACCAGCGCGCAACAGCCATCGTCGTGCGATCACCATACTCGGGGCCCACAACCTGAAGACCAAACGGCAACCCATTGCTATGCCGCCCCAAAGGCACCGCCGTCGAAGGTAGGTTGCAGAGCGTTGCCACTCCCGCCCACACCACATTATCGAAATACGGCCGCGCTTCACCGTTCACCCAGATCTTCCGTTGACCGAAGGGCGTCTCCTGATCATGGGGCATGGCGGTGGTGGGTGTGACAGGGCAAATAAGGACATCGTAGTCACTAAAAAAAGTGCGCCAATGCTCTGCCAAATGCGCTCTTATTTCATTCCAAAGGAACCACTCTCGATGCGCCAGGACTGAGCCGCGCGCTTGCACCGCAGTTTGAGATTTATCGTCCGGCGGGCTGGCAGCAGCAGTCTGCTCCATCATGGCGATCTCGTCAGGACCAAAGCCCGCCGCAATGATAGGAGCGAGGTTCATCAAATAAGTTTCGTGGTGCTCGGCCAACGAAAAGGCGGGCTTAGCCTCTTCAACCTGCGCCCCCATCGCTTCGAGTGACCTCGCTGCCTGTTCAATGCCTACTAGGATTTCTATATCCACAGGACAGAAATCGTCGCCCAACCATAACCCTACCCGCAGCTGCTTTGGCGAATCGACCACAGATGAAGGCAGCTCAAGTCGCAAGCCCGAGCCTGGTTTCTCGTCTAGGCCCACAGTGACATCGAAGGCCAATTCGAGGTCATCCACAGACCGCGCTAAAGGCCCCATAACACTGAGCGCCCCAGTTGTTTTGGCACCGTGCGCCGGTGGTACGTGTCCGCGTTGAGGAACGATGTCGAAGGTCGGCTTGTGACCGAACAACCCACAAAAATGTGAGGGGGTTCTGATGGATCCACCGATATCACTGCCGAACTCGAGCGGTGTCATACCCGAGGCCAGAGCCGCTGCCGCACCACCAGAGGATCCTCCGGGCGTGTGGGCCAGGTTATGCGGATTATTCGTCGTACCGTGAATGTCGTTGTAAGTCTGCAGATCTGCGCAGTGAAGCGGCGTATTCGTCTTTCCAAGGATGATAGCGCCAGCAGCTAGCAATCGCTGAACGACAACCGCATCCGCATCAGACACTCGTCCTTTGAAAGGAAGATGACCGACCTCACAGGTCAAACCGGTCACCTCGTAGGCATCTTTGATGGTCATCGGTAATCCATGAAGAGCTCCCAAAGGCTCCCCGTGTCGCACCTTTTCATCCGCCCGTTGAGCCTCGTCGAGTGCAGCCTTAAATCGCTCTGCAATCACTGCATTAATCGCTGGGTTGTGCTTCTCAATTCGGTCTATATAGAACTGTGTTACTTCAGCGGATGAGAGCTCTCCCATCCGCATACGCATAGCGAGCTCTTTAGCGCTGGTATTCAACATGCTGTCTTGCTCCCTGCCATTGTTTTTATTGGACGCTCGGGGCCACGCGTTTTACCTTAACCCAACAGGTCATGACTGAATACGTCCGACTGGGGCAGGAGCTCGTCATATGAAAACAATAATTAAGCTTTTCGTTCGCATGCTAATCGTCGGCATTGTTGTTGCAGCGCTTTACGCGGCGAACCTTTTCTTAAAGCCCATCAGTAAGATGAAGGCATCGCTTTCACAATCATCGATCGCCGCACCTATCAACGTGGACGGAGAGGCGTTTCGTGACTTAAACCGCAATGGCTCTCTTGATCCCTATGAGGACTATCGCGTCGCAACGACCGATCGGGTTGAGGATCTCCTGAGCCAAATGACCCTCGAAGAGAAAGTCGGTCAAATGTTTCACCCGCCCGTGCTGATTGAGCCAGACCCCCTCTTCCGCGTTTTCCTCGAAGCCATGAATGCGGGCACGTCCATCGAAGAACTGATTAGCCGAAAGTCACTGACACACTTTAATTTTTATGGCGGTGCCAGCCCTGAAAACATCGCCAAGCGACTCAACGAATTGCAGCAAATTGCCGAACGGACACGTCTCGGTATTCCACTCTCTATCAGCAGTGACCCGGTTCACGAAGTCCCCAGGGGCGGCGGGATCGCTTCCTTTACCCTGGGCGGTGTTTCGAAATGGCCATCGCAGCTAGGTTTTGCTGCCGGCCGCGACGCCAGCATGCTCGAAGCCTTTGGGAAAATCGCTGCCGCTGAGTACCGCGCCATGGGTTTCACGACCGCGCTCCACCCCATGAGTGACATGGCAACCGAGCCACGATGGGCAAGAAATTTCGGCACCTTTGGCTCAAACGCGGAACTGTCAGCCGAGATGACCGTTGCCTACATGAAAGGGTTTCAAGGTGAGGGACTCAGCGACCAGAGCGTTATGACCATGGTCAAGCACTTCCCGGGCGGCGGACCCCAGTTGGATGGCCTAGACCCGCATCTTAAATCGGGTGAGAGCCAGGTGTACCCGGGCGATCACTTTGACTATCACCTCGCGCCCTTCATTGCTGCCATTGAGAACGACATGCGTGTTGTCATGCCTTACTACGGTATCCCCACAGGTCAAACCGATGAGGATGTCGCGATGGCCTACAACCGCTACATATTGACCGACCTTCTTCGTGATCAATTGGGCTTCGAGGGTGTTATCTGTACCGACTGGGGTGTCGTCACCGGCCGTATATGGGGCGTTGAACCCCTCACGGTCGAAGAGCGCTACCTGAAATCAATTGAAGCCGGTGTCGACCAGTACGGTGGTGAAAGTGATCCGGAATACGTCGTCGACCTCGTCAACCAAGGTGTGATCAGTGAGGGGCGTATCGATGAGTCGGTCCGTCGAATACTGAGAAACAAATTTGATCTGGGACTGTTCGAGACACCCTTCGTGGATGAGGCTGAGGTTAACGCCCTCGTGAACTTACCTGAGTATGTCTCTCTCGGCATGACAGCGCAGCGAAATGCCGTGGTCTTGCTGAACAACGAGAGTCGCGCACTACCCTTAGCGGCAAAGACACGGATTTTCGTCGATGGGCTCGATCCGAGTGTTGCGGCGAAATACGGAACAGTTGTCGACACACCTGATGACGCAGACGTGGTTTTGCTGTTCCTCAACACTGTCTTCAACGGTAACCAACCGGCGGGTACGGATAGCACATTTGATCAGATGATGGCCTCGCGCTTCCCAGACACCAATCTTGCGTTTAGCGAGGAGATTCTGGCCAAGGCTTCTTCCTATAGCGACGTCAGTCAGCTGGTGACCTTGGTTGACCTGAACCGCCCCGCGGTCCTGACCGAGCTTAAGGACATGAGCGGCGCGCTACTCGGAACCTTCGGGGTATCGGATGAAGCGATGCTGGATATCGTCTTCGGCAGACACAATCCAGTGGGCAAACTACCGTTTGAACTACCCTCTTCGATGGCTGAAGTAGAAGCTCAGCTGGAAGACGTGCCTGATGACACGGCTAATCCGCTGTTCCCGTTCGGGTGGGGCCTCAGTTACTGAGCAACCGTACGCCAGTGAAGGGCCACCATCTGTCGGCGGCCCCTTTCAGTCCACCTCCAGCACCGGACGTCTTGTGAGACAGGTCTGCTGTCTGAGCCAAGACGGGCTTTAACGCAAGTCCGCTTACCGGCGTCCGTTTTGCGCAGATTCGGCCGGTGAAACCCAGCGCCGGTCGCTAGTCTGCTTCCTCAACGGCGGTAATGTTGTCATCGCCCTGTCGGTCAACGAACTTGCTATACGGATCTACCCCGACGAAAGCCGGCTTCTCATCCGTTGTCAGCGTGACAACCTGCTCGCCCGACACTAATGGCTCTAAGCGGAAGCTGATGACGTCCGCAGGCTCGACCACTTCGTAACCGGGGCGTTTAGTGAAGGCACCGATATCGACCAGATTGTCGAAATCTGCCTCGGTTTCTTCACCCTCTCCGTCGGCATACAGCTTAGCGGCAGTTACGGTAAACGTTGTTTCAAATTGACCGTTTTCAAGCTGCGCAACGGTCGCATCCGATGCGGTGAAATCGTACAGAGTGATGTTCTCAAGAAGGTCCTCGACCAAACGAGCCTCAGCCTCGTCTCGCGCTAATGCCTTGAAGCCATCTACCAGATCGGTCGAGCTTGCATAGGGCTGACTCTTGAACTTAAAGCGGTCAAGCAGCTCTGCCAGCATGGCATTTACCCGCTCCTCGCCAAGCCGGTCCTGCAGGAGATAGATCACAACCGCGCCTTTTCGGTAGTGAATGTATCCCTGATTCTCAACGCGATTGAGTGGCAGCTCCTCGATGGCCTCACTCCCGCGCGACGATAGGTAGGCATCGAGCTCGTACTTCAGGAAGCGGCGAATTTGCTCTTCGCCGTAAATCTCCTTCATGACCATCAGCGCGGAATACTGCGCCATCGTCTCGACCATGATAGTCCCGCCTTGCATGTAGGCACTGATGAGCTGATGCGCCCAGTACTGATGGCCATATTCGTGGGCCGTGACGTAGGTGACGTAATCAATATCGTCCTCATCCGCCGTGTCGGCGATAAAGCCGATTCGCTCGGAGTAAGGCACCGTACCGGCGAAGGCCTGGGCAAAGGTCGCGTAACCCGGAAACTCAATTACCCGGGCGTAATCAAACTGGTAGGGACCAAAGTTCTCTTGGAAGTAGTCGAGCGACACCGCCATGGCATCGAGCATGCGCTCCGCATTAAACCCATGCGTGGGATGGTGGTAAATCTCCATGTCGATGCCGGTATGCTCGCGCTTGGTCACGGCATACTCTGCTGACTGAACCGAGAAGAATCCAAGAATGGGATTCGTAGACTTGAAGCGCGCGGTTCTGCGATCGCCCTCGGTCACATCGGAAATTAGCTTTCCTGGCGCGATCGGGACTTGATCGGCGCGTGTCATGACCGTGATATCAGACATTACCCAATCCACGTTTCCGACATAGTTTCGATCGCGAGCTGACTCGTCTTCGAGTTTCGGCATACGCAATTCGGCAGGAAGATCGTACTTACGACGGGTGGACCGATCCTGCAGTAATGCGGAACGATCAAACCCAAGCTGAGGCGCAAACTCGCCGTTGTTCAAAAATGTTCCGTTTTTCACTAAACGCGTATCGGCACCACGGGTTGAAAACCCATCGTGCACGCGCTCAGTAGCAAATCGCATTTGCAGGGTGTCACCGGGGGCCATCGCAGGCTCGAGCTTATAAATTTGATAGCCGTAGTCTTCCTGCTCATCCAGTGTCAGGGAGCCCCCGGGGATCTCCAGCTCGGTCAGCTCTGAATACCCGTCCTGAAAGAGCACGTGCAGTTCCTCAACCGGTGCACCCGTGTCGTTGACCAGCGTGTAACTACCGTTCACCAATGCGCGCCCCTGGTGAGGGTAAAGATCAACCGTTAGCTGGACATGTGTCGCGGAAGGCTGCTTCACCGACTCGTACTGCAGGAATTGTTTTTCGTAATCAGCTAAACGCTCTTCCTGCTCATCGCTGATCACATACTCGTTCACGACGTTCATTTGATAGAACATCCAGCTCCCAGTGACCGCTGAGATAGCGAAACCAGATAGCAGAAGCACAGCCGGAACACCCACTAGGCGCGATGGAACGCGCGCCATTTGCGCACGCAGGGACACCGCGACGCCGCGGCGCCACAGTAGGTAGGCGATGACCGACAAAATGAGGCAGACACCACCCCAATAGAGCCGCAGCCACCAACTCTTGGCGCCACCCACATCGGCCCCGTTTAAGTCCGAGACCATGACGAAGCCAACATCACCGAAGTTGTAGAGCGGGTGTTCGAAGCCCAGTGAAACCAGCGTGATCGAGGCCACTAGATAAATGACCATCAAGCCCCAACCCATGTATTTACTGGTGCTGAGCGCTTGGAAGAAAACCGCCAGAATGGCTGTCATCAGCATGTCCACCGAGTACGGCAGGATGAACCACACTAGATACTTGTCGAGCTCTATGGCGGTATAACCTCGGAACAACTGTACCAACATGGCGGTAAGCGCCGCGATACACAATGTCGCAATGAGTACGGCCGCAACCGCTATGACTTTGGGAATGAAGTATGCCCAGTTAGGTAATGCTGTTGCATCGATGATCTCGTGCATACCGCGATCACGGTCACGCCAGACCAGCTCACCCGCGAAATAGATCGCGATAATGATTGGGATAATGCCAAACGAGCCAAAGAGCGGAATCAACAAAGCAAAGGTCATCGGGACCGCAGGCGTACCGTAAACCTGGTTAGCAAACCAAAGCGCGCCACCCGAGTTGAACAAGCCAATTAAGATCAGCACGAAGAAGGCCGGACTGGTGAAAATAAGGTTCATTTCCAGTCGCGTCCTTGCAACCAATCTGGGCCACGCGGCCGCCGCTTGGTTGGGCGCAGGCAAGCGATCTACCAGCGCGGGCTGCTCAGCTGCTTCTTTCGCCTCGCGCTTCTGTTCTTTGCTGAGCTTGCGAGCCGAAACACCCTTTTCGGCAAAGCTGTAGCGTGAATAGGCAATGGCCAAGGCAACGGCCGCCAGTGCGATCGCAATGAGCCGATTCCACATGAGCGTGCCTTCGAACGCCGGCACCAAACTATTACTCTCGGCTGCGCTCCAGTACCGTGTTACATCAGAAAAGGCGCCCAAGCCAAACGGTTCGATAGTGGCAATCGTGTCACGCATCTCGGGCTGGCTCCCTGCCAGACTCGTCAATGTGAAATATAGAACCAGAAAAACGAGCACACCCACGTAGCTCAGCATCATCGACCGGAACACGCAGGCAACCGCAAAGAAAATGGCTGAGGTCACCAAAATATTCGGCAACGCGAATATAAGGAAAATACGGATGTAATCACTGATGACCGTTGGACCTAGGGTTTCCTGGTCCAACCAAGGCATCTGGGAGCCAATTAAAATCGCTAGAGGCACTGCCGCAAAACCTAAAGCCGCTGCGGTGTAAGCACCGGCATATCGACCCAGCAGATAAGCAAACTTGGTCACGCTCGTCGAGCGGACCATGGGGCCGAAGCCACTCTCGTCATCCCGAACGACAACATTCGCTACAAATGCCGTGCTCGCAAACATGTAAAACACCGTCATGATGAGCACTGTCTGAGCAATGGCTACAGGACTGTTAACGTGGATATTGCCACCCGCTCCGATCTGAATGTTATCGATGGTGACAGAGCCAAAGGTCAGTAGGAAAAAGACCAATGACGTGACAACAAAAACCGGATTTCGCAGTTGATAGCGGAGCTCAAATCCAAAGATCGATGCAAACACGTGCTGACCTCCAGTTAAGCTGCTGCAGACTCGCCACGCGTTCGAGCCAGCGTGGTGAAGTAGACATCTTCCAAACCGCCCGATACGGAGGTGAAGCCTTCACCCGGATCCGTCTCGGACATGATGTGAATAACGCTCTGACCCGCCATCAAGCGGCTAGAAATAATCTGATACTTGGCGTCGTAAGCCGCGTAGTCGGCGCGGGGAATAGTTTTCTCCCAGATCATCCCCGCAGTCGATGCAATAAGGTCCGACGGCGCACCTTCCAACTGCACTTTACCGCCAACCAAAACAGCCATTCGAGGACACAGATCCGCAACATCTTCCACAATATGAGTCGATAAAATAACGACGACGTTCTCACCGACCTCGG
Source organism: Gammaproteobacteria bacterium (assembly GCA_009937065.1). GTDB lineage: Bacteria > Pseudomonadota > Gammaproteobacteria > Pseudomonadales > Halieaceae > Luminiphilus. The sequence goes on along the minus strand of JAACDF010000242.1, from coordinate 2,702 downwards.
CAAGCAAGTTGAGAAACCGGTTACGCTCCTCAGGGTCAAGACCGGCTGTTGGCTCGTCGGTGATGATTAGGTCTGGATTACCAATAAGTGCTTGCGCAATACCGAAGCGCTGCCGCATACCGCCGGAAAATCCGGCAATCGCCTTTTTGCGCACTTTCCAGAGATTCACCTGATTTAGGAGCGTCTCTACGGTTTCTTTGCGCTCCGTGCTTCCTGCAATGCCTTTAAGCACCGCCATGTGCTCAAGCATGTCGTAAGCTGATACCCGCGGATAAACACCAAAATCCTGCGGCAAGTAGCCGAGTCGAGACCTGATCGCCTCTGGCTCAGCCACCACATCAACACCATCAAAGCTAATGGTCCCCGACGACGGTGTTTGCAATGTTGCGATGGAGCGCATGAGTGTCGACTTACCTGCACCATTAGGACCTAGAAGGCCATACATCCCCCGAGGGATATCGAGTGTGACCCTGTCGAGGGCGAGAGTGTTATTCGGATAAACATGGGTAACATCAGTAAGACTGAGCATGCGGGATCCTGTAATCGCTAATTAATGGTGTTAATAAACGTCTAAAACCTTAAGTGGGCGTGATTCTACTCTGCGGCAAAAACCTGCCTCAACTGATTAAACGTTTGCTGAGGCGTAAGTTACCCGTCAGTGATACGTCAGTGATACGTCAACAAGTAAGAAGTCGACAGAATACTTCGCAACACAGAGGTCAAGCCTGAATGATTAACGCAAGATCATCCTCAGCGACGGAGTCACCCTCAGCGATATGCAAGGCAACGACAGTACCCGCATGAGGCGCCTCGTAAGGCACCTCCATCTTCATGACCTCGAGAATAAATAAGGTCTGCCCTTCCTCGACCACGTCGCCCTCTGCGACCAGAAGTTTCCAGACAGAACCACCGGTTTCCAGTTCGATCTTTGTCATTAATGTTTCCCCCAGTCTCAAGGTCTAATAGCGAAGGCCGACGGGCCCAGCAAATCAGGCAGCAAGGGCTGAACACGCGCCAACCACTTACACAGTTCGGGCCGAGTCTCCCGCGGGTCAATCAGATCATGAACCGACAACGCCTCTGCACGCGGGAATGGCGATTGCTTCGCGGCTAACATCTCTTCGAGTTCCCGACGCTTGGCATCAGGGTCCGGCGCCGCCTCGATTTCACGACGGAAGGCTACGGCAACGCCACCCTCCACGGGCAGTGGTCCGCTCTCAGCCGAGGGCCAGGCGAGCACGTAAGCCTCAGGACCGTAGTGCGCTGCCTGAGCAACCCCAAACGAGCGCCGAACCATCACCGCCGCCCAAGGCACTGTTGTCATGGCCGCCGTCAGGACTGCAGACGTTCCGTGCCGAATGGTCGCCTCGCGCTCGGCCTGACTACCAATCATGAATCCCGGCTCATCCACCAAGGTCACAATGGGAAAACTAAAGGTCTCGCACAACTCCATAAAACGTCTGGCTTTGTGAGCCCCATCTGCCGTCATTGAGCCGGCAAGGAACTTGCAATCATTGCCCCACACCCCAACAACTTGCCCGTTGAGGCGAGCAAGTCCCGTTATCTGCGAGCGGCCGTATCCTTTACCCATCTCGAAAAAACTGCCCTCGTCAAACACTGCGTGAATGACCTTACGCATCTCAAACGCCACTCTACGGTCACGGGGCACGACCTCAAGCAGAGACTCCTCGCAGCGATCAACTGGGTCTTCGCAATCGATGACGGGTGCCAGCTGATTCACGTTGTCAGGCATGTAGGAAAGGAAGCGCTTTATCTCCTCGATGCAGGCACTCTCGTCGTCCGCGCCGTTGTCCACCGTCCCGTTCTTGGTGTGCACCTTCCAACCACCCAGTTCATCCTTAGTTTTCTTCTCTCCCATAGCCCGCTCGACCACTGCAGGGCCCGCCGTAATGATTTGGGCGGTGCTTTTTGACATGACCGAGAAGTGTGATGCCACAAGACGACCGGCAGGCAGTCCAGCGACAGCACCCATGGCGGCAGTTGCCACCGGCACGGTCGCCATCGCTTGTGCTACAGAGCGAAAACGTGACGGCGCATTCACCGGCCCTGGGAGATTTGAGCCCTTACCACTGGTACCGCCCACACTGCCACCCGAGCCCTCGTGCAGACGCACGAGCGGAACTTTGTACTGAACTGCCAGGTCTTCGGCGTAAACACTCTTCCGAAGCCCCGCCGGCGAGGGCGAGCCACCGCGCATGGTGAAGTCCTCACCACCCACAATGACGCGACGGCCATTCACTTTGCCAAAACCCAGAATGAAATTTGCCGGATCGTAGCTGACGAGTTCGCCAGCCTCGTTGTACACGGGGGTGCCTGCGACCGGTCCCAGCTCCTCGAATGAACCGAGGTCCAGTAGCTGATCAACCCGCTCGCGTATGGTCAATCGGTTCTGACTGTGCTGCTTGGCAACCGCCTCTGCCCCGCCCTGACCCAGGGCGAGCGCTCGGCGTTGCTTGATCTCATCGACCTCAGGTTTCCAACTCATGCTTCGATTTTCTCATCTGATTATTCCTCCAGCTTACCTCAAGCACCAAAATGACGTCATATCCTCACAATTGTCGAAACTTATTAGCAGACATCAACGGCATGGGCATGGGCATGGACATGGGTATGGGTATGGGTATGGGTATGGGTATGGGTATGGGTATGGGTATGGGTATGGGTATGGGTATGGGTATGGG
>JAACDF010000241.1 GCA_009937065.1 Gammaproteobacteria bacterium | reverse complement strand
AGGTGGCATGGGCGTTGGTATTCTCTCGCTTCCTGTTTATGCGGCGGTCGTGATGAGTGGGCATCAATCATCTGCGGTACTAGCTCTGATTGGTCTCGCTGGATGGGCCATGCTTGCGCTTCGCAACAAGGAAGTCGGAGCCAAACGTCAAGTTACAGGATTTGTTATCTCCGCAATCATCGGACTTCTGCTGGGCGTTTATCTGTCTGTGGTCACAGGCCAGGTGAGCACCTTGGCAGAAGCGCCTGCGCGATATCAGTCTGCCTTGTACCAATCGCAGTTATGGGACCTTTCCTGGCAGGCGTTCAAGGATCAGTGGCTCACCGGCGTGGGTATGCGTGGTTTTGGTACGTACGCGCTCGCAATTGATACCAACAACATCCCCGGTTTGGCTGAAACTTGGCACTCACACCTAACCATTCTCGAAGTAATTTCTGAGACCGGATTAGTCGGGCTCATCGGTTACTGCCTTTTACTCCGATGGCTATGGGGGTATGTAAAGGATGAGCGAATGCATGTCGCTGTGGCGGGTTTGACTGCGCTGCTTGCCGTATTTCCACTAGGAACGGCCGTAGGCATGTATTCCTATATTGGGGGTAATCTTATATTTCTGACCTTTACCTTGCTTATTGCGCTGGACAGAGACTGTCCGCAAGCGGCTCAATCAAGCGCGCCGTAGTCAGTTTGTAAAGCGATGACCGTTCCAGAGCCCAAGCGTGTTTTGATCATCCGGTTGAGTGCTATTGGTGATGTGGTCTTCGCGTCGCCCCTGGTTGCCGCTTGCAACAAGAGATACCCAGAAGCCGAGATCGACTGGTTGGCGGAGGGGGTCGTGCGCCCGCTGCTGACAGAGTTGCCTGGACTGAACAAGGTTATTTTGTGGCCGCGTCAGGAGTGGCAGGACCTGTGGCGGGAGAAGCGTCTTGTTGCCTTATTCCGCGCTGTGATGGCCTTTCGACGAAAACTCCACGAACGAAAATACGATCTGGTGATCGATGCACAGGGATTGGTTAAGAGCGCATTCCTCTCTTGGTTGACCGGTAGTGGCCAGCGCATAGGGTTCAAATCAAAAGAACCGAATGGGATGTTCCTTACGCAACGGCATGAGAAAAGCATCACGCCCCGAATTAGCTCAGAGTACCTCGCGTTGGCCGATACTTTGGGATGGGATACATCTAATTTTGAGATGGTATTGGGCCTGTCAGAATCAGATGAAGCGCGAGCGACGGATTTGGCACCCGAGGAAGGATATGTCGTTATCGCACCGTTCACTACACGACCTCAGAAACATTGGACTCATGCACATTGGCGAGCTCTTATAGGCCGACTCTGTGATGCTGGACATTCTGTGGCCTGCCTAGGCGGTCCGGCTGACCGAGAGGAGGCCGCGATTTTGCTAGACGGACTGCCGGTGATGAACTGGGTCGGCGTGTATCCGCTCGGTGTGAGTGCAGGACTTGTGAAACGCGCCTCCAGCATAATTGGTGTGGACACCGGATTAACGCACATGGGTATTGCAGCGGGGATTCCGACGGTTGCGCTGTTTGGCTCTACTTGCCCATACCTCGATAGCGGTCGCGATAATGTGCGAGTGATTTATCATGGACTCGATTGTGCGCCCTGTAAGCGCAGTCCTACTTGCGCAGGGCGGTTTGATTGTATGGTGGGTATTACGGCTGATGAGGCCCTGAGTGCCTTTAATGAGTTGGTCTAGATGCCAAAGGGCACGAGATCAAGAGAACCGAGAGAGTGATATCGGATGACTAAGCTTCCTAAATTCAGTGATGCCAAAGTGCTGGTCATCGGTGATGTCATGCTCGACCGCTTTTGGCACGGTGCGGCAACCCGTATCAGTCCAGAGGCGCCGGTACCTGTTGTTAAGGTCGTTGGCGTTGATGACCGACCAGGTGGCGCGGGTAATGTGGCGATTAATCTTGCGGCACTAGGTGTAGAGACGACACTCTCAGGTCTTGTAGGCGATGATGAACACGCCAAGCAACTGCGATCGGCCGTTGAGGCGAATGGCGTAAGGTGGTCGGTCATGCCATGTCCGGGCGATACCATCGTTAAGCTCCGTGTACTTAGTCGAAATCAGCAGCTTATTCGAATGGACTTTGAAGCGCCGTTGGATGATTACGCCGATGAGTCCTTCTTGCAGTACGCGGGTAATTTAATTGCCGAGCACGATGTGGTGCTTCTCAGCGACTACGCGAAGGGCACGCTTACCAATATTGAGGCGCTAATTACTGCTTGTCAGGCCCTGAATACGCCCGTTATGGTCGATCCAAAGGGCGCCGATTTCGCACGGTATACAGGTGCAACGTTAATCACACCCAACCTTTCTGAATTTGAAGCCGTTGTTGGTGCTTGTCACCAAGATGATGAAATCATCAGCCAACGCGCGCGGGATCTGTGTCATCAGCATGACTTCGAGGCGGTACTGGTGACCCGCAGTGAGAGAGGTATGACTCTGCAGTCGAGAGAGGGAGAGCCGCTTCATTTGCCGGCATTGGCCCGCGAAGTGTTCGATGTGACGGGCGCTGGCGATACGGTTATCTCTGCTATGGCGGCCGGTCTCGCAAGTCACGATAGCCTTGAGAATTCAACTCGTCTCGCTAACGTGGCTGCGGGGTTGGTTGTAGGTAAGGTGGGCACCGCAACCGTTACTCGTGAAGAGCTCGAGGGTGCTTTATCGCAGCAAACAGATCATCCCAGCTACGGTTTGCCCGCTTTGGGTGTTGTGACGGAGAGTGAGGCACTCTCAGCCGTATCGAGGATCAAGGCTGAAGGCCAGCGTGTTGTGATGACCAACGGTTGTTTTGATTTATTGCACCCGGGTCATGTCACCTATTTGAGTCAGGCAGCAGCGCTCGCAGATGTGTTGATTGTGGCAGTGAACGATGATGCATCTGTAGCACGCCTAAAGGGCGCTGATAGGCCTATTAACAGTATTGAGTCTCGGATGTCAGTACTCGCCGGGCTGCGTGCTGTGAGCTATGTTGTACCGTTCTCCGAAGACACGCCTGCACGCCTGATTGAGGCGATTTCACCTGACGTACTGGTCAAAGGTGGTGACTACGCCATCACCGAAATCGCCGGACACGAACATGTGCTGGCGAGCGGCGGTGAGGTTGTGGTTCTCGAGTTCGTCGAGGGCTTCTCCACCACCGCAACAATCAAACGCATTAGCACCGATAGTTAGTCGGGGCGACTTATCGGTTGATGTAAGCGCGGCCCATTCCAGCGTCTTCGGGTAGATAACGCTCCAGTAGCTTTGTTTGACGGCTTACCATTGAGATGGGCTCGCCCTCAATGATCACCTGTATTGCGTAACTGGTAACCTCCAGTGGATCGCCGCTCCACACTACAAGGTCTGCAGAATTGCCTTCAGCCAGGACACGACTTCTCCCTTCAAATACTTCGGCTGCTGTTGTCGTCATGGCCTGGAGTGCGAGGTTGTAATCCATTCCGTAGGCGACGGCTGTGCCCGCGCCCTGACGGATTTTACGCGCGTTATGGGTTTCATCGCTGGTGAACATGACCGTCACGCCAGCCTCACTCAGTAACGCCGCGTTATCCAAGCGTGCGCCTAAGGAGTCGAAATCCGCCGGAAGGTTATCCAAACCATTGATCATGACCGGAACGTCAGAGTCCGCAAGCTCTTCCGCTAGCATCCACGCCTCGCGAGCACCCACAATCACCGCCTTAACGTTGTGGTCGTCGACAAACTTAAGAACCTGCTTGATATCAGCCGCGCGATTGGCGGAGAAGACGAAAATACCGTCAGCCTTTAATCGCTTCAAAACATTACGACCCGCTTGGGTGAGGTACTCCTGTTCACTGGCGCGCCTCTGTAGATCGGCCATCGCGCCCTCAAGGAGCATCCAGTGTGCGGCCCTTGAGCCGCCGACCTTTCGTGATGAGTAACCGTCCACGTCGATAAACACGGTGTCGCTACCTGAGAAGCTGTCAAACCCGCCATCAAAATCAACCAGCGACCCAACTCCGGCAATGGAAAACTGCCCTCCGGTTGCAGCGAGCAGACTGTAACCAAATCCTTCAGAGCGAGTGATACCAAGTAAACTTGAATGAGGGGAGTAAGCGCGTCGAACATCAAACTCTACATGGAGTTTGCCCAGCGGCGTTTCGCTCACCGAACTATCAACGGACTCACTTACAGCGCTGACTTCCACGAGGCCAGTCGTAGTTGCCCCGGCAAACATGGCAGGTGTAATGATGGCGCCGTCGGCATCGATGACTTGGTCAGCCGCACCCGGTAAGTCGGCGCCAATAGCGGTGATTTCGCCGTTTTCAATAAAAACATCTGCCTCTCGTAGGGTACCCATACTGCCCATTGTCATGATGGTGGCATTGTTGATGCGCAGACTGTCAGCGCTGACGCTGACGCACTGTAAAAACAGGGCGAGT
>JAACDF010000030.1 GCA_009937065.1 Gammaproteobacteria bacterium | reverse complement strand
CGCGGCACTAGCAACTGCACCGCCGGTTGGCTGCCGCGGCAGTTCTGCAAGCTTCTCATTGCCATAAGACAAGTAATTGCCGTCAACATCGACGATGTTGAATGCACCCACACGTACGACTTCGCGCTGAGCGATCTCGCCCGAAGGTGTCGCCACATCCGCTGTAAACCGCGAGACAACCCCTTGCTGTGTAATCTCGTTGAGCATCTCGTACCAGACCCGCTCGATCTCGGCGATCTGCGGCAACTGATCTGTGCCGCTCATTTTAGCAATAAGGTCCTTGAGGAAGCCCTCGCGGCTCGGATACTCAGAGCTGACGAGAGAAACCTCGATGTTAGACGCCAAATCGCCAGAAGCTGCGGTCAGGTGGCCGAAGAGCTCTGAAAGCGAGCCCAAGCGCTCTTTTAGCTGCTCTTGCTTTGCCGCGATGAGTAGCTCGTTATCCTCAAACTTCTTCTCGAGCCGCGCTGATCGGCGCTCTTCAGAAGCACGCTCTCGCTCCGCGCGGTTGAGTTCGGACTGCTGATTGGCCTTGTCTTGCGCAAAGCGCTGCTCGCGCGCCCGATTTTCGCCGGCAGCACGTGATCGGCCCTGCTTCACAAGATTGAGCAGCTCACTCATGTTTTGTGCCGCAACTTCCTGCGGTGTTGGTCCTGCAGGAACCTCAGCCGCAGCTTCGTCTTGCGCCATTGCCGCACCCGCAAATAAGCTCGCGACCACGAAAGTCGTTGCTTTCAAAAACTTAGCATTCATCTTAGTTTGCCTCCGGTGCCGCGATAGGCATATTCAAGAGTTCAATTGTCGCCTGCTTCTTGGCGATGCGAACGGCCTTGCGAACCGCCCCCGAATAGTCGGCAGACGAAAGGGTCTCCCAGCTACGATTAGTGTTGTTCCACGCGCGAGTCTGGGCGCCGTCGGTTGTTTGTGCCACCAGAGCAACACGACCGATTCGGAGAACATCAACTTCACGTGATGCACCATCAACTTCAATGGTGTCAGAGTAAGACTCGATGCCGCGTCCGTATTGGAGTTCAATCGAATAGAGCTCAAGCACCTGGCGGAATGCTTCTGCTGACGTTACGTCGGAGCGGTCGAGGTTAGCTCGAACAGCTTCAATATTGCCCTTACGTGTATCGAGATCGAAGGGCATGTCTAAATCTATGAACTGGTCTAAGCCGTCGAGCATCCGGGTTACCAGCGGTGGAATCTGGCGCTGAATGATCGCCGCATCTGAGATCGACTGATCTATGTCAGCGATTCTGCGTTCCTGGTTGGCGATTTGACGATCGAGACGCGCATTGTAGACCTTGAGGCCTTCAACCTGCTTCATAACCGTTTTGTAATCTGCAAGCAGGTCGCGAGTCTCGTCTGCTAGGCGATCAATTTTGCCTTGCGAAGTTCGCGCGTCTACGGTGCGATCCTTACCAACCTGCATGATCGCTTCGAGTGAATCAGCGCTCGCAAATGCTGCGCCGCCCAAGAAGCCGGTGGCGATAGTTACAGCGCCTAAAAGAGTTTTAAGCCGAGTGATAGTCATGGGATTTGTTTTTCCTCACGCAAAAGAATTCTTGGTCCGTCTATGAACCGTTTTTCGTCGTTACGGTAGTTTTCCGGTCGCAGATCTTTTTGTAAGTGCTTTGGATCTGCCAACATGAGGCCAAGACTCTAAAGCCTCATATGTTTCTGTGCAATATTTCAAAGGCGCTATTGCGCTAAATATCGACAAAATATCTCAGTATGAGGGGTTTTCCAGCTCTACAATTGAAAAACTATGGCTATTCCGAGCGCCTGCTGGGTTCTCGATTCGGCTAACTTCACGCCATTCCACAAGCTGGTCAAGATCAAAAAATGCATCGCCCTGCACGTCACCGTGCACTCTCGTCAGGAAGACTCGCGAGGTAAAAGGTAGCGCCTGACGGTAGATTTCTGCTCCACCAATCACCACGACGCTGTCAGCGCCATCTATCAGCGCCTGGTCTTCTGCGATGTCTATGGCTTGCTGCATCGAGGCGGCCGCTGACACACCCGGCGCTTGCCACGCGCTATCGCGGGTCAAGATAATATTTAACCTTCCGGGTAAAGGACGACCGATAGACTCGAAGGTTTTACGACCCATAATGATCGGTCGACCCATAGTTGTCCGCTTAAAGTGTTGAAGGTCATCGGGAAGGTCCCAGGGCAGCGCGTTTCCCCGACCAATCACACCATTGTTCGCAACCGCAACAACGATCGCTACAGGCAGGCTGTCAGTCTGTCTCATATCAGACTGCCACAGGTGCGGAAATGTTGGGCTCCGGATCGTAACCAACTAGCTCAAAGTCTTCGAACCGGTAATCGTAGAGTGAGTCGGGCACACGATTTATCTGCAAACTCGGTCTCGACTTCGGCTGTCTCGCCAACTGCGTTTCAACCTGCTGCGCATGATTGCTATACAAGTGACAGTCTCCCATGGTCACCACAACATCACCCGGCTCCAGACCCACCTGCTGGCATAACATGTGAACCAATAAAGACACCGACGCGATGTTAAAAGGCAACCCTAAAAACGCGTCACTCGAGCGAATGTAGAGCATGGCCGACAACTTTCCGTTGGCGACATAAAACTGGTAGAGGAGATGACAGGGAGGGAGTGCCATTCGTCCCGCTCTCACGTTTTCCTGTGGCGACATGGTCTCATCCGGCAGGTACTCCACATTCCACGCATGAAAGAGAATGCGGCGACTCTCGGGCCGGTTTTTCAGGCAGTCGATCACGTAATCGATCTGATTTATTTCACCACCATCGCGCGCGGGCCACTTTACCCACTGCGCTCCATAAAGCGGTCCAAGGTCACCGTCTTCGGTAGCCCACTCGTCCCAAATGGATACCCCATTTTCTCTCAGCCATTGTGTATTGGTGTCACCGCTCAAGAACCAGATGAGCTCGTTAACAACGCTTTTAAAGTGAACTTTCTTGGTGGTAAGAAGAGGAAACCCCTCACTCAAATCAAAGCGCAATTGACGCCCAAATACCGAGCGCGTTCCCGTTCCCGTGCGATCACCTCGATCAACGCCGTTATCGCGAATATCCTTCAGGAGATCTAAATACTGTTGCATGAAAGTTGTCCTATGTTCTGGCGTCGCGTCTATACGCCCAGATAATAATAGCCAAGCCGGCAACAATCATCGGCAGTGACAACAATTGTCCACGTGTTAACCAGCCCAAGGCATCAAAGCCAATGTGTGCGTCAGGTGCACGGAAGAACTCTGCGATCGACCGAAATACACCGTAACCTAGGAGAAATAACCCAGCAGAAGACCAACGCGGCCGCGGCATTCGCGTATACCAGTACAAAATGGCAAACAAGAGTAGGCCTTCCATGGCGAATTGATAAAGCTGGGACGGATGTCTCGCCAGCCCAGCGGGATCGTTAGGAAATACCATCGCCCAGGGCACCTCTGCCGGCCGCCCCCAAAGCTCTTGATTTATGAAATTACCCAGGCGCCCCAGCGCCAAGCCAATGGGTGCCAAGGGAGCAATGAAATCGACCAGCGCAGAGAACTCCAAGTTTTGATGACGGCATAAGAACCAAACTGCAACAACCACTCCAAGGAAGCCGCCATGAAAGGACATGCCACCCTCCCACAATCGGAGGAGTCTCAATGGGTCGTCAATCAGTGAGCCCGAACCATAAAACAATGCGTAGCCAACTCGGCCCCCAGCGATAATGCCCAAAGCCGCATAGAAAATAAGGTCATCAACCTGCTGCTCCGAAATAGGGGAACCGGCGACGCGAGAGCGCCGCCTTCCTAACCACCAGGCGAACATCAGGCCACCCATATAGGTTAGGCCGTACCAATAAATTGAGATCGGACCAAGCGACAGCGCTACGGGATCAATCTGGGGATACTCAATCATTCTTTCCTCTCTTGCCCGGACGGCTGCAACCGAGCATGTCTCAGCATCAGCGGTTTCCGCGTCGACGCCGAGATTTAGACTTAGGAAGGTTAAAGGCCATTAACTCCGACAGCGCCGATCGATAGACTTGCTGCTTAAAATCTACAACTGAGGATATCGGATACCAATAGCTAACCCATTTCCAACCCTTAAATTCGGGCGTAGTGTCAATGTCGAGACGGACCGCATCATCTGGCGCATCGAGGCGCAACAAGAACCACTTTTGCTTCTGCCCGATGCAGACAGGCGTTTCATTTTTTCGAATGTATTTGCTAGGGAGCCGGTAGCGATGCCAGCCTTTGGTGACTCCCAAAATGGTGACATGCTCGGGCAGGAGACCAATCTCCTCTCTCAACTCCCGATACATTGCCTCCTCGGGCTCCTCGTCTGCATTGATCCCGCCCTGCGGAAATTGCCAGGAATCCCTGCCTTTGACCCGCTTGCCCCATAACACCTGTCCATCAGCATTGGTGACCACAATGCCAACGTTAGGTCTGAAACCCGCGTCATCAATGACACGGTCTTTTTCTGCTGTACTCACAAAAATCCTTCGACACTGCGCATTCGCGCAACTGTACTAACTGCTCAATAATCCGTAGTGTCCCACATCGCAGATCTCTCTGCTTGATATCATCTATTTGTTGCACCTGTAACTCGCACCCTAAATATGAAAAAAAGGCGGCATCATGGGCTTAGCGCTATTTGATCTAGACAACACCCTTATCGCGGGCGACTCGGATCATTTGTGGGGTGATTTCTTGGCTAGCGAAGGTTTAGTTGACCCTGAAAAACACAGCGCGCTCAACGAATACTATTATCGACAATATCAGCAAGGGCAGCTGGATATCGACGAGTATCTGTCGTTCGCATTGGGGCCCATGACCGGCATGACTCCAGAGACACTGACGGTGCTTCAGTCCAAATTCCTGCGGCAGCATGTTGAGCCAATCTTACTCGATGCCGCTTTTGATCTGCTCCAACATCACCGCGTGAGCGGAGACACACTGATCATCATTACCGCCACCAATACCGTGGTTACGCGGCCCATTGCCGACCGCTTGGGAGTCGAGCACCTGATTGGATGCGAGGCCGAACTAAAAGACGGTCACTACACCGGAAAGCCGCAGGGCATACCTTCTTTTGGCGAAGGAAAAGTGCAACGAATCATGGCCTGGTGTGAAGCTAATAACCGCTCACTCGATGACGCCATTTTTTACAGCGATTCACACAACGATTTGCCACTCCTGCAAGCAGTAACAAAGGCTGTCGCCGTGGATCCTGACGACGTGCTTCTGAAAGAAGCTAAACAGCAGGGTTGGGAGATTATTTCCCTACGACCCTAATCTTCTTCGTCACAGAAGGTGGCATACTCATCAGCCGACATCAGTGCACCCAACTCGCCAAGATCATCAGGCTGCATCTTAAAAAACCAGCCATCGTTGAATGCATCAGAATTGACCACCTCAGGTGCATCCTCGAGTGCTTCGTTAGTCGCCGTCACCTCGCCTCCGATGGGTGCGTAGATATCTGACGCCGCTTTTACGGACTCCACAACCCCCGCCTGATCACCCGCCGCTATAGCGTCGCCGACCTCAGGGGTTTCGACAAAGACCACATCGCCCAGTGCATCTTGAGCGTGCTCAGTGATGCCGACCGTGACCGTCCCGTCCTCTTCACAACGCACCCATTCATGAGTTTTCGCGTAATACAATTCAGATGGGGTTTGGCTCATGACATGGTCCTCTGTCGACGTCGGAAAAAGAGTAATACCGGCGTTCTACGCTGGCAATAATTTGTAGGTCGAATGCGGAAAATTCGACGTAAATCGTAAGGCATATTATTGGGGTTGAGATCACTTGGCGCCAACTGCTTGCCGCATAAACCATCGTTTGGCAAAGGGAAGGGCATCAACTGAGCTCAGTCCTAGGTTGCGCATGATCGTGAGCGCCGGATTTTTTGAACCAAACCCCCACTTAAAGGCCTGCATCGTTGCCATCATGCCCAGGTTGTCTCCCTTACGCTGTCGCTCATAACGGCTGAATACCTGAGGAGAGCGCCAATCGGCACCTCGTTGATAGGCCCTGAGAATCTCGCCTCCCAAGATGCGTGCATCTGAAAGACCAAGATTGATACCCTGACCCGCTAGTGGATGTATCGAGTGTGCGGCATCGCCGACGAGTACAAATCGTCCCTTAGAGTAATCCACAGCATGACACTGAATCAGAGGGAAAGTCTGTCGCTCACTCACCTCCACCACGCGTGGTCCCCGACCGGAAAGCGCTCGATTCAACCCATCGACAAACTCATTCGGATCGGCCTGAATCCATTGCTCGCTGAGCGCATCATCGACCGACCACACAATGGAACACATATCATCATCGGCGAGCGGGAGTAGCGCCAACGGACCCGAGGGTAGAAATGCCTGCCAACAGGCGCGGCTATGATGTGGTTCGACCCGAACAGTCGCTACGATCGCATTTTGGCCATACCGCCATTCGCGAGTGCGCATACCTGCCAGCTCTCGGCTTTTAGAGCGACCTCCGTCCGCGCCAATGGTCATGTCTGCGATAAAGGCGTCACCTGAGGACGTGGTGAAGCGGATGCCATCCGCTTCGATATCCATAGACTCTAGACGCGTGCCCCAATTAATCGACAGGTTAGCAGCCGTTTCTGTGGCACTAATCAAAGCCTGAAGCGTAAGCGACGACTCAACAATGGTTCCTAGCGAATCGATATTAAGATCGGCGGCCGTAAAATGAACCTGCCCTGTTCCCTCTGAATCCCAGACAAACATGTCCGTGTAGGCGCCACCCCGTCCGTTATCTTCGATCGATGGCCAGACACCAAGGGACTGCAAAAATCGAATCGACTCGGGTGTAAGCGCTGTCACCCTGCGATCCCATTCATTAAGCGTTCTACCTTTCGGACGAGTACTGGGTTTGGGCTGTGCGTCGAAAAGAGCTATGCGAAGGCCTGTGGGCGCCAGCGCTAGGGCGGTTGCCAGGCCCACCACGCCGGCGCCTATGATCGCAATGTCAACACGACGTTCCGCCATCCTTACCTCCGACCCATCCCGAAGTTGGCTACACCCCTTCGCAGGGGCCCGAGAATATCCATGGCAGACAGTGCGACGCTGCTCATCGAGTCGATCAATGGTTGGGGCGTATCAAATAGACCAGAGAGTAAGGTGGTGGCAGCAATTGTCTGCTCGTGATCCGACAGACTGGCACGCTCAAAGTCGGATAGTCGCGCCACCGACTCAAATGGGCTTTCCGTCCCTAGCTCGGCATCGAACAATGCTATTAACCTCTCAACGTCGCGCACTGACAGATTAAAGCCCTGACCGGCAACCGGATGAACGGTATGCGCCGAATTACCAAGTAAGAGGCAGCGCGACCGAACTAGCTCGCGACTCACCACAACGCTGAGTGGCCAACCAGCGCGTCTGCCTATCTTGGTCACCCGCCCCGCTCGCCAGCCCACCATGGCTTGAAGTTCATCGATGAAGTCGTGATCGTCCAACGCGAGAAGACGCGATTGTGTTTCTTGGTGTGCACACCAGATAACGTTGTACCGAGGCTTGTTACCGCCCGACCCTGGGAGCGGCAAAAAGGCCAGGGGACCCTCATCAGTAAATCGTTCGTAGGCAATTCCGTCATCGATGCCATCGCTTTCGCAATTAAAGGCAATTGCAAACTGAGAGGGTGCTCGGCGTTTAACTCCGATTCCCAATTGGTTTCGCAATGACGACTCCGCGCCGTCTGCGATAATGACCACGTCGGCCACTAACTCTCTTTGGTCATCCAGCTCTAAAACAGGCCGATCGCACGTGGTCATAAAGTTAACGACTTCGTGTCCCTCGATAACTTCTATGCCCGCTGCTTCGCAGCGTGCGAGCAGTGCTGCCTGCAGTAATGCGTTTTCAACAACCCAGCCCATCGGGTCAGTGTCTGCTATTTCGTCCTGCAATAAAGCGCTACCAAAGCGGGATTTACGAGACACGTGAATGTTCTCAATGGCTTTAGCGGATTCCGAAACCTCCTCCCAGAACCCCCATGTCTCAAGTAGCTCTTTTGAACCTCGACTTAACGCCGTTGCCCGTGTATCGAGCGAGGCCTCAGGTGCTCTGGGCAAAGCGCGCTCAATGACGCTGATGTTGAGTAAATCGCGAAACCTCTCTCCCGCATGGGCAGCCAACAGCAAGCCGGCAAGGCCCCCACCGACGATGACAAGCCGTGGGCGTTTGGCCATTACACTGCCGCCATTAGCGCTTCTATTTCATCGGCCAGCTTTGGAACGCCCACGGTTAGCACGTCGCAGCCCGAATCCGTGACAACAACGTCATCTTCGATACGAACGCCGATGCCACGCCACTTTTCGTCGACGTTCATGTTGTCTTTTGCAACATAGATACCGGGCTCAATAGTAAGGGCCATTCCAGGCTCAAGGGGTCGCCACTTACCATCGATGCGATATTCGCCGACGTCATGGACATCAAGACCCAGCCAATGACCGGCCCGATGCATATAAAAATCGGTATACGCCCCGGACTCAATCAGCTGGTCAACATCACCTGAAAGCAAACCAAGCTCTTTTAAACCCTCAGTAATCACCCTAACAGTGACATCGTGAGGATGGTTCCATTTCTTTCCCGGCTTGGTGGCGGCTATCGCCGCCAACTGCGATTTCAAAACAACATCATAGATAGCGCGTTGCTCAGCGCTAAAGCGCCCGTTCACGGGGAATGTTCGCGTAATGTCGGCAGCATAGCCTTGGAATTCACATCCGGCGTCGATAAGTACAAGGTCGCCGTCTTTCATCTTTGCGTCATTATCCGTGTAGTGAAGGCAACAAGCGTTCTTTCCACTGCCAACAATAGAGTTGTAGGCGGGAAATCGCGCGCCATGCTCCGCAAAACTATGGTGGATGGATGACTCCAAGTGATATTCATAACGACCGGGGCGACACTCCCGCATAGCACGGCAATGCGCCTCGGAACTGATATCGGCCGCCCGCCGCATAACGCGCACCTCAGCCTCTGACTTGATCAGTCGATGCTCATGAAGAAGTACAGCCAGATCTGAAATATCGCCGGGCGGTTTCGCGCCCGTACGCACCTTGGCCCTGATTTGATTGATCCACCCAAACACCTGACGATCGAAACTGTCATCGTGGCCCATGGAGTAATAAACAGTAGATCGACCCTCAATTAGACCGGGGACAATGTCGTCCATATCTCCCACCGGATAAGCGTCGTTCATACCGAAGTGCTTTACGACACCCTCGGGACCCTGCCTATAGCCATCCCAAAGTTCTCGCTCAAGGTCTCTATCCCGGCAGAACATCAGCACTTGCCCCTGACGTCGTCCCGGTAACAAAAGCAGCACACCATCAGGCTCTTGAAAGCCTGTCAGGTAGAAAAAATCACTGTTTTGTCGAAACGGGTACTCCGTGTCGCGACTCCGGGTAACTTCACGAGCCGCCGGGATGATGGCCACACTGTTGGGCGCCATCTCCGACATCAGGCGCTTTCTTCGAGCAGCGAACTCTGACTTGCTAATTTTCACGATTGAGATTCCCTTTGATTGATTGCGTCTTGCACGATACTTATCGTTGCCAACCGCACATAGTCTACCAACTCTTCGAGCTGTCTCTCCGCTTCCTCAGTTTCCACTTGGTCGGTTTCTACCTGAGCAATCGAAGCAAAATCTTTCAACACGTCTGCGACCTCCGGCTGTATAGCGAGCCCAGCGGCCTGCCTAACCGTCATACCCTCGGTGTAACCAGAGATGAAACCGGTAACCCAATTAGAGAACGAGCGGAGACGCTGCTCGATTGGATCATCGTCATCCGGCAGAAATACATGAAATGCGTAATCGGTATCCACAATGGCTGACAATGTCGCGAGATTCAGGCGCGATACGATATCCACTAGTTCGCCCTGTAATTGCATGCCAACCGCTTTCTCAACGGATGCGAGGGTTTGTTCGAGGTGATGCTCGTCATCCGGATCGAAGCCAGCACCCATGAGGCCAACTAAAACGCCATGAAGCTCTGATGGGTTCAGCGTTTGACCGGCATTGAATAGTTGATCGGCGATTTCGTCCCAATCAGGCATATCCTCAAAGGCGCCTAATAAATCCAGCATAGAGTTTCCATTCGTTGATTGCCCCTCATTCGGGGCAAAGTGGCCTGTCTTTGATTGACCCTAATGGGTCGCTTACCTATAGTGAAGCCGAATCGCGAGAAGGGTGCAATCCAAGTGTCAGATAAGCTTGTAAAAACACTGGAAACAAAAGTGAACGACCTTATCGAGCTCAGCACCGAGCTAAAACTCGAGAATCAAGCGTTGAAAAAACGTCTCGCAGACCTGCAGCATGAAAAAAGAAACCTTTTGGAGCGGCATAGGCTAGCGGGCGATTACATTGATCGGTCGATCAATCGGCTCAGCTCGCTAGAGAGCAGTCAGTAATGCGTCAGCACACGGTCACTATCGACATCCTGGATAAGAGCTACCAGGTCGCTTGCGAGCCCGAGCAGGAAGAGGAGCTCAGGCAAGCAGCGCGTGACCTCGATGATCAGATGCGCGCGATTCGATCGACCGGAAAAGTCATTGGCTTAGAGCGGGTCACCATTATGGCCGCCTTGAACCTGAGCCATCAGGTGCTGTCATTAAAGTCAGGTGAGCAACTAGACGACTCTCATGAAGAGGTTATCAAGGGCGTTACCAGCCGGATAGATGAAGCCCTATTCCAACTCCGGCAGTTCGAAATTTCTTAATCCACTCTGCAAGAGTCGGCTATACTCGAGCCTGACCTGGTGTATTTGCTAGACCGTCAGTCCTCGAGCCGATAAAGCACCACCCGGAGATGTCCACTTCTTGCTGTTGTGCAAGCCCGGCGCGACCGGGACGCCTGATGCAGAATGGGGATCACCACCTTGAACCGCTACGGTTCAAGGGCGACACCGTCGGCGGTACTCTGGGTCAGACTCTTCTTTTGAGATTTTCATGCCATGCCAGACGTGAAATGTTCAATTCGCAACGACCTGCTCGGCAAGCGGCGCGCACTTTGCTCTGAATCTCGGGGACAGAAGTGTCTGGCAATCGTCGATTGCCTGAGCAAAACGAACATCTTCGAGGAAGCGATGACCATCGCAACCTATCTGCCACTCAAATCAGAAGTTGACCTGTCCGGTTTGTTAAAATGGGGGCAGAATTCGAAACGCTTTGTCGCTCCACGCACACTGCCCAACTTTGAGTTGAGTTTTCATCAGATCACAGGCGCCGATGAGCTCGAGACCGGATTTGGCGGCGCAAAGCAACCTTGTGAGTCCGCACAATATGTACCACTGGAGGCAATAGACCTGTTCCTCGTGCCACTAGCGGCCTGCGATAGACAGGGGAATCGATTGGGTTTCGGAAAGGGCTACTACGACAGAGCTCTCGCACAGGCTCCGGGATACAAGCTCGGCATCGGATTTCATTTCCAGTTAATTGATCGGGTTCCCTTCGATTTGCACGACGTACCCATGAACGGATTTGTCAGCGAGGAGGGGCTGATTAAATTCTGACCTTTCCGAAAAGGTATTACTGCAGTAGCTGCTTGGTAACTAACTTAATTCCTGTTGCCAAGACTGACTGAGGTTGGTGCTCTTCGAGTCCTGCTCTCGTGCGGTTAGCGCACTGGCCGTAATAACCACAATGAAACCGAGCAATAGGGCACTAAATAACCCCGGCTTTCTGTTCCCCACAACTTCCCCACGTAATTTCTTGCTTCTTTCTAAATCTTTCTTATCTGTAACTTTTTGTGTTACCGCACGCTCGCTTATTGCTGCGAGCTCAAAACATCATAATGGTAATTTGTCACAAAGCAAGCGGCTTTAAGTAGGCTTGGTAGGCGGGGTTTTCAGTTTCTTCCCAATAACGGAAGCCAACCTGGTCGAGTCTAGCTATTAGTTTGGAGCGATCTTGATCACTGTCAGTGAAGCCCACCAAGATGCGTCCATACGCCGCGCCATGGTTACGATAATGGAACATGGAGATATTAAAATCTGAACCCAATGCATCGAGGAACTTCATTAGTGCGCCGGGCCGCTCGGGGAACTCAACGCGAAAAACACGCTCCTCGGTGTCTGAGAACGCCATCTTCCCGCCGATCATATGCCTTACATGTAACTTGGCCATTTCGTTATCGGTTAAATCCACCGCGTTGTAGCCACGACTCTCGAGTATGTGGACAAGATCACCAACGTCATCGCTTTGAGGCGCGACGGTCAGACCGACAAATACCCGAGCAGTCTGCTCATCAGTACCTCGGTAGTTAAACTCCGTGATGTTGCGCTTCCCAACACTGCCACAAAATGCCTTAAAGGCCCCTGGTGCCTCGGGAATAGTAACGCTGAGAATCGCTTCGCGGCGCTCACCGATATCCGTGCGCTCCGAGATATATCTCAGTCGATCAAAGTTCGTGTTGGCACCACTTAGCACCGCCACTACCGATGCGCCGCTTACCTTGTGCTCTTTGAGGTAGGATTTCATTCCGGCAATTGCCAGCGCTCCAGCAGGCTCGGCAATCGCCCGCGTGTCATCAAATATATCCTTTACGGCAGCGCACATCTCGTCCGTGGAGGCCGTAATGATGTGGTCGACGTACTGCTCAATGATGCGGTGGGTCTCCTCCCCAACGCGGGCGACAGCACAGCCATCAGCAAATAAGCCGACTTCTGGCAGGGTAACTCTCTCACCCTGCTGCCTCGCCGCAAGTGCACAGGCTGCGTCGGCTGGCTCGACGCCGATCACCTGTACGTCCGGCCAGGTGTGTTTTAAAAAAACGGCCATACCTGATAACAAGCCACCGCCGCCGCAAGGAATGAATACGTAATCAGCAGGCGCTGATGATTGCTGGGTAACCTCGACACCCACGGTGCCTTGACCTGCAATCACTTCAGGATCGTCAAATGGGTGCAAATAGGTGGCGCCACGCTCCTCAACCAGACGATTGGCAAATTCTGATGCCTGATCAAATGCGTCACCCTGAAGCACAACGTGAGCCCCGCGCCGCCTCACCGCCTCGACTTTAATTGACGGTGTGGTAACTGGCATGACTATCGTCGCTTGCACACCGAGCTTCTGTGCCGCTAACGCAACACCTTGTGCATGATTACCAGCAGAGGCAGCAACAACCCCACGCGCGCGCTCCTCATCTGACAGCGATACCATTTTGTTGTACGCGCCACGGCACTTGAAGCTGAAAATGGGTTGGAGATCCTCGCGCTTCAAACGTACGTCACAGCCCAAGCGCTCAGATAGTGTCGGCGCTAGCGTCAACGGTGTCTGAGTCGCAATGTCGTAAACGTCGGCATTGAGAATTTTCTTTATATAGGGGTCTGTCATCACAAACGGCACAACGGCAAAACGCGAAGTTTACGCGAATATTAAAAGTGGCGCCGCCTCGTGCGACTAAATGCTACCTGCGCTGTAGCGCTCCTGCATTTCCGCCAAAGACAATGGCTTTATTTTGGAAGCGTGTCCGGCACAACCGAAGGCCTCGTATCGCGCAATGCAAATATCTCTCATCGCTACGAGACTTTCCTTGAAGTACTTTCTCGGGTCGAACTCGGCCGGATTTTCAGCAAGGAAGCGGCGAATCGCACCTGTTGACGCCAACCTTAAATCGGTATCGATGTTGACCTTGCGCACTCCATGCTTGATCCCCTCTACAACTTGCTCGACTGGCACACCGTAGGTCTCGGGGATTTGCCCCCCGTATTCATTAATGATCGATAGCCAATCTTGCGGTACCGCAGACGAGCCATGCATAACGAGATGGGTGTCGGGGATATTGGCATGGATCGCTTTGATTCGGTCGATAGCAAGAATGTCGCCTGTGGGCGGCCGTGTGAACTTGTAGGCTCCGTGACTGGTGCCACAAGCGATTGCAAGGGCATCGACACCCGTGTCAGCAACAAACTGCTTGGCCTCGTCTGGATCAGTGAGCATTTGATCATGCGTCAACTTTCCTGCGGCACCGATACCGTCTTCCTCTCCTGCCTCACCGGTCTCTAGCGACCCGAGGCAACCAAGTTCACCCTCCACCGATACGCCGCATGCGTGGGACATCTCTACGACCTGCGCTGTCACTTGAGCGTTGTAGTCGTAATCCATGGGCGTCTTACCATCAGTTCCCAGCGACCCATCCATCATCACTGAAGTAAACCCTAGCTGTATGGATCGCTGACACACTGAAGGCGACGTTCCATGATCCTGATGAACAACAATGGGCACACTTGGAAACTCTGCAGCTGC
This sequence comes from Gammaproteobacteria bacterium, assembly GCA_009937065.1. Lineage (GTDB taxonomy): Bacteria > Pseudomonadota > Gammaproteobacteria > Pseudomonadales > Halieaceae > Luminiphilus. Next base: position 1,471 of record JAACDF010000030.1, on the reverse strand, counting down.
CGCATCCATCATTGCCCGCAAGAAAGGCGCACCCGCGTACTTTCGCGCGCCGGCACTAGCTTGCATGATAACGGGGGCGTCACAATGAGCTGCTGCCTCCATTATGGCGCGCGTTTGCTCTAGGTTATTCACGTTAAAGGCCGGCACACCAAATTGATGCTCGGCAGCGTAATCCAGCAACTGCCTCATGCTAATTAGCGCCATGGTATTTTCCTCTTGCCCTGATCACTGATCCTGATGTTCATACAAGATGGCAACAGCCGGTAGCTCTTTGCCTTCTACAAACTCTAAAAATGCACCACCTCCGGTAGAAATATACGAAACCCGGTCCGCAATATCGAATTGATCTATGGCAGCGAGCGTATCGCCACCGCCTGCAAGAGAAAAGGCCGAACTATCAGCAACAGCTGAAGCCAGCGCTCGTGTGCCCCCAGCGAAGGCCGGGAACTCGAAGACTCCCACCGGACCATTCCAAAGGATCGTCCCAGCACCCAACAAGACATCGGACATTTGCTCTTGAGACAGAGGACCTACGTCTAAGATCATGTCGTCTTCTAACACTTCCGCAGCCAGTTTCACGGTTGCCTCAGCGGTCTCGCTGAATTCCTTTGCCACAACAACGTCCAGAGGTAACGGAATATGAGTCTTTGCCATCAACGCTCTCGCTGTAGGAATGAGATCGGGCTCATGCAGCGACTTACCCACCGGGTAGCCCGCCGCCGCCAAGAAGGTATTGGCAATCCCGCCACCAACTAGTAGTTGGTCACACAGCTCAGATAGGCGCTCCAAGACGGCCAGCTTAGTAGATACTTTTGAGCCGCCAACAACGGCAACCATGGGTGTTGCTGGTTCGCTCAGCGCGCGACCTAGGGCATCAAGCTCGCCAGCTAAGAGTGGGCCTGCGCAGGCTTGAGGGGCAAATTTAGCGACACCATGCGTCGATGCCTGCGCACGGTGGGCCGTGCCGAAGGCATCCATAACAAATACATCGCATAGCCATGCGTAACGTTTCGCAAGCTCGTCGCTATTCGTTTTTTCCCCCACATTGAACCGAACGTTTTCTAGTAGCCAGACGTCGCCTGCCTGTGGTTCATCGGTGGGCCAATCAGGCTTGAGCTCGACAGGCAGCCCCAGCAGAGCAGACAACGCGTCGGCAACCGGTGATAGGGAGAACTCTTCCGAAGCCTCACCTTCATCGGGCCTACCCAGATGCGACATCAGGATGACACCTGCGCCAGCCGCAACGGCGGCTTGAATCGTTGGAACCGCAGCACGCAAGCGGGCATCGTTGGCTACTCTCCCGTCACGCAGCGGAACATTGAGATCCTCTCTAATCAGAACTCGTTTTCCAGCGAGCGAAAGCTGGTCCATCGACAGCATAATTAACCTCTTTTCGTGTATATCTTGAATTCGTTTCAGTCTGCTAGCTGGATGACTCTTCGACCACAAAATCCGACAGCCGCAGGACGAT
>JAACDF010000240.1 GCA_009937065.1 Gammaproteobacteria bacterium | reverse complement strand
ACAAGCCCTCGAGGACATCGAGGCCATCAAGCGCCTCAAAGCGCGGTGGTGGTTTGCCTGTGATACCCGCGATCTTGCAGGCATGCGTGCCTGTTACGACGAAGATGATTTCCTGATCGATTTTGGCTTCATCGGTGAATTCACTGACATGAATGCCTTCATCGAGGTCTTCGAGTCCTTGGCCTGCCACCCCACCCACGTCGACATGCATCACGGTACTGCCCCGGAAATTGAAATGACGGGGCCCGATACAGCGACGGGTCGCTGGCGCATGCGCTTTCAACTCCTCGAAACCGCGAACCGTCAAGTACAACTGATGAGCGGCTATTACGAGGACGTTTACGCGCGAGTGAATGGCGAGTGGAAAATGCGTGTGTCGAAATACACCCTGATGTCTAATTTGTTCCTCTCTTCCAGCGACGGGGTAGTTGCTATCGAGCAGATCGGTAGTGCACCCGGACTGGTTACCGAGCAAACCTAATCTGTGCGATGAGTGTCAGCCGAGCCAAGTGGGAAGCCTTCTGCGATACGCTTAAACAGGCGGGCGAACTGCTCACCGCAGACGGCGTTCCGCAAGACGAACAAACGCAAGCTGAAGGCCTTAGATACCTCTCGCGTATCGCCCGCGCTGCCCTTGAATGGTATGTAGAATTCAACGATCCAGAGTTCCCGGAGCTGTATAAACCCTCTCACGAGACCATCAAGATCGGCGCCGATAATCCCGATAACATCTATGAAAAAGCAGTCATCGATGGTCAATATGACTACTTACTTACGGGCCATCGAGGGACCGTCGATTACATTAGCATGGCTACCAGTAAAGGCAGTTATGCGGAGAACTTCACGCAAATCGAAACCGGGTTTCTCGACAGTAAGGCGCTGATAACGGCCGACGATGGCTCGTTCCAAATCGTCCTGAGCCAGCATGAGCACGAGGGCAACTGGCTACCGATCGATGAAAACAGCGAGTCACTGCTAATTCGACAAACCTTTTTAGATCGGGCTACCGAAAGCCCAGCGGTTTTTCAGGTTCGCCGCAGAGACAGCGGAGCAACCCCTGCGCCCCTCAACTTGGCCAAGGCGACGGCTAATTTTGATAAGGCTATCGCGTTTTATCAGAATACTTTGGGGCTTTTTGCTCGCTGGAGCCAACAGATCATCGAGAACCCCAACACCCTGCCCTTGTGGGATCAGTCGTTCTGCCAATCCGTCGGTGGAGACCCCAATATTCTCTACTACCATGGACACTTCCGACTTAAGGCGGACGAGGTCTTCCGCATTCGACTCAAGCGCATACCCAAGTGCCAGACCTGGAATCTTCAGGTCGATAATTACTGGATGGAGTCCCTCGACTACCGCTATCACCGTATCTCTATCAATAAACATGCGGCGGAGGTGGATGCCGATGGCTCGGTCACACTCGTCGTGACGCCTGCCAGCACGACCGGAGCGAACATCTTATCCACCGCAGGTCACAGCGAGGGCACCTTATGTTTCCGATGGGTTGGAACAGATGACCCCGTGCACCCCGAGGTCGATATTGTGAACCTCGCGGAGCTACGCTGACCGATGAATTCCCGATGGCAGATACGTGGCAATTCGCTTCTTCGTGTCGCTATTGGCCTCGCTCTTATCAGCTTCGTTAGCTACGCCAGTTACCAAATAGGGCGATTTTCTGGATCGACAGTGATTACTGCGCCAGACGATGCATGGGCAAGGGATGATGCAGCGAGTGAGGCGTTTCAGAACCTGCTAACCAGTGCCCGTTTCGCCGGAAGCGAAGCGTATTCGCTCTCCCAAACGAGTGAGGCGTCACTACCGCATGATGAGGCCTATCAATATTTACTCGAACTGCTTGCCGCCTCCATTGAAATGCAGCTTTCGAAAGGCGACCCCTCAGAGCCCAAATTTACGGACTGGATGGCTGATTACCGGAAGTTTCTGGGTGACAGCCCTGACGCGCGCTATCTCACCGCACCTATCAACTCGACCTATGACTACGAAGTCACTTTCGACATGGGCGATGCGGACTACCTTGGGGTGGTAATCTATGACACTGACCCGCTGACCGGTTGGAATCGCGCGACGGATAGCCTGTATGTGCTTGCTGAAAACGTGGGTAGCGAAAAGAGTATTCGGCTCGCGTCCAGTAACAGCCGCCAGCAGGCCAAAAGCGAAACGGGTGGCTTTGAGCTTCAGCTCTCAGCGACAGCGCATACGGTCATGGTTCGCACCTATCGCTTCGATGGCTCGGTCGAGGACAGCAGTCACATCTCAATAGCAGTCTCGTCTTCGACTGGATCCGAGAGCGAAAACACAAATCAAACTCAACGAAACACATACGCTGGTGATGCACTGCCGGTCGAGACACGCATCACCAACACCAGTCGTTTCTTTAACGAGACCTGGCAAGGGAGCCGAGCATTGGCGCGTGCAACCGCCTCAACAGCAAATTCATTTGCTCGATCCACCGAGGTGTCGCCCGATTTCGTCGGCATCTTCTATCCCACGCCGGATAACAGCTATCACGGCGGTGCATTTGATCTCGCACCGAATGAGCATCTAGTAATCGAAGGAAAAGTCCCTGACGCGGCGTTTTGGAGCGTCACGTTGCAAAATCACTGGATGCAATCGCTTGAGCCCAGCACGGGTAAAGCATCCCTGCGAGAAGACGAGATCGCGTTACGCGACGGCCGTTACCGAATCTGGATCGGTGCTCTCCCCCCACCTGAGGACGAGAACTGGCTCAGTACGGGCGGTCTGCAGCAAGGCCTAGTCGCTATTCGCCATTTACTCGCAACGGCCGATGAAGCACCAACGGCGCGCGTCATACAGGCAACAGATTCAACGAATGAGGCGATTCAATAATGCTCGATAAACAGACTCTGGTTGGAGAAGCGCTAGTCGAGGCGCGGCGAACTGCATTTCTCGACGACGGTTTCGAGCCCGTGCTCGACCGTTTAGTGACGGCTCTCAACACCGAGGCCTCGCTCAACGAGGTGGGTATTGGGTTTCATGGCTCAAGACTCCGCGACCTACTCACTAATCGACTTCGCATGGAGGCCTGGGTTGAGAGGTATCCCGAAATTCTTGCGGAGACCATCGAGCGTCCCGTTGTCGTTGTGGGACTGCCCAGGACCGGTACCACGATGCTGCATCGCACCATCGCCACCGACACATCGCTGCTGACACCCATTTGGTACGAAGTTCGCCAGCCTGTGCCGCTTGCCGACGATTTCGAGCGCGAGGATGAGCGCATCGGTATTTCAGAGGCAGAGGTAGCCGCTATGCTGGAAGCAGCGCCCGAGCTTGCTGCGATTCATCCGATGGACGCACGAGCACCCGACGAGGAGATCATGCTACTCGAGCACTCGTTCATGAGCACAGTCCCGGAGTGCTATGCCCACATTCCAAAGTTTGGCGATTGGCTTTATGAACAAGACCAGTCCGCGGGTTATGACTATCTTTATCGGTGCCTTCAGTTTTTGCAGTGGCAAAAGCGTAAAAAAGGGCAAACCGGGACCCGCTGGTTACTGAAAACGCCACACCACCTGCACTACCCCGAGTATTTGTTCAGACGTTTCCCCGACGCTGCGGTGGTGCAGACACATCGCCACCCGGTCGACGTTATCCCGTCTTATGGCAGCATGATGGCCGCCCTGGCACAGCCCTTTAGCGATGACTTGAATGCGGCGACACTTGCACAGGATTGGGCAGCCAAGTGGGCCAAGGGACTGGCCAAAACAATGGATTACCGGGCCGCTCACCCTGAGGCAGCCTACCTAGATCTCTATTTCATGGACACAGTGGCCAACCCCGAAACAGAAATTCGGAAAATCTATGACTTCGCAGGCTTAGAACTCACTTCCGAGGCGCTCGCGGAAATGGCTCACTGGCGAGCGTTCAATGAGCGAGAGAGTCGCCCTGAGCATCACTATCAACTGGCAGATTTTGGTTTTGATTCCGATGGCATTGCCGAGCAGTTCTCGCCGTACATCGAGGCTTATTTTTAAGTTCAAGGTAGTCTCGACCACGCCAGCAAGGCTCCCTGTTAAGACTGCCTGCAAACGCGCTGAGACCGCCATCAACTCCTGCGCGCGGTGCTTTCTTAACCACCCAATCAGTTAGCCGTCGCTGAAGTCTTTTATTTATTTGCCCTCAATATGTGCCTTCAGGGCATAGGCCGTGTCATCAAAGGCGCGCTTCACCCAGGGCCCTGCAAAACGCATGACATGAATGCCGTGAGGTCCCAAGAAGGCATCGGTTGAGTAGTACTCGCAGCTGTCCGGACCCGTTGAGATTACAAACTGGTCGCGACGCGCGGGGTATGGCCATTCGTCAACCCAAGGGGCTGACCAAGAGACAAGCCGGGGTTCGTCAATCTCCGTGATGAATTCGACGTTATCGAAGTACTGTCCTTCCTCCGTGTAGTTCTTGAGCTTCATTGACAGTGGCTCACCTACTTCAAGTGCGCCCGAAGCCTCAACGCAAAAGGGGTTCCATTCGCTATACCGGTCAAAATCGACCAAAACATCCCACACAACCTGAGCAGGCGCAGCGATCTGCACAGTTATCGAGCGGACAATTGCGTTGGGATCTACTGCCAGCTTTTCATCTTCGGTCATATCGCTCTCCTGCAAAGCTTTTTCAAGCGTTAAGGTGCATTACGGCGCCATATACTCGCCGCCGTTTACGTCGACTGAACTTCCCGTAATCACCGCGGAGTAATCGGAGAGGAATGCGAGGACGGCTTT
>JAACDF010000239.1 GCA_009937065.1 Gammaproteobacteria bacterium | reverse complement strand
TGTCAGCGCTGACGCTGACGCACTGTAACAGCAGGGCGAGTGCTATCACTGGAGTGAAGTTCTTCATTGTGAGACCTCCAAGAGCTGGCCCAGCTCAAAGTCTGATACGGGTTGCTTTGTGGGGTCATTACGGTTGTAGCGTTCAACGCCATCGATAAAGACCTGATTGGCCTTTGTGTAGACACTGAAGGGATTAGCACTCCAGATAACCACATCGGCCATGTATCCCACAGTTAAACTGCCAGTCTGATCATTGATTCCAAGCGATTTAGCCGCATTCGAGGTAATCCACTTGATGGCGCGTTCAGGGGGGATGTCCATTCCTGCTTTATTGCCACGACTCATAGCCTTAGCGGCTTCTTGATTCAGGCGTTGGATGCCTTCATCTGAGTCCGAGTGAACGACTGAGCAACTACCTTCTGGGCGGTCAACGAGTGCAATATTTTCCTGAATACCGTCATAGGCTTCCATCTTGAAGCCCCACCAGTCGGCCCAGAGCGCACCACAGACGCCATTTTCCGCTAACTCTGCCGAAATCTTGTAGGCCTCAACACCGTGGTGGAATGTGCCTACGCGGTAATTGAACTCTTTTGCGAGGTCCAAGATGGTCATCATTTCATCTGCGCGATAGCAGTGCATGTGGATGATGATCTCGCCATCGAGAACTCCAGCGAGGGTCTCTAACTCGAGATCTCGTTTTGGTTTCGAAACCTCTTTTTTCTCAACGTCGGATAATGCCGCGTAATTCGCATGCTCATCACGGTAATCAGTCGCCTTGATCCACGCTGCTCGGTAACCCGCAATATTCCCCATTCGTGTTGATGGACCGCTACCCTTACGGCCATACACGCGCTTTGGGTTCTCGCCACAGGCCATTTTCAGACCATAGGGTGCGTCAGGAAATTTCATACCCTGATAAGTAATGGAGGCTACGTTTTTGAGCGTAACGCCCCGGCCACCGAACAGGTTTGCTGAACCGGGGAGTATTTGCATGGTGGTAATGCCACCGGCAAGGGCGCGACCAAAACCCGGGTCCTGAGGCCATACACTGTGCTCAGCCCAAACTTCGGCCGTAACCGGCGCTGTTGCTTCGTTACCGTCGGAATGAGCATCAACGCCGGGTGATGGGTAGACGCCAAGGTGCGAATGTACGTCGATAATACCGGGCGTTACCCAACCTCCGTTCGCATCTATGATGCGGGTTTCCTCACTTAAATTTGGTTGCTCCGCACCCACAGCGACTATTTTGCCATCAACAAAATACAGATTTGCGGCCTCAAGCTTTTGACCGGTACCCGTTAGGATCGTGGCATTTGTGATGAGCGTCGGTGTATGACTCGGCGGTTGATAGGTGGAGGGGAAAGGCGTGTCTGCGAGGCACAGAGACGTGACAAGTGATGTAGCAAGTAAAGTACCTGTAAAGACTTCGACTCGGTTCGGGTGCGTCATTGAAATTACCTAGGCTTTTCGATCGCCTGACAATAGATCCTCACCATGGATTTGCCAACTACCAAAGGTGGTATGACAGCTGCTAGTGTCGCGATAGGATGGGGCCGTTTATGTGTGTGCGAAAGGAGACGTCAGCATGAGAAGGTTTGTTGATTTATCAATATTCTTGGAGAACGACGTGATCAGCGATCCGCCGCCAATGCGTCCCAAGATCGACTATATCCGGCACGACACCGGTGCTGAACAAATGGCCGATTTTTTTCAGGGGCTCGATAAAAGCGAGTTACCCGACGGTGAGGGCTGGGCGATTGAAATGGTGCAACTGTGCACGCACAACGGTACTCACTTGGACGCCCCGTATCACTACCACAGCACAATGAACGATAAGCTAGGGGGCGCTGAGCGGGCAATCACCATTGATGAAGTTCCGCTCGAGTGGTGTTTTCAGCCGGGAATTAAGCTTGATTTTCGTGATAAACCAGACGGCTACGTCGTTACGGCTCAGGATGTCGAGGGCGAGATAGAGCGCATCGGCGCAACCCTCGAGCCACTCAACATCGTTCTGGTAAATACATCGGCAGGTAAACGTTACGGTAGCGAGGACTACGTTAACGCGGGGGCAGGCATGGGCTATGAGGCAACGATGTACCTGCTTGAGCGGGGAATTCGTGTAACCGGTACCGATGCCTGGAGTTGGGATGCGCCGTTCTCTTATACAGCCCAGCGTTACGCTGCAGATAAAGACGCGAGCATCATCTGGGAAGGACATAAGGCCGGCCGGGATATCGGCTATTGCCACTTAGAGAAAATGCATAATCTCGAGGCGCTTCCTGATTTTGGCTTCACCGTCAGCTGTTTCCCGCACAAAGTCCGCGGTGGATCAGCGGGTTGGACTCGCGCTGTTGCGATTATTGATGAGGACTAGCTAGCTTTTCTTATGACCTCATAGGCATCGAGTGCCCCCTGTCGTGCGATTTTGTGGTCAACG
>JAACDF010000238.1 GCA_009937065.1 Gammaproteobacteria bacterium | reverse complement strand
TGCAGATCTGAAAAAGGTCTCCGTGTTTGAGCCTGGAGGCTCGCTCTTGCGAGCACGGCGTGATGCTGAGCTTGGGCAAAAATTATTAACTGCTATCCGGGAGATTCACCAGCCAACGATCTGTGCTGTGCAAGGAATTGCGACTGGGGGTGGAGCCTGTATTGCCGCTGCCTGTGATTTCCGGATTGCCACAACAGATGCACGTTTGGGTTTGGGTGAGGTCAAAGTAGGCATGAATCTGATGTGGAATGCTGTGCCTTTGTTTGTTGAATTGGTCGGCTTATCGCGCGCTAAACAGCTGATAATGTCCGGGGATCTTTATGCGGCAGACCGTTTGGAGAGCTGGGGGTTGATTGATGATCTGTGTGCCGGTGAGGACCTGCAGGCGGTAGCGCTGGGGTGAGCAAGGCACTACGCCGATCTACCGCCTGTGGCCGTTCAGATGATTAAGCGCAGTGTGAATCAATACGCATTGGCACTGAGCGAATCCATTATGCACATGGATCAGGACCAGTGGATTCTGGCCGCGCGCAGCGAGGACTTCAAAGAATGTATTTCCGCGTTTGTCGAAAAACGGTCAGCAAAAACCACAGGCCATTAATCGCCTTCAAAAAGTACTAGGAGTAGAAAGTGAGTGATCATCTCGTCGCGGGCTATTGTGATCCCCGCTTTGCCCCAGTTCGTGATCAATTTACCGAGGCACTAAAGAGTGGATTCGATACCGGCGCCTCAATAGCGGTTGAGCATCAAGGCGAAATGGTGGTCAATCTATGGGGTGGCTACAAAGACAGAGAAAAAACAGACCCCTGGAGCGACGACACGCTCATTAACGTGTTTTCAACAACAAAAGCCATCACTGCAACTTGCTTCCTTCAGCTAATCGAGCGAGGTCAGGTCGATCTCGATGCATTGGTTGGCGACTACTGGCCCGAGTACGCCTGCAATGGCAAAGAAAAAACTCGGGTGAGTGACTTTTTGTGCCACCGGGCGGGGATGCATGGGTTTCAAGGTGGCGTGCCGCAATTCGATTATCGCGAGTGGAATAAGTGGACTGACGCCCTCGCGCAACAAAGACCTTTCCGCGAACCCGGAACCACACAGGGTTATCACGCACTGACGTACGGCTGGCTCGTGGGAGAACTAATTCGACGAATCGATGGGCGCAGTGTTGGTCAGTATTTTCGTGAGGAGATTGCTGAGCCATTTGGCCTAGACTTCAAAATAGGCATCGAGGACGAGGATATTGAGCGTTGCGGGGATATTCTCGTCGATCCTCAACGGACGCCCTGGGCACTTATGGCCATTGCCGTTGCCCCCGACTTTGTACTTCCCAAATCGTTGCGGTCGCTCAAGTCTTTTTTAAGGATGGGTGACCTGAAAGTGGCCTTCGCTTCGAGAGGCCAGAAGCCCTGGGAGATGAATACTCGAGAGTGGCGCGAGGCGGAGATACCGTCAGCAAACGGGCATGGTACAGCTGAGGCTCTCGCCAAACTCTTTGGCATTTTAAGTACGGGCGGAGAGCGCGATGGAAAGCGAATTATTAGTCCCGAGACATTAAAATTAGGGCTCAAGCCGCTGTCTGAAGGGCCTGACACCGTGATTTTAGGCGCCCCAATACGCTTTGGTGTCGGTTATGATCTAGGGCTTGGAATTACCACGATCCGAGGCGCGCCTCACCCCAGTCGTATTTTTGGGCACTGTGGTGTAGGCGGAACGGTTGCCTTCGGCGACCCAGAAACCGGCCTCGGTTATGGTTTTTTATGCAATCGTATGCACAGACCGAAAGATCTCTATCAGACCTCTAATCGATTGACTCGAACCGTCTTGGATATTGTCAGTTAGCCTAACTTCAGTCGCTAGCTCACATCCCGAAAATTGGGTTTACGCTTTTCAATAAAGGCGCGAATACCCTCGCTGACGTGTGGAAAGTCGAACAGCATCCGCTGGGTTTCTTTTTCGTACTCAAGTTGCTCGCTTAAGGTGTTGGAGAGGGCACGATCATGTGCCTTCACCACTGCTTTGAGGCCTGCGGTGGGTCCATCGGCTAATCTGCCCGCTAGGGTCAAGGCTGTCGGCAGTAAATCTTCATCGGCGACACAGTCCCAGATGAGTCCCCAGGCTTTCGCATCTGAGGCTGATAAATTATCGCCTAACAACGCTAGGCCGTTGGCACGTGCACGACCAATGAGATTGGGCAGGAACCAGGAAGCGCCCATGTCGGGAATGATCCCCAGATTGGGCCCGAAGACGAGTTTGAACTTAGCTGTCTCTGCGGCGACTGCAATGTCCCCGGCGAGCGCAAGGCCGACACCGCCACCTGCGGCAACGCCATTAATGGCGGTCACAACAGGTTTTGTGGATTGAGCAACGGCTTTGACTAAGGGATTAAAACCTCGTTCCATATTTGCTGCGGTGGCCTCGCCCGCGGAGACGCCCTTTACGGCCGGCCAGCTTCGCGCATTAAGATCGGCACCTGCGCAAAAGGCACGGCCGGCACCGGTGATCACAACCGCCCTCACCGCGCTATCGGTTTTAGCGTCGTGCATTGCATTGACCAGACCGAGGGTCAGCAATTCATCCAGTGAGTTGAGAACCTCAGGCCGGTTCAGTGTGAGCGTGAGTACGCCATTGCTGGCAAGATGGGTAAGAACAGATGCGCTCATGCAAAGCCTCGATTTTTGTTGTTTTAGTGAGACTACTGTAAGGGTACTTGGGGAGGGGTGCTAGTGATCCGCTAAACACTGTGCTTCTAGATTAAACGGGCTAGATGAGTCCTAGTTTGAGGGTAGGCGAAACAGATCTTCCACAGAGCATCCGAGGGTGTCTGCAATCTTCAAGGCGAGCACGGTTGACGGAACATACATGCCGTTTTCAATGGCATTGATGCTTTTACGCGAGACGCCAGCAAATTTACTCAGCTCTGCCTGCGTCAAACCCGCTTGCCGTCGCATCACCTCGAGATTATTAAGCAGTTTTGGATGGTGTTTTCCCATTGTGAAGATATCGCCGTGCTTACCTGTTGTCGCTCGCAGGCTGACGTGTGAAATTTCGAACTATCACTGAATAACCGTATCTGAGGTGGCGAGACTGGGATTACCGCTTCTCAAACTCTTCGACCGCTTGATTGAGCTCATCACTTGTCGGCGGATACAAGTAGCCGGCAATCACGATCCCGAGTCCAATGAGACCAACGAGCATTCCGGCTCCCTCGAACAAACGTCCCATAGCAAATGCTCCCATCGCGTATATGCCGATGCCAACAAAAAGGGTGATAACCCCACCGCGCCGATAATCTGTCGGTTCGCTTTTCTTTTCATCAAGCATCGACAGGAGTTCATCGAGCCTGTCGGGGTCATCGATAGTTTTCGAGATTTCCAAAATGGTTGCTCGCCGCTCTTTGCCTTCAATGTACTGCCAAAAAAAGGCGGCTAAGGGGATGATGATGCCGGTCAGCATTCCGAAAATAGGGATCATTTCACTCATTTTTAATCCGTGGCTCCTAAAAATGTAACGTAAACGTATCATACTGAGAGGAGAAGTAAAGGTTACATATTGCATCGCGCCGGGCGTAATGATGTCGGACTTCCCGTCTCTTAGTGGTCTCAAATAGTGGTAATGCGTCCTATCCCATAGAGGGTCGCTCCCGCAAGGCTTGACAGTTTGTTATGGTCTCGCGACTCAAACCTCTAGCGGCGATTCATGAGCACTTCTAATTTCGCGTCACTGCCCATCAGCCCGGAACAACTCGAGGCGCTGAAAGGTCTTGGTTTTTCCACTATGACGCCTGTGCAAGCTGAAAGCTTGCCACTTATTCTCAAACGACGGGATGTCATCATTCAGGCTAAGACCGGTAGCGGTAAAACAGCGGCCTTTGGCATTGGCTTACTGCATCACCTGAATCCGCGGTTTTTTGGTGTCCAGGCGCTGGTCATGTGTCCAACTCGTGAATTAGCGGAGCAAGTAGCTCAGTCGATTCGGCAATTGGCGAGTCGAATGGCGAATGTCAAAACAGTTCTGCTGTGTGGAGGGAAGCCTTTCGGTCCGCAAAGAGACTCATTGCGGCATGGGGCGCATATAGTCGTGGGAACGCCAGGTCGTATTCAAGATCATTTGCAGCGGGGCAATTTAGAGCTGAAAGGAGTCGATACCTTTGTGCTGGACGAGGCCGATCGCATGCTTGACATGGGATTTGCCGAGGTCATGGACAGTATTACTCAACACTTACCCAAAACCAGACAAACCATTTTAATGTCTGCGACATTCCCCGATGACATCAAGCGTATCAGTCGATCGATACAGAATCAGCCCATCCAGATCGCGATCGACGTGAGTCTTGCTCACGACGATCGTATTCTAGAGCAGCTATTTTTTGAAATTAGTAAACACGAGCGGGAGCTTACGCTGTTGGCTCTGTTTGAGCATCATCGCCCCCGGAACGCGATGGTGTTTTGCAATACAAAAAAACAGTGCTCCGACGTCGCTGCATTTCTATCGGAGCACGATATCGAGGCTGCCGCAATTCATGGAGATTTGGATCAGCGGGAACGAGATCAGGTGCTTTTGCAGTTCGCAAATGGCTCGTGTCCCGTGTTAGTTGCCAGCGATGTCGCGGCCAGGGGCTTGGATATTCCAGCACTTGAAATGGTCGTTAATTTTGAGTTACCCCGGGATGCCGCCACATACGTACACCGAATTGGACGTACGGGTCGAGCCGGTCAGAAAGGCAAGGCGTTCAGTCTGGTAACCCTTGCCGAGGCACCGCGAATGCATGCTATCGAGACGCATCTAGAGATGCCCTGCATCTGCGACGTACTGGCATCGCTGAATCGAGACCCTAATTACGAGTTGAGAGGTGCTATGGTTACAGTGCAACTCGACGCAGGGCGAAAACAAAAGGTCCGGCCGGGCGATATTTTGGGCGCGCTGACAGGAGACGCGGCGTTATCTGGTGATGACATTGGCAAAATTACAATACTGGACAACAGCAGCTACGTGGCGGTTCAGCGGACGGTGCTACGGCAGGCAATGAACTACCTCGCAAATGGAAAAGTTAAGGGTCGAGCGATTAGGGCGCGTCGTCTTAAACCTCAGCGTTAGGCATTGTGCGGTGTAAAACCACTGCCAAGTTCATCATGGGTGACCTAGTTTTACTGATAGTCGTCGATTCACAGCAAAAAAAAAAGGCAGCTCAGCGCTGCCTTCTTGTATTTGGCTCCGGCTGCTGGGCTCGAACCAGCGACCCAATGATTAACAGTCATTTGCTCTACCAACTGAGCTAAGCCGGAATAGTCTCCGAAGAGGACGCGGACTATACACGTCCGGATTTTCTTGCGTCAAGAAGAACAGAAGATACGAGTCCTCAAGATAATTCCGTTAAGCTATCAGGCTAAGAATTTTGGACGTAACAACGCAGTGGCAAAGCAATTCGAACTTCAATCCAGTTATCAACCCGCCGGTGACCAGCCAAGGGCGATTGATCAGCTGATTCATGGTATTGGCGCAGGTCTGGCCTCCCAGGTTTTGCTGGGGGTAACGGGCAGCGGTAAGACCTTTACCATGGCGAACGTCATTGAAAAGCTCCAGCGTCCCACGATTGTGATGGCGCACAACAAGACATTAGCGGCGCAGCTCTATGGTGAGTTTAAAGAGTTCTTTCCTAACAACGCGGTTGAGTACTTCGTTTCCTACTACGATTACTACCAGCCAGAGGCCTATGTGCCGTCGTCAGATACCTATATCGAGAAGGACGCCCAGGTAAATGATCACATCGAGCAAATGCGGCTGTCTGCGACTAAGGCGTTACTCGAGAGGCCCGACTGTCTCGTAGTGTCGACTGTCTCGTCGATCTACGGCCTGGGTGACCCAAAATCTTACTTCAAGATGGTGATGCACCTCTCGCGGGGTGAAATCATTAATCAGCGAGGCATTCTGCGTCAGCTGGCTGAGCTTCAGTACACCCGAAATGATCTCGATTTTAAGCGTGGCACCTATCGGGTTCGGGGCGATGTGATTGACATCTTTCCCGCGGACTCCGATGAGTTGGCCCTTCGCGTTGAGTTGTTTGACGAGGAAATCGAAAACATTTGCAGCTTTGATCCACTGACGGGTGCCGTGGCCGAAAAACTCCCGCGCATCACTATTTTCCCCAAAACACACTATGTGGCGTCTCGCGATACGATGTTGGGTGCTGTTGACCTCATCGAAGAAGAACTTGAAATGAGGGTGAAACAGCTCAAGGAATCTGACAAGCTTTTGGAGGCGCAGAGGCTGGCGCAGCGGACTCGATACGATATCGAAATGATAAGGGAGCTAGGGTACTGCCAAGGTATCGAGAACTACTCCCGCTACTTGTCGGGTAGAGCACCCGGAGAGCCACCACCCACTTTATTTGAGTATCTACCCGATAACGCGCTACTGATTGTTGACGAGTCACACGTCACGGTCCCGCAAATTGGGGCGATGTTCAAGGGTGATCGCTCACGTAAAGAGACACTAGTTGAGTATGGCTTTCGACTGCCATCGGCACTCGACAATCGGCCAATGAAATTTGAAGAGTGGGAGTTGATGTCCCCACAGGCAATTTTTGTTTCAGCGACCCCGGGCCGTTATGAAAATGAACATGCGGGCGCGACGGTTGAGCAGGTTGTTCGACCCACCGGTTTGGTTGATCCAGTGGTGGAGATAAGGCCCGCACGCACGCAAGTCGATGACTTATTGGCTGAGATTCGTGAGACGACCGCAAAGGGGGACAGAGTCTTGGTGACAACCTTGACCAAGCGGATGTCCGAGGACTTAACGGAATATCTCAGTGAGCACGATGTGCGGGTAAGGTACTTGCACTCTGATATCGATACGGTCGAGCGTGTTGAAATTATTCGAGACCTGCGGCTGGGACACTTTGATGTACTTGTTGGCATCAACCTGTTGCGAGAGGGTTTGGATATGCCAGAGGTGTCACTGGTTGCGATTCTGGACGCTGATAAAGAAGGATTTTTGCGCAGTGACCGCTCCTTAATTCAGACCATTGGTCGTGCAGCACGACACCTCAACGGACGGGCCATCTTGTACGCCGACGCCATGACTGGGTCCATGGAGCGTGCTATTGGTGAAACTCAACGGCGCCGCGATAAGCAGCTTGCGTTTAACGAAGCGAACGGTGTGGTTCCCAAAGGCATCGAAAAATCAGTTCGCGATATTCTTGAGGGTGCGCGACGAATGCCAACAAAGGCGCGAGGCGCGCGTGATACGAAAGTCACAAATGACCGAATCTTGTTCGCGCAGGATGTGATGAACATGACTCCGGCAGCTTTGTCGCGTAAGTTGGCGGAACTAGAAAACACCATGGCTGAACATGCGAAGAATTTGGAGTTTGAAGAGGCTGCCGCTGTGCGTGATCAAATTGCAGAGTTAAAACAAATCGCGTTTGTTGGCGTGTAAAGCCTAGTAAGTGTCTGCAGCCGAGATGAGGGTGAATGTGGTATGAAAAACTGGTGGGTTTATGTCGCTCTATCGCTGTGCCTGAGCGCTTGTACGTTTACAACCGATGAGGGCTATATTCGCTGTTTACAAGGCTTCAATGACACGGGATCGGGCGTAAGAGTCCCGCCAGGTGTTGCTGCTAAAGTCATTGGCGCCGGCACCGTTGGTGCCGCGGCGGCACTTGTACTTTGCAAAGAACCGGAGATTACGGACTCCCCCGACACGCTTGTGGCAAACGTGCCAGGTGACCTGTCACAGCCTCTAGAGGAACGTCGATCCCTCGTGATGACCGCGGCTCCGACCGCCGCGCCGACACTACTTGCTCGAGGGGCTGGCCTCGTCTTTGACAGCCGAACGCTCGAGTTTGATCTCGATAAGTCCGATCTAAAGAGCGGTGCTGAGACAAATTTGTTGCCCGTGGTCGAGTTTTTGAATGATTACCCCGAGGTCAGTATTCGCATTACAGGCCATACCTGTTGGCTGGGAACTAACGAGCACAATCTTGACCTCTCGCAACGGCGCGCGAAGGCCGTCGCAGACTACCTAATGAGTCAGGGCATTGATCGTGATCGGTTAATCGTTGCGGCAGAAGGCGAAAGTCAGCCCATCGATACCAATTTGACCGAGGAAGGCAGACGGTCGAACCGCC
This sequence comes from Gammaproteobacteria bacterium, assembly GCA_009937065.1. Classification (GTDB taxonomy): domain Bacteria; phylum Pseudomonadota; class Gammaproteobacteria; order Pseudomonadales; family Halieaceae; genus Luminiphilus. The sequence goes on along the minus strand of JAACDF010000238.1, from coordinate 27,994 downwards.
GCGTGGAAGTGGTAAAACTGTAACGAACGAGTCAGTCATCAGTGGATCAAAAGAAAGACAGCTCTGCAGGCGGACTGCTTGCCCATGCTATCCGCTTTTTTTCAGATATTTTTAAGTCAGTTGCTGAAAGTTTTTTGGTAGTCATGGCGACGTTTATCGTCGCTACAATGGTTTCAGCGGGCATGCTTTGGTTTTATGAGTGGCCGCTGTTTCTCGCGCCGGTGGGCGGGTTAATTGTCCTTGGGGTGATGCTGGTACTGTGGTATGACTCTTAGGCTCTAGTCGTTGCTGAAACAGGGCACATAGACCAACATCGCAAGACCGCCATTAAGAAATCCTGAGACATACATGGTGAGATCGTACAGCGCGTTAAGTTCTCCCGAGGGGTAGCTTGCAAAGGGCATTCCAATCAGAGAAATCAGTACACTTGGCAGAAAAAGAAAGCGCGCCGCAGAGACATCGAGTGCAATCAATATCAGACTCATGAGATAGCCTATCGAGGCTGCGGCCACTACAGTATTTCCCCAGTTTGAATCGGCCTCAGGCATGGGCGTGACGAATGCGGCTGCACCTATGGTGAAGAAACTGCCCAATACCAATAGTCTTTTAAGTGTGAGCGTCTTCATAAATTCTCCAGAGCTAATGCATGGTTTTATTGGAGATTAACCTGCTTTCGCGCTCTTGTTACATGCTTATGGGTTGTTTTGATAAACTCGAAGCTTGGAACTATTCAAGAAAATATTGGCTTCACCATCGGCTATAGATTTTTGTTATAATGGTCCTCTAAAGCTGCGCCGGTTGCTGCGCCCACTATTTCTGAAAACACATACTCAAGTGAGGATTCGATAATGGACTTCTCTGACAAGTTTGCACGCGGACAAACCATGTTCTTCAGGTTTTTTGCAGACGCTTTTTTTGCGAGTCGATATGGTCATCGAGCTGTCGTTTTGGAAACGGTGGCGGGCGTTCCGGGCATGGTCGCAGGTATGTGGATCCATCTGAAAAGTCTTCGACAGATGAAAACTGGTTACGGACCGATTATTCGTGAGCTTTTAGCTGAAGCTGAAAACGAGCGAATGCACCTTATGTTTTTTATCGAGATTGCAAAGCCAAATTGGTTAGAAAGGACATTAATTCTTATCGCGCAGGCAATTTTCTGGAACTACTATTTCGTATTTTATGTCTTCTTTCCCAAGACGGCCCACAAGATGGTGCATTACTTTGAGGAGGAAGCGGTCAGTAGTTACACCAACTATTTGCAGTTGATCGAGGGTGGACAGATTGACGATGTCCCCGCTCCTCAGCTTGCGATCGACTACTACAATCTCGCGCCCGAGGCCAAGTTGAGCGACATGATCCGATGCGTAAGAGCTGACGAGCAGCATCATGCGGATGTCAATCTACGAATGGCGGGTGGTCGGACGAGGGAGGAGGTAAAAGTTCCTGCTAATTCAAGCGAAGCCACGGGCGATCCGAACACCACGAGTGTCCAAGCTTAAAAAAACAGACTCATTGGGTTAACATAGAAGCAAATTCAGGTATCACACAGACGTTATTTTTGAGGTCCTCGGGGTTGTCGAGGCTCTCCTAAAAAAACCACGCAGTGCACCGTAGGCACTGCCACTGACTAGGAAATTTATATGCCGGTTATTACCCTCCCTGATGGATCCTCTCGTCAATTCGATAATGCAATCACGGTTTACGATGTCGCTGCCGACATAGGTGCGGGCCTCGCGAAAGCAACGCTTGCGGGCGTCGTGGATGGACGTGAGGTCGATGCCAGCCACTCAATTCAGGCCGATGCCGAGTTGCGAATCATTACCAGTCGTGATGATCAGGCACTCGAAATTTTGCGCCACTCGACTGCACATGTACTGGCGCAAGCAGTACAGCAGTTGTTTCCCGGTACTCAGGTCACTATTGGGCCTACCGTTGAAGACGGGTTCTATTATGACTTCGCGTCAGAGCACAATTTTTCGCTCGAAGATTTAGAGAAAATCGAGGCGAAGATGCAGGAGTTGGTCACCGAGGACCTTGAGGTGTCTCGCCTTGTTTATTCTCGGGAGCAGGCAGTCGAGTTGTTTCGAGAAATGGGTGAGCACTATAAGGTTCAAATCATCGAGGAATTGCCCGAGGGTGAGGAAATTTCGGTTTACAAGCAGGGCGACTGGATGGATTTATGTCGCGGTCCCCATGTGCCGAGTACGGGCAAATTAGGTGCGTTTAGGCTGACGAAAGTGGCGGGCGCCTATTGGCGCGGTGATGCTAATAATCAGCAGTTGCAGCGCATTTATGGCACTGCTTGGTCTTCGCCGAAAGAGTTGAAAGCCTATTTAAATCGGATCGCCGAAGCGGAGAAGCGCGATCACCGAAAGATCGGTAGAAAGCTTGGCTTATTCCATTTCGCTGATGATGCACCGGGCTCTGTATTTTGGCATCCGAAGGGCTGGACGCTTTTTCGCGAGCTGCTGGAGTACATGCGTTGCCGACAGGATGCCGCGGGTTATGTTGAGGTGAATACGCCTGATGTCATGGATCGCAGCCTGTGGGAGACATCAGGGCACTGGTTTAACTACCGAGAAAATATGTTCTCAACTCAAACCGAGGATGAGCGCATTTTTGCGCTCAAGCCCATGAACTGCCCAGGCTCAGTGTCGATGTTTGCGCAGGGTTTGAAGAGTTATCGCGATCTGCCGCTACGCATGGCGGAATTTGGGAAAGTCCACCGGTATGAGCCGTCGGGTGCACTGCACGGACTCATGCGTGTCCGCCATTTCACTCAGGATGATGCCCATATTTACTGCACTGAGCAGCAGATGGAACAGGAGTGCATCGACGTTGTCGCACTTGTGTTGGATATCTACAAGGACTTTGGTTTTGATGACGTTGTTATCAAGTTATCGACACGGCCTGAAAATCGTATTGGCTCCGATGCAGTATGGGACAAGCTCGAGGGAGCGTTAAGCAATGCGCTTGATGTGATGGGTCTGGACTACGTGCTGTTCCCTGGAGAGGGCGCATTCTATGGCCCTAAATTAGAGTTTGTTCTCCGCGACGCCATTGGGCGAGACTGGCAATGCGGCACCTTGCAGGTGGACATGAACTTGCCCGAGCGCTTCGACATTACCTACGTTGATGAGGATGGAAATAGAGATAAGCGTCCGGTCATGTTGCACCGTGCACTATTTGGCTCATTGGAGCGCTTTATCGGAATTCTTATTGAACATTTCGAGGGCAATTTCCCCGTTTGGTTGGCGCCACAACAAGCGGTTGTCGTCAACATTACTGATAAGCAGCGGGATTATGCCGAAGATGTGGTCAATACCTTGAAGGCACAGGGCTTCCGGGTCGTAAGCGACCTGAGGAATGAAAAAGTGGGGTTTAAAATTCGTGAGGCAGAGCTGTCTAAGATGCCTTACGTGTTAGTCGTGGGCGAAAAAGAGCGCGAGGCTGGAATGGTCGCTGTCCGCGGTCGCCATGGTTCTGACCTCGGTGTCATGTCCATAAGCGACTTTGGCACACACTTGCAGGCTGAGGTGGCTAATAAATCAGTGGTGAACAAGTCCGCTTGATTGGCATAAATACAAGGCATTACCAGCCTCTAGTGCCTTGTTATCCCGCGCTGTTCACTATAAAATCGCCGCCCTATTTTGGGTGGTGTGTGCGTCTTTAACTGATTTTGGAAGTCGCGAAGCTGATACCCGTTTGTGGAGAGAGTCAGTATTAAGAACGATAGCAAGGGCAAACGAGCTCTGACAAACGAGCAGATCGAGGCGGCAATGGTGCGCCTGATCGATGCTGATGGCAGCCAGGTCGGCATTGTTTCAAATGCAGAGGCAATGGGAAAAGCCGATGCGGCGGGCATGGATCTGGTGATGATGGCAGACGGGGAAACACCTGTTTGCAAGATCATGGATTACGGCAAACATATTTTTGAAGCTAAAAAGCAAAAAGCGGCTCAGAAGAAAAAGGCTAAACGTACACAGATTAAGGAAATGAAGTTTCGTCCGGGAACGGATGAAGGTGACTATCAGGTCAAGCTGCGAAACTTGGTCCGATTTTTAGAAAACGGTGATAAGGCCAAGGTCACGTTGCGATACCGCGGTCGTGAAATGGCTCACCAAGAGCTCGGTATGGAAATTCTCAAGCGAGTTGAGAGTGACCTCAGCGAGTTGGGTGCTGTTGAACAATTTCCAAAAATGGAAGGTCGTCAGTTGACGATGGTGATAGCGCCCAAGAAACGAGGATAGTGGCCCGTGAATGCCCTATTGCTCGGTTGATGAAACGCTCTGACAGGAAACTGGAACGAGCACAAAGCAGGAGTATCTAAGATGCCAAAAGCCAAAATTCACAGTGGTGCCGCTAAGCGGTTTAAGAAGACGGCCAGTGGTTATAAGCGCAAGAGTGCTTACAAGAGCCACATCCTGACGAAAATGACGACCAAGCGTAAGCGTCAGCTTCGAGGCACATCAATGATTCATAAGTCCGACGTGGTACTTGTGGATCGTATGTTGCGCGCCAAGTAATCGTTAAGTTCTTTAGGAGATAAAACATGCCTCGTGTAAAACGTGGTGTCACGGCTCACCGTCGACACAAGAAAATTCTCAAGCAAGCAAAGGGTTACTACGGCGCGCGTTCACGTGTATTCCGAGTGGCCAAGCAGGCCGTCACTAAAGCGGGACAGTACGCTTATCGTGACCGCCGTCAGCGCAAGCGTCAGTTCCGTGCGCTCTGGATTACGCGTATCAACGCGCAGTCGCGTGCAAACGGTTTGACCTACAGCAAGTTCATCAATGGCCTGAAGAGAGCCGAGATCACTCTCGATCGACGCGTCCTTGCTGACCTCGCTGTCTACGATAAGCCAGCATTTGCGGCAGTGGTGGAGCGTGCTAAAGCTGCATTAGCAGCTTAATTGCAGTTTTCGGCCTACCGACTGCGATAATGCAGAGCGATAATCAGAAGGAGGCTACGGCCTCCTTTTTTGAATAAGTGGAGCGTGAGTAACAAATGCAGTCATTGGAAAATATCAAGGCGGAGGCCATAGTCGCCATAGAGGCCGCGTCGGATATCGCGGCCCTTGAAGAGTTGCGTGTGAGCTACCTTGGTAAGAAAGGTGCGCTGACCAGTCTGTTAAAGAACTTGGGCCAACTATCCGCAGAAGAGCGGCCCAAAGCGGGCGCTGAAATCAACGCCGTCAAACAACAGCTCAATGACCAGTTAAATGCTCGAAAGAGTCTCTACAAGGTGCCGCGCTTGCCGCGCAGTTGGCGGAAGAGTCGATCGACATTACTTTGCCTGGGCGTCGCGCCGAGGCTGGTTCGTTGCACCCGATAACACGCACCATTCAGCGAATGGAAACGTTCTTCTCTGCGATGGGATTTCAAGTGGTAGAAGGGCCCGAGATTGAGGACGACTACCACAATTTTGAGGCGCTCAATATTCCTGCGCATCATCCGGCTCGTGCAATGCACGACACATTCTATGTCGATGACACTCACGTGTTGCGAACGCATACCTCAGGGGTGCAAGTGCGCACCATGGAGACACAGCAACCGCCTATTCGGGTGATCTGCCCCGGCCGTGTCTATCGCTGTGATTCTGATTTAACGCACTCGCCTATGTTTCATCAGGTGGAGGGACTGCTAATTGACGAGACCTCCAATTTTGGGCACTTAAAAGGGCTGCTCGAAGACTTCTTACATGCCTTTTTTGAGCGCGACGACCTTTCAGTTCGTTTACGTCCTTCCTATTTCCCGTTTACTGAGCCGTCGGCTGAGGTAGACATCCAATGCGTGAAGTGCTCGGGAGCTGGCTGTCGAGTGTGCAGCCACACTGGATGGATAGAGGTATTGGGGTGCGGAATGGTAAACCCCAAGGTGCTTGAAATGAGTGGAATCGACTCTGATAAGTATCGTGGTTTTGCTTTCGGTATGGGAGTAGAGCGGTTATCAATGCTTCGTTATGGCATTGGGGATTTACGTTTAAATTTCGACAACGACCTGCGCTTCCTTGCGCAATTTATGTGAGTTAGCACGATGATTATTTCGGAACAGTGGCTTCGTACCTGGGTTAGTCCTCAAGTGACTACAGAAGCCCTGAGTCATAAGCTGACCATGATCGGTTTGGAAGTCGACAGTGTTACGGGCGCAGCTGAGCCCTTCTCGGGCGTTGTGGTTGCTCAAATTATAGCGGCTGAGCAGCATCCCGATGCGGATAAGTTGCGAGTATGCACCGTGAATATCGGTGATGAGACTGTTCAGATTGTCTGTGGTGCGCCGAATGCCCGTGTCGGGCTTATAGCGCCGCTCGCCAAGGTGGGAGCGGTCCTTCCCGGTAACTTCAAGATCAAGAAAGCCAAGCTACGCGGCGTTGAGTCGCAGGGGATGCTGTGTGCGGGAGCTGAGCTGACGATCTCCGAAGATAACGACGGACTGATGGAGCTGCCTGCAGATGCCCCCATCGGTGCTGATATTCGAGACTATTTGTCGCTTGAAGACCAAGTGCTTGAGTTGGGTCTCACACCCAATCGAGCCGATTGCCTCAGTATTCGTGGTGTTGCTCGCGACGTTGCGGTTGCCTTTGATGAGGCTTTAAACGAGCGCGCTACACCACCGGTGGAGAGCACGGTTTCCGATACATTTCCAATCACTATTGAAGCTACAGCGAAGTGTCCTAGGTATCTTGGTCGTGTGATTAAAAACGTGGATCTATCGCGTTCCACGCCTGACTATATGCGTGAGCGTTTGGAGCGGGCTGGATTGCGGTCAATTGACGCCGCTGTCGACGTGACGAACTATGTTTTATTGGAATTGGGCCAACCCCTTCACGCCTTCGATCTTGACCGGCTAAGTGGTGGGATCGTTGTGCGCGAGTGTGAGCCAGAGGAGGTTTTGACGCTCCTTGATGGCACGGAGCAGACATTACAGCCTGGAACCCTGGTCATTGCTGATCATGCTAAACCGCTCGCACTCGCCGGCATTATGGGTGGTGCGGACAGTGGTGTGAGTGAGTCTACGACGAACTTATTCTTGGAGAGTGCTTTCTTTACTCCAGAGCTGATGGCAGGAAGAGCTCGGTCATATGGATTGCATACCGATGCATCTCACCGTTACGAGCGTGGCGTTGACTTCCAGCTCCAGCGCGAGGCGATGGAGCGTGCAACCCAGTTATTTATTGACGCCGTGGGCGGTGAAGCGGGGCCAGTGACAGAAGTAGTCTCTGATGCTGATCTTCCCGTGAATGAAGCCGTACTACTGAGAGAAACTCAGATTGAAAAGTTGCTGGGCATTCGCATTGATCGGGTTGAGGTAGAACGCATCCTTGAAGGCCTTGGTTTCTGGGTTGTGGGGCATGAGCAAGGATGGCTGTGTACCGCACCAAGCTGGCGGTTCGATACGGGGCTCGAGGTGGACCTCATCGAGGAGCTCGCACGGATCATTGGATTCGATGCCATCCCATCACAGCCGATTATCGCGAGTCTCATCCCAACTGAGGTTCCCGAGACACACCGTGCGCTTCGTCTCGTTAAGAACGATCTGGTCGCACGGGGTTACTTCGAGGCAGTGACATTCAGCTTCGTTGCACCTGAGTTGCAGGATCACTTCGATCCAGAGCTCTCCCCCATCTCACTTAAGAACCCGATATCAACGGATCTGGCAGTCATGCGCACTAGCCTAATTCCCGGGCTACTGAAAGCCATTGCGCACAACGCGAGTCGACAGCAGAGCCGCGTGCGGTTGTTTGAGACAGGCTTGAAATTTATCCCGGCAAAAGGGGACGCTGAGCAGATTCCTATGCTGGCCATCGCGGTGTCAGGCTTGCGAGACACAGAGGGCTGGTCTACGGATAAGGCCGCCGCAGACTTTTTTGACCTCAAAGGCACTGTAGAGGGTCTGCTTGCGAATCTTGGTGACCGCCTGACATTCGAGGCGTCCGTGTTTCCAGGACTCCATGACGGTCAGAGTGCTGCGATCTTAGTCGACGGCGAGTCTGTCGGGCGTATTGGGGCAGTGCACCCAAGCGTCCGTAAGGCCATGGGTATTCCAGCAAACACCGTGGTTGCTGAGGTTTTTCAATCGGTTGTGACTGACGTTGCCATGCCCGCTTACGACGATATCTCCAAGTACCCGGAGACCCGTAGAGACCTCGCGGTGGTCGCTGATAAGGCTATCGCTTCAAGTGAAGTACTTTCGACAATCCGCGAGGCGGCTGGGAGCTTGCTCACCAAGTTGGACCTTTTTGATGTCTACGAGGGTACTGGTTTGGCAGAAGGTAAGAAAAGTCTTGCCATCGGTTTGACATTCCAAGATCAAAGTCGCACTCTCGACGAGACTGAAGTATCAAGTGCTATTGACCAAGTGCTTGATTCCTTGAGAGAAAAACTGGGTATCGAATTGCGAAGCTGATAACAACATGTCCGCATTAACGAAATCAGAGATGGCCGATAAGCTTTTTGAAGAGCTGGGGCTTAACAAGCGCGAAGCGAAGGAATTGGTGGAGCAGTTCTTTGAAGAGATTCGTATCTGTTTAGAAAATAATGAGCAGGTGAAACTCTCGGGTTTTGGCAACTTCGATCTTCGTGATAAAGGTTCGCGCCCCGGTCGTAATCCGAAAACGGGTGAAGAGATCCCTATTTCGGCTAGACGCGTTGTTACCTTCAAGCCCGGACAAAAGCTCAAAGCCCGGGTAGAGAAGATGCAAAGCGATGCTTGAGCCTACCCACAATAACGAACTACCTCCAATTCCGGGAAAACGCTACTTCACCATTGGTGAGGTCAGTACCTTATGTGCTGTAAAGCCGCACGTGCTTCGCTATTGGGAAGCTGAGTTTCCCCAGCTAAAGCCCGTTAAGCGCCGCGGTAACCGGCGTTATTACCAACGCGGCGATGTTGAATTGGTTCGTGCGATTCGTGGTTTGTTATATGAGGAAGGCTACACCATCGGTGGAGCGCGCCAGCGTCTAACGAGTGAGGACGGTCCCAACCCGGCCGAGGTAATGTCCGCGGTGAGCGATAGCCTCAAAGATTTGGAAGCCGCAAAGTCACTACTTCAACTCGACGACTAAGATTCCCTATCGCGGTGAATACCCGTATACTCCGCGGCCTTCGGGGCGTAGCGCAGTCTGGTAGCGCACCACACTGGGGGTGTGGTGGTCGCAGGTTCAAATCCTGCCGTCCCGACCATCTTTTTTAGCTTACCTAAGCCATTTGCAGAAGGGTTGAAGCGCGGTATCGGTTCGGTATCGCAATGGGTGCGAGAAAAAATCCCGAAGGGGTCAGGAACGGGTTCAGCAGAAGATTAAGCCTCACCAAACTTATCCATGCTTGGCCCCGTCAGCTGAATAACCACTGGTGGCAAGTCCACAATGTCCCTTTCTTCTTTAACCGCTGGCTTGCCATATGCTCGGTCTAGAAGGGCCTATCTATTTGACGATTTCATCCGTCTTAATTTTGCAAAGCTCAATTTCCGTACTACCTTTTTATCTGTGAGTGATTTGCGCCACAGCTATTAGAAGTGGAATTAATATTTTTTGAGGAGTGATTGATGAAGGCAACTAAGGCCATGTCAGGGTTTCTCTGCACGCTATTTTTTGGGTTGTCGCTGACGGCTCATAGCTCCGACTTCAAAGGGGGATTCAACGAAGCTTTTACAACTAATTTCAAAAAAAGTTTTATCGAATCCTGCTCTGCGGAACGAGAAGACAGTCAAGCGTTGAGGGATTTTTGCGTTTGTATGGCGACCCTCGCAGTAGAGTATTTGACAGTTGCTGAACTTACAGCGCTCGTAGTCGATAGAACAAAATTGGATAAACAGGTGCCTAAATGCCGTTACTTATTGGCTAGCTCGGCCCCGTCAGCTGAATAACCACTGGCGGTAAATCCACTATCTCTTGTTCTTGTTTAACCGCTGGCTTTCCGTAACCTCGGTATAGTGGGTCATGAGGTCATCATGCTATGCCAACCTCAGATGTGGCTTCAGTAGTCTTTTTTACTGCCCCATGTATGGACTGTGACTCCATTATCGAAACCACCTTCTAAGATATCTTTATTAGCTTCTTGGATACCTGTTTCAATTCGCCACCCGAGATATTTTTGCTGGTGTGCGAGCGTTTCCCACTCTTCAACCAAAGTGATAGTAGAGCTATCTCTATCCTCGTAGACGTCTACTTTTATGCATCCGTCGTAAGCCCGAGTGTCACCTAATACAGCTCTGAACATGTCAGCTAAAGCATCAAAGTTGCCCTCGGCGGCCTTGAAATTTAGGACGACTAATTCGGCCATTTGGCGTCTCCTTATTGATTAAAAGGGCGCTCACGCGCCCTGTTTTGCTGAGTTTAGCTGGCTGGGTACACCTGCTTACACATCTCGAAGGTATCAAGCTCGACAGATTCCACTGTGCTTGCCAGTTTTGCCGCGGCCGCTTGGTTCCACGAGGGTTGTCCCATCAACTCTAAGCTCAACTTACCTGCCGCCTCTGGTGTTACACCAAAGATACGTACATCAAGTTGATTGGCCGAAGTTTCGCCCTTTCCTAGGGGCATGAACACGCCAATCTCTACATTATGCCCATTAGCCTGCCAGCCTTTCTCTAGCTCGATAGCGGCCTCGATGTACTTCGGCACATCGTTAACGACTAGCTGAAATCGACGCTCAAATCCTGACGGTAAGGTAAACGGCTTCAAAACCGCATACATCTCAGCAGACACAACTTTGCGCATGCTTTCCATCGTTGGATTCTTTGGCGCCATAGCAAAGGCGGTAGCAGATTTGTAAGCATCGGCTGGCGTGTTGTAGATAGTCCAAGCAAACGCTTGATTTGGATACCTGTGACCCGTGAGTGTGACGCATGTGCCGCCAGTAACTGCTCCGAACGACTCAAATATCTGCGGGTTTTTTGCAAGATATTCAGTGTATCCAGCAGGGTCATCAGTTTGTACATTAATGACATTCACTACAGGATTGGCGGCGGCATGGCTGATGGCAAAGGCACCAAACAAGACACCCAAGTATGTGGATATAAGTTTCATTGCTATCTCCTCGATAGTGAGGCGCACTCAAAGAGGGAGGCGCCCATTAAAGTGCGAATTTAGTCTTCGTTGAGGCTGATGGCAGTCAACTCCATATAAGCGCGGACCATGCTTACTGCACCTTCAACGTCAGCACTGTAAGACTGCCATTCGGCGGTTTTTGGAAATTCATCTAGGAATGTGAGTGCCTCGACTGGTGAGTCGAAGCCCACCCAGACCTCGTGAGTAACTGCCCCAAGACTTCCGAGGTAGTAAGTTTGGAGTCCATAGGCTTTCCCGCCCCATGGCTTCTCAGCAAGTGCGGCCGCCATTTTTGTCCACGCAGGCACAAAAGTCGCAGGGTCAGTTACGTTGATACTCCATCGCAGTGCCGCTTTGGTGCCTCGTGGGTCACCTTCCGCAATCGTGTGTGTTGTTAATGTCTGGTACTCAGGTTCATTTCCTGCCTGTCTGCCAAATGCTAAAAATTCAGCCATAGCTGGAGAGGTGGAAAATGTTTGTCCTGCCTTCATGTACTCTGCGGCGTCTTTAAAATAAAAACGCATCACATGCGTGGCGTCGTCCATCCCGTTGTGAGCCATTGAGTAGAGTGCCGCCTCGAACTTTTTGTCGGCTATCTCAGGTGCAGACATGAGGTTGCTGTATTCTCGAACGCAATCTGCTTCAACCGAACAGGAAAAATAGAAGTTGGCCTGAAACTTTGACCAATTGGGTTCAGCTCCATGAACGGAAAGACTGACTGATGCAATTGCGAGCAAAATCGCGGTAGATAGGTGTTTCATATTAATCCCCTAGTGCTAATAAATTGTTTTGATTCTTGCGTGGGAAAACTACATACCCATAGGGAAACTAGCACGCCGAAGCTTTGTGTAAGTTGCAGATTTATTAAGATTTCGGTGTGGTCGACGAGGTATTTATTGAGTGAGCTGAATAACCACTGGTGGTAAGTCCACTATCTCTTTTTCTTCCTTAACGGCTGGCTTGCCATAGGCTCGGTCGAGTAGGGCGTTAGCGGCAGAGACTCTGGCGGCATCTGTACGACCGTTTCTGGCGACATCAACGAGTGTTTGGAGTGCCTCTTCGGTATAAGTCTTAGCAAGCTCTGAGAGGCGCTGAGACTGCTCAGGAGAGGATTTGTTGGTGGAGCCTGATGGACGTCCTGCTCCTTCTCGAAAGCCACCACGAGCCATTTACAAGCCTCAGAAATCAAACCAAAATCAAAGCCAATTATAGCTCGATATAGGCGCGTAATTCCCGAAAAATGTTACCCAATTGTTACCCAGTAGCCTTCGGAGCGCAGCGCAGTCTGGTAACGTACCACACTGGGGGTGTGGTGGTCGCAGGTTCAAATCCTGCCGTCCCGACCATCTTTTTTAGCTTACCTAAGCCATTCATAACAATTCTCTGTTTGCTTTGCAGTCGTTATGCGGCCCTGTCAGCTGAATAGCTACTGGTGGCAAGTCCGCTATCTCCGTTTCTTCTTTCGCCGCGAGCTTGCCATAAGCTCGGTCGAGAAGGGCGTTAGCGGCTGAGACTCTAGCGGCATCTGTACGACCGTTTCGGGCGGCATCAACGAGTGTTTCGACTGTTTCCTCGATTAATCCTTTGCTTGGGTTGTACCGCAGGGTACTGTGGTGTCATGAATGAACTATCAAAATCTGCGCTGCTAGATGAGCCCGAGGATGCTTTTGAAGAGTACCTACTCTTCAACCTTGTCTACTGTAGTCAAGTAAGCCCCGGTATTGAACAAGCCGATGTTGATGCCATTATCGCGACTGCGCGGCGCTCTAATCCAATACTTGGAATTACCGGAATTTTGGTGTTCGGAGCGGGTGTGTTTTTCCAATGGATCGAGGGTCCCAAGTCTAAGGTTTTAGAACTTGTGAGTCGTATAGAAGCTGATTCTCGACATGAAAAGATGGCGATTCTGAGCTCCGATGAGGAGATTCGTGAGCGAATTTTCCCAACTTGGGATATGGAGCTCGTTGATACGAAGGACATTCAAGAGGTGCTTCAGGACGCACTTGAAACAGCACATGACGAAAAAAGCATCGCCGCGCTTCAACTACTGCTGGATAGGCTCGAGAAAAGGCCTTAGCGGCTGATGCCGTAACGTCTTAGAAACACCCTTACGTATTAGGCCCGCCGGGGTCCTCTAACTAAGCATTTAACTCCAAAAAGCGCGATTCATGAACCTTTACGTGCGTCATGATTCGGGCCAGGCGGTCTTGCCAGACCTGACTCCAGATCTCTGTCCACTCATCGCCCAGACCCTCGGCCAATGTGGTCACGACACTCTCAAAGAACGTCTCGTACATCGCAGGCGTTGCCCCGTATGCGCGCAGGTGGTTGTCGAGTTCCCAATCCAAGTAGCCGCCGGCATCGAGGTGCTCATCGGACATCAAGAGCTCCAGAACCGATGCGAACATGCGTCCGCGCATATGCTCGTCGGAGTACTCCATTAACGTTTTTGCGTTTTTGTCGAGCTCGAAAAAACGTTCATAAACAAAAGGCACCATGTCCCCAATGCGTTCGGCGTACAGGGTCAAGGACAGTGAAATCTGCTCGATTTCTTCGTCGCTGTTCACGCTAATCTTGACCCCTTGTAAAATGGAGACAGTGACCCTTGGAGACGAGCACCTGCGAGCAACAAGGATTCCTAAGCACTGGAAAGTGAAGCAGCTTCGATGCCCCTCAGATCAGCTGAGATTATCCCAACTTCGCGATGACCTGACCAAAGAGCTCATGATCGCTCGGTAGGGCCTTGGCCTGTTTGAGCGGTTTCGATACCCAGGTGACATTAACGAGGTGCCGCCAGTTAATATTTTCATTCGTAGAGTTGCCCCCCCAGCTACCACAGCCAAGCGAGAACGTTTGGCGCATTCCGTTCCAAAGATTACCGCTGTTGGATGCCGCCTGGGGCTGATTGACCATGACTCGAGATGTCTTTGTCCCACTGGCAAGCGTGATGATGTTCTCATCGCTGTTCGAGTAGATACCGCAGGAATGTCCCATACCTTGGTATTCCTGAATGGCGTTCGTGAGCGCAATGGCTTCGTGAATATCCGCGACCTTGTAGTAGGCCATCACGGCCGAGAGTTTTTCACCAGAAAAGGGGTGGTCTGGACCGACGCCTTGATACGGCACGATAATAAATTTCCGATCTTCAGGGATGGTGAAGCCCGACATCTCGGCGAGCACCTGCGGTTGCTTCACCACCGCTGCTGTATTCAGCGCACCGTCGTGCCAAAGAACCGCCGCAATCTTGTCGGCCTCTTCTTGAGATGCAACATAACCCCCTTCGGCGATCAGGTTGCTGAGAAGTTCGTCATAGACGCTCTCGAGGACAATGACCGAGTTGTCGGCGGAGCAGGAAGCAGCGAGGTCGAGCGTCTTAGAAATGCGTATTTTTTCTGCCGTATCGACAAGGTCAGCCGTGTCATCCACGGTGATGACTGCATTACCGGCCCCTACGCCCAAGGCAGGCGTACCGCTTGAGTAAGCGGCTTTCACCATGCCGGGCCCACCCGTAGCGAGGATGAAGTCACATTGCTTCATCAGTTCTTCGGTTTTTCCTAGTGATGGCTGTGCCATGGTTTGTACCAGGTCAGCAGGAGCACCCATTTTTTCAAGTGCGCCGCGCATCTTCTTAACGATGGTCATGTTGATGAACTTAGCGCGCGGATGTGGAGCAATGACAATAGCGTTTCTGCCCTTAACAGCATTAATGCTTTTAATAACGGGTGTTGCCTCGGGGTTGGTCGAGGGCGATAGAGCCCCAATCACGCCGACCGGCTTGCAGATTTTGATGATATTACGCTCGACGTCCTCCTCGATTACACCGACCGATTTGTCGGGCAAGATATCCATGAGCGCCGCTCGAGTTTTTACCGATATTTTTGCGAATTTACCGTTGTAGTCACCCAGCTGGGTCTCATCGAGCGTTTGTTGCGCAAGTTCCTCGGCTACACCGGGCTGAGCGCAAGACCAGACCATTGCTCTAATGAGTTCGTCGACTTGTTCTTGTGTGAAGTCGGCTATGGCGGCTTGAGCAACGCGCGCTCGTTCTATAAGCGCTGCGACTTCAGCCGTTTCCTCAGGCAGTACGACGGTTTCTGGTGTGCCCATGATGTTCCCCTCACATTCTTATGTTGCGAATCATACGTCCTAAACCGACGACGCGCGATGCTCATCGATATGAACATGGACATACCGTTGAGTCTGCACGGACAAACAAATGCGCAGCGCGTTCGAACCATTAATTTAATGGGCGGGGGTTGCTCCAAAATACGATTATTGAGCTAAAACACCGATGTATTGAATCGTTAAGCGTGCTCAAGGCTAATTTTTGGTAGCTTAGGGAAACGAGAATACAAAAAGGCTAAGAGGGTTTGCCGATGCGATACGTGCTGCTGTTGTTGAGTATTTTGATAGCTATGCCGAGCTACGCAGGGGACACTGAGTCCATCGATGATATCGTAAACGCTTACTACGACGTGGTGTCGGGACCTGAAGGCTTCGTCTACGACGCAGATAGAGACACCAAAATGCATGCCGATGGCGCATTGATAACTAAATTTTTCCCCGATGGAACGTTTCAACGACATGACTTGAGCACTGAGCAGTCAATGATTTCAGTGCCTTATGAGCAACCGTTTTTTGAATTTGAGGTTAATAGACGGGTTGAGCGGTATGGAAATATCGCGCATGTATGGAGTGAGTTTGAGATGAGGATTTCAGCTGAAGCAGAGCCCTTTGACCGTGGCTTCAATAGCATTTCCCTCTATTTTCAAGATGACAGATGGTGGATATCGTCCTGGTCGACGCAATACAAAGATCCCTCTTTCGAGTCTTCGGAATCTGTGCCGGTAGAGAAGCTTACCGATCTAAATACCAAACAGTTCGCCGATGTGGTGAAAGGTATTGTGCAGGATACGCTTCAGGCGTGTGAGGTTCAGGGTGACATGCAGGGTCGAGCAAAAATGAACCTTGCTGTTGTGGGTGAGGTCAACGCAAAACTGGTCTGTTCAGAGGAGTGAGTCCATGTTTTGTGGTGTGAGGACCCAACGCTTTGATTCTAGATCCCTCTGCAAAATGGTGTGCAAAGAAGTTGTGATGAGCAGTGACTATTATCAACCAACTTGGCGAGTTTACTTATGGATCCGCTGAAAACCGACGTTTACAACTTAGAGAGAGTGGCCCACGAGTTCGGGACACCATTATTTGCTTTTGCTGGGGATGCCATCCGCGAGCGTGTGGCTGAATTTCGGGGTGCTTTTGGAATGGAGTGGCCGCGCTTTGAGCTCATGCCCTCGCTTAAAGCCTGTCCAATTCTTGGCGTGAGAGTGCTTTTGTCAGAGCTTCAATGTGGCTGTGACGTATTCGGTCCCGGTGAGTTCGAGGGCGCTTTACGGTGTAATGTGCCTCCATCACGTATTTCGCTTAATGGGTCCATTAAAGATGAGCAAATTCTTAGGAAAGCCATCTTGCTGGGTGTTCGTATCGTCATAGACAGTCCCAGAGAAGCGTCCCTCATCAATGAAATAGCGACCAGCCTGTCCTCTACCGCTTTTGTCATGCTGCGGTTGAAACCTGATCTCGGCGAGTTGTCAGCAACCTCTGATTTTGCGCCCGATCTGTTAATTTCTGAACTAAGTCAGCGTATTAAGTACGGTATTCCAAACAGTGAACTGACGGAGATCGTCGATGCCTGGTCATCCTACTCTCAGCTCAAGCTGGTGGGTTTCCACTCTCATATGGGTAGGCACAGTAAGCGGCTAGAGGTCTGGAGCGCATGGGCCGCTGCTGTGGCGTCACAGGTGGTCGAAATAGAGTCTTTGCTCGCGGATGTCGATCACCCCGTCATCAACATTGGGGGTGGGTTTGCAAGCGATCTAGACGCCGATCTCGATGTGGTTGATCGCAGTGGAAATACACCTTCACTGCCCGAGTTCGCGTCTGTCATCTGCGCCGCATTGCGGGACAAACTCTCCAGTTCAGTGATCCATTGGTCGGACTGGACGCTCGAAATAGAACCCGGTCGTGGCTTGCACAGTGATGCGGGTATTCATCTAACAACGGTTAAAAACCTGAAGTGCGAGACCGTGGGTGAGCACCGACGATGGGCTGAAGTCGATACCTCTGAGGTATTTCTGGACCTTCATGGCGTTCCAGACGAGTGCCCGTTGCAGTTTACTTCTGTCAGTTCTGCAAGTTCCTCCCGTCACTATAGGTATGACGTTGTGGGTCTCACCTGTAACGCTGAAATGCTATCCCTCGATGCCGAATTACCTGAGTTGGCCGTTGGTGACGTATTAGCGATTTACCCCACCGGTGCTTATTTGGAGCCGATGGCAGCAAATTTTAATGCCCTACCGAGACCGGGTTCGGTGTTGTTAGATCAAGGTGCTGTAAGATTGATTAAGCGTCATGAAACAGTGGATGACGTATTCGCGCGTGACATAATCGAATGACAGTTAGCACTGCAGGAGCGATGAGCAGATGACCAAGCCTGCACCTATAAAGATCAAAGGCGTTCACCATTTCGCAATGTCAGTACCCAGTCTTGACTCCGCTATTACGTTCTATAGAGACGCATTCGGTTTTGAACTGGTTGACCATGAGCACCTCGGTCAGAGTGAGGAGGGTGATCGCGTGACGCAGATGGCTAACACTGACACGACGTTGGCGATGTTGCATGCCGGCAATATCTTTATCGAGCTATTCGAATTCCATAGTCCGCAGCCAGTCGAAAATACACGGCGGATGTGTGATTACGGGGTTACCCATTTTTCCTTTGAAGTTGAGGATGTTCATGCGTCTTACCAGGCGCTAAAAGCGCACGGGGTTAAGTGGCACTCAGACCCTATTGATGCAGGTGACGGGTACCTCATGACCTACGGGCGAGACCCTTTTGGCAACGTTATTGAAATTCAGCAGGTGCCTGATGAGCGCACCTACGCATTTGCTCAACTTCGCGGAGAGTGAGCCTCTCGCGTAAAGAATAGAATCAATGATCCTGCAATCATTCCGAAGATTGAGACCCAGATAACCGCCTCGAGATTTATGGTGCTGGCCAGTATGCCTGCCAAAATGGGCCCCATTGCAGTGCCAAGCGATTGGCTGCCCGGCGCGAGTATTTCTGAGCCACTTTCGCCGCTGACCTCAGCTATAGCGCCATAGACGAAGGCAATACCGAAGTTCCATGCAATTTGATGCAGCAGGAAGCCCGCTGCGAGAATTGCGACTGTGGCTGTGTTGGCGAGTATGATTAAACCTGCGGCGCCCGCTGTGGTTGCTATTACTACAGGAGTGACTCTGCCGATACGGAGATTAAGCAGGCTGGCGAAGATCGAGCCAATCATGCTGACCGGCAGGATAATCGCCAACATCAACCCCATTTGCTCTAACGAAATATGTCGGTCACGACCGATAGATTCTATAAAGGCCCATATGGCAGAGAGCCCAAGTTGGTAGCAAACAAGAGCGATCAGCAACCAGATAATGAGCGGGTTGATAGACGCTCGCGTGGCCGACTCGGTATCAGTGGAAAATGAATCATTTGTCAGCTTCAGGAGTGGTAGCAGAACGAGAATGATGGCGACCAACGAGAAGTAAACAGCCTCAATACCGGTACCCATCAGGACTTTGGGTAACACCAACAGCATAAGGGAACTGAAGCCTATTTGTGTTACGACGCTGACGGCAATCGCACGGTCCGGATGCGACGCGCGGCACAGTAATGCAGTTCCGAGCGAAAAGGCGATGCCATGGCCCAGGACACCAGCAATAAACCTTAGCAAGAGCACGCTGTCGAAGGTGTCGGTGAACAACAGGCCAAGGTACCCGATCATCATGGCTACTGAAGCGACCCTAATTAGGGCTTGGTGACGAAATCGTTTAGACCACCAAAAACCCGAGAAACTGGCAACCACCACTCCTAAGATGTCGGCTGAAGCCAGCAGGCCCACTTGCTGGGAGGTCAGGCCTAACGACTCGGTCATCACGCCTAGGAAAAAGGGTTGTATGGCAAAGGGCATGGCGCCCAGCACTGCCATGACCCAGCAACCTATCAGGTGTTTAGTGTCGCTAGGCGGCAACTCCGTATTGAGGTCTGATACGGCCATCAGCCGTCTATGCCATGACCGCGCGGCAGATTGAACAGCGCCGGGTGGGCTGTTTCGTAATGCGATGCTAGGTGAATCAGGTCGTGCTCGTGACGCCATGGTGCCATAAGCTGAATGCCGATAGGGCAACCGTTACGATCAATACCCGATGGCAGTGACAAGGCCGGCAATCCCATGTGGTTGGCAGGTATGGTGAAGCATGCGGCGTCAAAGAGGGTTTCCGACCAATCATCGAAGCCTTGAGGCGAGTCCATTCGATAACCGGAGTCAATTTCCGGACAGGCGATAGGTGTTACTGGCGAGAGCAATACATCGCATACTCCGCTTTGCCAAAAGTCTCCCCAAGTCCGCATCAGGGCCTCGGTCACCATTTGTGCCTCAAATAAATCGTCAATGCTGTAGCGGTCCGCAAGCTCCAAATGGTGTCGCAGTTGGATGGACGCATTTTCATCGCTCAGTGACACGTTGGCCTTTTCAACCAGATACATCAGCTCGCGACTGATGGGCAGCAGCCACTCCGCAACGGAAAATGACGTGCGTAGGGCGTTAAAGTCGCAAATCTCCTCTGGTTGTAACGGTACTATGGTGTGACCAAGCGCCCCCAAACGTCGAGCAGTCTCCT
This sequence comes from Gammaproteobacteria bacterium, assembly GCA_009937065.1. Taxonomy (GTDB): domain Bacteria; phylum Pseudomonadota; class Gammaproteobacteria; order Pseudomonadales; family Halieaceae; genus Luminiphilus. The sequence goes on along the minus strand of JAACDF010000238.1, from coordinate 8,220 downwards.
CGGTGGACTTCAGCACGTCTGCATCGACCGAAATAGAACTTCCCCATGCCTCAGCACTGACCCCAATGCGTAACTGCCGAGGTGGCTTTGATAATTCTTTGAGGAGTTGTGGCGGTGGATGAGGCGGCATGAAACTGCGTCCCAACTGCCGGTGTACGGCCAGTGCTTCAGCAACTGCGGCACAGTCTCTAACGCTGCGCACAAGAGCGCCTTCAACGGCACCCGCCAGAATGGATTCGTTCAGCCCCTGTGGAAGCGGATTCATACCACGGGTGGCTTTGAGACCTACGAGGCCGGTCCATGCGGCGGGGAATCGAATGGAGCCAGCGCCATCGGACGCAGAGCAAATGGGTGTTATGCCCCCAGCGACGCTGGCTGATGACCCGCCCGATGAGCCGCCCGGCGTATGCAATAGGTTAAATGGGCTCCGAGTATCTCCTTGAGGGATGCTGTGTGTGATAAGGGTCATGCCATCCTCAGGTACTGCTGTGCGGCCACAGACAATAAAGCCGGCTGCTCTAAAGTTTTCAATGAGTGGATCGTCCTCAGTCGCTAGCTCAGGTGCTTTGAAGCCCAGGCCAATTTGCTGATCTCTTCCTTTTATCCGTGAACCCATGTCCTTAATCATGATGGGCACACCGTAAAATGCTCCGTCCGGATTTGCGCCACTTGAATCCGGGTCATCTAAGACATCGTTAAAGACCTCGATTACTGCATTGAGATGAGGGTTCTGGAGTGAAATCGCATCGGCAAACTGATGCATAACTTCAGATACTGTGACGTCTTTGGCTCGTAGTCTTGCCGCCAATTCTGTGGCATCGAGACGACCCCAAGTCGACCAATCGAAAGGATGTGATGCCATGCCTCACCTCTATGCTTTTATTCTTGTAGGGTGGGTTGAGGCTAACACTATTCGAGAATTTAGCTAGCAAGCGCAACGTGCTGCTCTTTTGTCTCGCCACCTTCAATCGATCGCCTATCCGAATGCCTTTAACTTGCGTATGGTCGATATCGACTTCAGTAGCGAGATTTATTTAGATGGCTAATCCTCTGCCTAATCACCCTCAACTGCGCGGCAATTACGGGCCCATAAACTTTGAGGCTTCCTATGACGATATTGTGATCGAGGGCACAGTACCGACCGAGTTGTCCGGCTCGCTTTATCGGATTGGGCCAAACCCTAAATTTGTTGAAGGTGCCTACCACTGGTTTTTTGGTGCCGGCATGGTTCACGCGTTCCATGTCGACCAGGGCAAGGTGGGTTACCTAAACCGCTGGGTGAGGACGCCAAAGTTTGAAAAGGAGGTCGAACTGGGGAGAGGTCTTAATCTCGAGATTAATATCAACAGCGAAACCGGCCAGATCGAAAGTAATCGCCGGAACGGGGTTGCTAACACGCATATTTTGGCCCATGGCGAACATTTGGTGGCCCTCGAAGAGGGGAGCCACCCGTTCAGCATGGACCCTCAATCATTGGGGTCGGTGGGTTACGGTAATTATGCTGATGGCATAAAGGGCGCGATGACCGCGCACCCTAAAATCGATCCTGAAACGGGTGAGCTTCATGGTTTTGGTTACATGAGCGACCATTTTGGTAGCAATACCATGACCTATCATGTGATCGATCGAAACGGTCGCACGCTCCGATCGGACGTCTTCAAGGCACCTTACGCTGCGATGATGCACGATTTTATGATTACTCGTGATTATGTGCTTTTCCCTTTGTTTCCCTTGACATGTGATATCGATCGCGTGGCCCAATTTGGTTTCCCATTTGCATTTGATCGAAGCGTGGGCGCCTTCATTGGAGTTTTGAAACGTGGAGCCCCCGTGTCCAGCATTCGCTGGTTGGAGGCGCCTGTCTGTTACGTGTTCCACTTCCTAAATGCATGGAATGAGGGGTCCAAAGTCACCTTTGACTCCGTCGATTTTCCGGTTGCCCCAAACTTCCCCAATGCGGATGGCAGTATTCCGGCCCATGCTGATGCGCAGGGTAAGTTGACCCGCTGGACTGTGGATGTCGACACGGGTGCGATAGACCGACAGCAGATGCTGGATGTTGCCTCAGAATTTCCGCGCATCGATGATCGATTTGCTGCTTCTCGTCACCGTCATGGTTATATCGCAGCGGCTTCAAAGCGCGCAAAGGGTGACGGTGGCTTATTCCATGAGATTACCCACATCGACTGCGATACGGGAAATGTCAGCTCTTGGGACGCAGGTTTTGGAAATGGCGTTTCCGAACCCGTTTTTGTCGAGAAAAGCGCGAGCTCAAAAGAGGGAGACGGGTGGGTGCTGGCGACAGTTTATGACAGTAAGGCAAGTACATCTTCCATGGTGGTTCTCGACGCCCAGGCAGTGAGTGATGGCCCCGTGGCAGTAGCTAAGTTGGATCACCGAATTCCCTACGGCTTCCACGGTAGCTGGCGGAATAACAGAAGTTAAATAGCGTCCCAGCCCTTCGCAGGGGAGTGTGAAATCTTTGATTTCACTCCTCGGTGGTATCAGCCTGCCATGCGCGGAGGAGGTGCATTTATTCGCGTGAAGTCATCGCTCTGACGAGCGCTTTTTATTCGCATTCATAGCACTGGAAAAACTGGCTCTTTTCGTCTTGATTTTGTCGAGATTTTGGTTTCCTATAGCGCGAAATAGGTGCTCGTAGTCGCTGAGGAAAACCATGCGGGATGCCAATCAATGAATGCCGAGGCGCTCGGTAACGTCCAGGTCACATGGCCTGACGGTGAATCTATAAACTTGCCCACTTTGTGGCTGCGTGATGTCTGTCCCTGTGAAGAGTGTCGAATTTCTCAGACGCAGGAAAAGCGCTTCCACCTCGCTTCCCTAGAAAGCGTTTCTGTTGAAATGCTGACTGTCTGTGAAGATGAGCTCTTCATTACATGGGCCGGTGGTCATTCGAGTCAGTATCCGAGAGCCTTTCTCTCCGGAGATCACGCGCGAGCAGCTCCGCTATGGGAGCCTTGGACTGATGACTATTTCCCCGTTTATGTTGATTTCGCGTCGTTTCAAGCTGATGACCTGTGTGCCGAGACCGCTATTGAGGAATTTCTGAGGTCTGGGGTGCTAATACTTTCAAACGCACCAACCGAAGAGTCGACCCTAGAATTATTGGCCAAGCGGCTTGGTCCTATTCGGGAAGTGCTGTTCGAGCGAATTCACAATGTGAAAGTAGACCCTAAAGGCTACAACGTTGCCCACACCAATTTGGGTCTGCCGCCGCACAACGATTTCGCGAGCTATTCTTGGCCACCGAGTGTGCAGGCGCTTCATATGTTAGCTAATGAGGCTAGCGGTGGACGGTCGACGATTTTTGATGGTTGGGGACTTTTGGAAGAGTTTCGAAGGGCTGAGCCAGAGGCATTCGATATCTTGTGCCGAGTGGAAGTGCCCTTTCGAGAATTCGATGAGAGCAACGAGACCTATGCCTGCGAACCAATCATTCGTCTGAACTGTAAGGGCGAACTTGTTATTTTCCGCTATTCGAATCAGTTGATGCAGGTAATGAATCCCGCTGATCCTGATACGGGTGCATTTTACGATGCCTATTACAAACTAAGTCGCCGCTTATTCAGCACTGACAAGGTGAGGCGTTTCCGATTAGAGGGTGGTCAGATCTTGATCGTCGCCAGCCACCGAATACTGCATGGGCGCGAGGCAATCGACGATGCTGGATATCGGCATTTACAAGATGCTTATTTCGAGCACGATAATGTGCGCAACATGCTTACGGTATTAGCGAGGTCGCATGACTGAAGTTTCATTTACCCAAATGAAAGATGGCACCCAAGCCGACTACGAGTTTTTGGAGCGATTGGAAGACGACCATATTAGAGGGCTGCCAGATCGCATCATGAAAGCCTTAGCTGGCTTATCGGATGGGCTAGCCGGGTACAAAATCGACCGGCTTCAACACTCCTTGCAGACCGCGTCGCGTGCAGAGGATGAGGGTGCGAGTATTGATTGGATAGTCGCCGCCTTGGTACACGACATAGGCGACGAACTGGCGCCGCTGAGTCACGCCGAATTTGCCGCGGCACTGCTCAAACCTTTTGTTAGTGACGAGATCGTCTGGGTGATAGAGAAACACGGATTGTTTCAGGCCTATTACTATGCCCATCACGTCGGCGGTGATCGTCATGCCAGAGACAAGTTCACAGGGCATCCCTTCTACGACCGATGCGTACATTTTTGTGAGGCTTGGGATCAAGCATCCTTCGACCCGAATTACCCCACGCGACCCCTGAATTATTTCGAGCCCATGGTCAGGGAAGTTTTCTCAAGAAGAGCGCACTGACGAGATCTTCATTCAAATGCCTAGCTCGGTTGCCCCTCAAGCGGTGCGACAGCACAATAGCATCTGACTGAAGGGACGTTTCCAAGATGATTAGCTTTGCGCAAGCGCAGGACAATTTGCATCAGCTTTGCCAGACATGGCTCGCCACGCAATCAGATGAGAGTGAGCGGATTGCACTGGGTGAGTCCCTGGGTCGCTATTTGTCTCAAGATCTGACTGCAGCGCTTGAATTACCCAGATCAGATATTTCTGCGATGGACGGTTATGCCGTTTACTCCCATGACCGGAATGGTCCCGTCACTTCTCAAGTCTTCTCCCTTAAAGGGGAGTCTCGCGCTGGAGAGCCGTACACGGGTGATCCATTAGCGCCTGGAGAGTGCATCCGAATTTTCACGGGGGCTGTGGTTCCAGCATCGTCCGATACCGTGGTAATTCAGGAAAATGTCGAACGCGAGAATGAGGCTGTGCAAATGTTGCAGGACACATCTCTTGGAGCAAATATTCGGCTTCGGGGAGAGGAGATTGGCAGTGACGCCATCATTGCAACGACCGGACAACTCATTACGCCCAACATGATTCCATTGCTTGCCAGCCAAGGCATAGCCCACCTGAATGTTCGACCGAAACTGCGCGTCGCGTTTTTCGCCACTGGGGATGAGTTAAAAGCGGCGGGCGACGTGCTGGGGGAGGGTGACATTTACGAGAGCAACTTAGCCTCTATTGCGGCTGTGCTTCGACATTATCCAGTGGAGCTGATCAACTTAGGTGTGGTCGAAGATACGCCCGGGGCGATCACGGCATGCTTGCACAAAGCCAGCGTTGACGCAGATATTGTGATTAGTAGCGGTGGGGTTTCCGTCGGAGACTATGACTATGTTCGCCAGTGCGTTGACTCAATGGGCGCAGTGTCTGACTACAAAGTAGCCATGAAGCCCGGTAAACCAGTCTGCTTTGGGTACATTGATGGTGGGGAGAGTGGTAGGGCGCTGTTTTTTGGGTTGCCCGGAAATGCAGTGTCTTCGTTTGTGGTCCTAACCGAGCTATACCTTCCCGTTATCAAGTTTCTACTGAATCGAGAGCGGGTTATCCCTACTACGCAGCTTGAAGCGGAGCTTGATGCTGATCTCAATCGACGCGGTGGCCGCCTGGAGTTTCAAAGAGGTGTTTTGACCCGGAATGTTGATGGTGCCGGTGACTCTTTGTTACGAGTCTCTGCCCTAGGGAGCCAAGATTCGCACCGCGTGCTCGGACTAGCGCGAGCGAACTGCACCATCAAGATAGCAGCTGATGTTGAACATATCAGTGCCGGCTCGAAGGTCATGGTTTCTGTTTTTCCATGGACCGAATTGCAGTGAACGATGTGTCGAACGCTGTAATTGCTGTGGCGATTTTGGCGGGCGGTGACAGCTTCCGTATGGGCCAGGACAAAGCCTCTCTTAGCGACAACAGTCCAGCTTTGATAGAGCGCCAAGTGAGTGATTTGCGCAACCTATCTGATTCAATGCCCATTTTCATTTGCGCAGGGTCTCGGCGTTACGTTGAGCTCAACGTCCACAATGTTCGACACGTATCTGATGCGGTCAAATCTGCAGGCCCATTGGCCGGAATATTACAGGTGCTCGAGTCTGTCGCCGATGCGGGTCTTGGGGATGGTTATGTGCTCGTGGTACCAACAGACTCACTTGTGCCCCCGTCGAGCGTGTACCGTTTGCTGACCGACTCGATATCATTTGGCAGCAAAGTTGTTCTCTTGCAAGCGGAACGCTTACATCCATTGCATGGCCTGTTCTCGGCGACACTGGCGTCAGGCATGCGGAACTACGTCGAGTCAGGCGGTAGATCGGTTATGGGGTTTCTGGATAACGAGCTTTGGGAAACTGTGACTGCGCCCCCTGAGTGGGAGCCCTGTCTGAATTTCAATACGCCAGAAGAATACGACCGAGCAGTTTCGGCGTTCGCAAAAATGACATCTGTTTAGTGCATGTTTATTGGAGAGCCTGTTAGGCGAGCAAATATCAGGGCGCGCGCTTATAGTGGTTGGGACCGCTCAATAATGTAAATGGTGGGTTAGGAATGATGAAGCGACGAAACTTTATATCAGCATTTGGAACTGTAGCGCTGGCGGGCTCCGCCATGCCCGCACTAAGTCAATACCTGATACCTGAGGGGCAGGTTCGACTGGTCTTTAATGAAAATCCCTATGGACCCAGTCCAAAGGCCATTGCTGAGGTACAGAAAATTCTACCTTTGAGCGCTTATTACCCCGACTCGCCTTATGACTACCCCATTCGCGATGATTTATTCGATGCTATAGCGGCTGATAACCAGCTGAAGCATGAGAATCTTTTTATATCGTCCGGTTCCAACGAGGGGCTTCAGGCCGCACTGATGGCCTATGGACGAATGGGATCGGTACTCACGCCCGCACTCACCTACGACGCGCACCTAGGTTACGCGGAAGCGCTTGGCGTATCCGTATCGAGAGTCCCGCTGCGATCCGATTTGCAGGTCGACTTGGATGCGATGGAGGCAATGGTTGATGAGTCGGTCGCCGTGGTCTATCTCGCCAATCCGAATAATCCGACCGGTCTGCCAATTGACGCTGACCGACTTCGCGCCTTTTGTCGCTCTGTTGGCCCCAAGGCCTTAGTGATTGTTGATGAGGCCTACAATGAACTAACAGATAACCCCAACCGAGAGTCCATGGTCGATCTTGTTCGTGAAGGAGAAAACCGTCTGGTGACTCGGACGTTTTCGAAAATTTTTGGTATGGCGGGCATGCGGGTTGGCTACGGTATGGCTAGGTCCGACATCATCGAGAACACCTTCAAACATATTATGGCTTGGCCCAACGGTGTGGGACTCACAGCGGCGTATCACAGTTACATCGATCACGACTTCATCAAGTTCTCGCGTGACAAGGTCCAAGAGGGTCGGGCAATGGTGCAAAAAACATTGGCCGATGTCGGTTTGACACCCGTGCCCTCGCAAACCAATTTCGTATTTGTGGACTCTGGCCGGGAGGCGATGACTGTCCGTCGAGCTATGGCTGACGAGGGTGTTTTGATTAATGCGGGATACGATGGTTACCCACAATATCTTCGAATTAGTATGGGTAAGCTCGAGGACCTTAGAACGTTTGATCGTGTGTTCAAACGTGTCATGGCTCGCACCTGAACACACGTCATTTTATAAGGTCCGTCTCTGCGTCACCATGCCTGCTCTTGGGCAATCGTATCGGCGACTATTGCTCGTGAACGACTCTGCCGTTAACCACTGTCATTGCGACCGGGGTGGCGTTGATCGTTTCGGATGGGATCTCGAACAGATTTTTCTCTAATAGCACTAAATCCGCCAGCTTTCCCTTGGTAATGGACCCCAAGGACTCCAGCTCACCCACTTGGATGGCGCTATTGCGCGTCATGGCAATAATGGCTTCAGCCAAAGACACTGACTGATCGGGATTTCGGGGAGGCATGTCAGGCTCGCCGGGTAAGCGCCGTGTTACAGCCGCCTCAATCAGCTCCAGTGGCTTGTAGGTTGACAGGTAGGCAGACGCAGGCCAATCCGCTCCAAAGCTTTGATTGGCACCAGTGTCCATGATTGAGCGCACCGGATAGGCGTTCTCGACTTTATCCATACCGACAAATGAGCCGATATTAAAATATGAGGGGTCTCGCGCCGCCCACTGAATCGATGTTTGAGCCGTCACGTTCAGGGCTTTGAATCGTGCAATATCATCAGGGTGTACAAAGTCCATGTGAGCAATGGTGGCGCGAACCGACTCGTTCCCCGTGGTCGTTCTGGCGCTCTCAATAGCATCGAGGGACATGCGTACTGCAGCACCGCCAATGGCGTGAATATGTACGGGTATGTCCTGACTAAAGTAGGTCGTTACATTGGCTGTG
>JAACDF010000237.1 GCA_009937065.1 Gammaproteobacteria bacterium | reverse complement strand
GCGCAGTTGGACTGCGTCGGCGACCCAAACGTTGGCCCGAATTAACTTGGAAGATGCGCCGGCGATGGTGACAGGCTTGTCTGCCCTGACGGGTAACCGACACGCCAAAGACGTTGCCAACGGACTGGTAATTGCCAAAGCGCAGCTACTGCCTAAAAGCGAAGGGCAAAGTGCTCTGATAGAGCAATATCAGAAACAACCCGCACCATCCTTAGTCACGGCGCTAGGAACGATTGGGGTTAAAAAAACCTAGCGTTTGCGTCCCGGTAGATGAATACCTAAAGAGTCCCAAAGAGAATCCACACGCTCCTTTACGGCTGCGTCCATCTGGATCGACGTGCCCCATTCTCGGTCGGTTTCCCCTTCCCATTTGTTGGTTGCATCCATACCCACCTTCGAGCCGAGACCTGCTACGGGTGATGCGAAATCGAGATAGTCGATGGGTGTGTTATCAATGAAGACGGAATCGCGCCGCGGATCCATGCGCGTTGTCATGGCCCAGATCACGTCCTCCCAGTTCCTAACATCGACATCCTCATCCGTGATGATGATGAATTTGGTGTACATGAACTGGCGCAAGAAACTCCAGATACCCAACATAATGCGCTTAGCATGGCCTGGATATTCTTTGCGAATGCTGACCACCGCCATTCGGTAGGAGCAACCCTCTGGAGGGAGGTAAAAATCGACAATCTCTGGAAATTGCTTCTGCAGCAGGGGAACAAAAACCTCATTCAAGGCCACACCCAAAATGGCGGGCTCATCAGGTGGTCTACCCGTATAGGTACTGTGATAAATGGGGTTTTTGCGCGTTGTCATTGTTTCCACAGTAAAGACAGGGAAACTCTCCACCTCATTGTAATAGCCAGTATGATCGCCAAAAGGACCCTCATCGGCCATCTCGTTGGGGTCAATATAGCCTTCCAAAATGATTTCTGCGTGCGCTGGAACAAGCAGCTCGTTGTCCTTACACCGAGGCGTTAGGCAGTTGGTTAGCTCTGTCTTACCGCCACGCAGTAATCCGGCAAACGCGTACTCCGATAGCGCATCGGGGACGGGTGTTACGGCGCCTAGCGTCGTTGCGGGATCAGCTCCCAACGCAATGGCGACAGGGTAGGGCTCGCCTGGTCTTTTCAGCGTCCAGTCGCGAAAGTCTAGCGCGCCACCACGATGCGATAACCACCGCATAATGAGTTTATTGGGTCCTAGCAGCTGCATGCGGTAAATACCGAGATTCATGCGAGGCTTTTCCGGACCTCGGGTGATGACTAACGGCCAAGTTACTAGCGGCCCCACATCTCCAGGCCAGCAGGTTTGTATAGGCAGGGTGGTGAGATCAATATCATCACCTCTCAATACGATGTCTTGGCATGGTGCCCGACTAATAAGTTTCGGGCCCATGTTGAGTACTTTTTTCAGTAACGGCGCCTTATCAATGAGGTCGCGCATACCTTTGGGCGGGTCAGGCTGCCGCAGATAGGCAAGTAATTCGCCGATCTCACGCAGGGCCTCAGTAGAGTCCGCGCCCATGCCTAAGGCAACACGCTTCTCGGTGCCAAACAAATTAGCGAGAAGCGGCGTATCGAAGCCCTTAGGGTTTTCAAACAGCAGAGCCGGGCCGCCGCCGCGAAGTGTACGGTCGGCGATTTCGGTCATTTCAAGATGGGGGTCTATTTCTTCTTTGATTCTCACCAGGTCGCCATTGGCTTCCAAGGTGTCAAGGAATTCGCGAAGGTCCCGAAATTTCATACGATCATTCTTTATCAAGCTGACAGCATGAGGATGCCATAGTTATGGACGAAGATCGCATCCACGTCTCACTCTTGACATGGATATTGCACTGCAGGACCCGAAACGTCGGTTTACTTGCGTTTCATTGAGCGGAAGAACTCATCGTTTGACTTGGTGTCCTTCAGCTTGTCTAACAGGAACTCGATGGCCGGGAGGTCTTCCATTCCGTGTAGCAGCTTTCGAAGAATCCACATGCGTTGCAACTCTTCTTCACCCGTGAGCAGCTCCTCTCGTCGCGTACCCGAGCGTCGGATGTTGATCGCCGGATAGACGCGCTTCTCCGAAATTTTTCGGTCAAGGTGGAGCTCCATATTGCCTGTACCTTTGAACTCCTCGTAGATGACCTCATCCATTTTGGAGCCTGTTTCGGTCAGTGCGGTCGCAATAATAGACAAACTTCCGCCTTCTTCGATGTTTCTTGCCGCACCAAAAAATCGCTTCGGACGTTCCAGTGCATGTGCGTCAACACCACCGGTCAGCACCTTGCCTGAGCTGGGTACGACCGTATTGTAAGCACGCGCGAGTCGCGTGATGGAGTCGAGAAGAATCACAACATCGCGTTTGTGTTCGACTAGCCTTTTCGCTTTTTCGATGACCATATCCGCTACCTGGACATGCCGTGAGGGTGGTTCATCAAAGGTCGATGCGACGACTTCAGCACCCCGCGCTCCCACGGACCGCTGCATCTCTGTTACTTCCTCGGGACGCTCATCAATAAGCAAAACAATGATGTAGCACTCGGGGTTATTACTGATAATGGCCTGAGCGATACTCTGCATCATGATGGTCTTGCCCGCCTTCGGAGGTGCTACCAGCAGGCCTCGCTGGCCTTTTCCAATGGGCGCGCAAAGATCGATAATACGACCCGTAAGGTCCTCGGTAGAGCCGTTGCCTTTTTCAAGTGTGCAACGCTCATCAGGGAACAGGGGTGTCAGGTTCTCGAATAGAATTTTTGCTTTAGCGGTCTCGGGTGACTCAAAGTTGACCTCGCTAACCTTCAACAGTGCGAAGTAGCGCTCCGAGTCCTTTGGCGGACGAATCATGCCGGTTACGGTATCGCCGGTTCTCAGATTAAAGCGTCTGATTTGGCTCGGGCTAACATAGATGTCGTCAGGGCCTGCCAAGAACGAACTGTCCGCTGATCGCAGGAACCCAAAACCATCAGAAAGGATCTCGAGGACGCCGTCGCCGAAAATATCCTCTCCACTCTTTGCGTGTCTCTTGAGCAGAGCGAAAATGATGTCTTGTTTGCGCGAGCGGGCCATGTTCTCGATGCCCATCTCGACGGCCATGTCGATCAGTTCCTGAGTCGATTTGGTCTTCAATTCTGTCAGGCTCATCGGATTTTCCGATGGCACATGCGGTTCTCGTCGGTTACGACGATTCCGGTTTCGCCGATTGCGGCCGCCTCCCTGCTGTTCTCCCTCTTCCGTAGCTTGTGCGTTATCGCCATCAGCGACTGCTTCGAGATCTTCGCCCTCAGCAGGAGATGTCTCCTCTGTCGTCGATGTCGCGCTTCGGTTGAGTTTCAGGGTGCGAGTTGGTTTGTCTTCGCTACCGGCGGTTTCTGGAGTTTCTATATCGGGTGTCGCATCAACGGTGGATTCGACAGCCTGATCGATAATATTTGTTTCGTCTTCTTGCACGCGGTTATACCTGTGGCGTTGGGAAATAGTGTCTTAGTTACCCGCTAATAGGGTGCTAAAGGATCTTTTGATGACCCATAGCCAACGCTGTCGCGTGTTGATTTTGCTGGGCGTTGACTAGGGGAGGTGGGGCGAGATATCGCCCACAACTGAAAGGTAGCACCGCTTTAGCGATGCGTCTACATAGACTGGGTAGAAATTTTCTGGTGCGTGGACGAGGTTTTTAAAGGCAACCGTCGACGAATTCTGCAAGTTGTGTCTTCGAAAGCGCACCGACTTTGGTCTCAACGGCACTTCCGCCTTTAAAAACAATCAGCGTTGGAATGCCGCGAATACCAAACTTGCCAGGAAGATCAGGGTTCGCATCCACATCCACCTTGCACACTTTAAGGCGGTCACCGTACTCATTGGCGATTTCCTCAAGAACGGGTGCAATCATCTTGCAGGGTCCGCACCACTCTGCCCAGAAATCAACCAGGACGGGTACGTCTGATGACAGAACTTCATTTTGGAACTCTGCGTCCGTTACGTGTGTAATGTTGTCGCTCATGGTGCCTCCGCATGTGTCGCGACATATACTCTCAAAAAATATGTTCGGATGACAGTATTGAAAACAAATGACTGTAAACGCTGATGAATCTTGGTCTGTTTATTTGTTGCAGTGCTCCGATGGCAGTTTTTACACCGGAGTCACAACGGACCTGGCGCGCAGAGTGAGACAGCATAACGGCGAGATCGTGGGAGGTGCGAATTATACCCGTGGCCGCAGACCGGTGGTGCTGGCCTGGCATGAAACCTGTGCAAATCGCTCTGTAGCTCAACAACGAGAGTATTTAGTCCGTCATTCGCCCCGAAAGGAGAAGCAGCGTTTAGCCGCTGTGATGATGGCATCCGATGAATAGAGGTTATTAAAAGGTGAGCAGTGACTCGTTGAACGAATTCTGGGACTGGGCAGTTGCGCGATATGAGGATGCGCAAGTTCGTGAAGGGCTACTCGAACTGCAGGAGACCGCTGGAATCATTATTTTAGAAGTCCTGTTTCTCGCATGGCTTGGTCATCGAGGTCAGGTCATTAGCGAACAGGACCAACAGTGTATTCGCGAGGCAATCACGCCATGGGTTGAAGGCGTTGTGTTACCGCTGCGCCGACAGAGACACGCATGGACCGACAATCCCTTGATGGCCACAAACCGCGGTCATTTACTTGGCCTCGAGCTAGAGGCAGAGCGAGTGTTGGCTGATTTGCTCATCAAGGCATTAGCGATTGGGGACATTGCCAGACGGGAGACGCCTGCAGTGAATGAAAATTTAACCTTTCCGCCAGAGCTAAAGGATCCTGAAATCCTCGAGCGAGTTACACAAATGCTCGGGCGGTAGCCAGTAATGCCTGACCCGCGTACCATGCGCGAAGTTTTTCTTTTACTACCTACACAGGACAACCTGCCATGTTAAATGCGAGTTTTTTCTCGAGATCTACGTGCAAAACTTTAGCGGTTACCGCGCTAATGAGTGTCGGCTTGGTCGCTTGTGATCAAACAGCGGAGACAACCGAAATGAGTTTAGACAGCCAAGAGCAACGTATCAGCTACGGCATTGCCATGAACATGGGTCGACGGATGAAGGCTGAGGGCGTGCCAATTGACGCGGACGCATTTGCAGAGGGGCTCAAGGATGCGTTGTCAGGCGGTGAGGCAAAGATGACCGATGATGAAATTAATGCGGAAATGATCGCCATGCAGGAACAGATGCAGGCTGAGCAAGAAGCTGAAATGCAGGTGGCTTCAGACGCTAACCTGGAGGCAGGTGTTGCCTATTTAGAGGCGAACGCAAGTGCTGAAGGCATACAAAGCACTGCCAGCGGGCTTCAATACCGCGTGGTTCGTGAGGGTACAGGTGCCAAGCCTACGTCGGCTGACTCGGTTGAAGTGCACTACGAAGGTCGTCTGATTAATGGCACTGTGTTTGACAGCAGCTACAGCCGTGGTCAAACGGTCACTTTTGGTGTGACGCAGGTTATCCCCGGGTGGACAGAGGCTCTGCAGCTTATGAGCGAAGGCGCCGAGTATGAGCTGACTATTCCATCAAACTTGGCCTATGGGGCTGGTGGTGCCGGAGGCGCGATCGGGCCAAATGAGGTACTGATCTTCAAAGTCGAGCTAGTTGCCGTGGTCTCGCAGTAAGACCTAGTAAGAATCGGGCACTATAAAAACCTGTAGGATCTGCGCGGCTGGTGTTTTAGGACACCTAGCCGAGGCAGTGAGTTAGCTTGCTATAACTGTGGTAGATCTTGGCCCCTTCATACAGGGCCGCACTCAAGACCGGTATTGGGCGTAAAATTCGCTCAGGAACGAATCGAACGACAGGCCATCCGCGGCTTCGATTTCACGTTGCCGTCGCAGGGACGCAATAGCCTCATCCGCCAAACCTGTTTTGATATGGCTTGGCATGGGGTGGTCTTCAAACTCGCGATTCCACTGCTCAGCGTAACTTCCCATGAGCTCTGCGAAACTCAGCGTTTGCTCAGACATTTCTCGCAAAACCCGTGCTGATGGTGTTTCTGTATCACCCATCAACATGCCACGTGCCTCGGTGACGGCGTCACTATGACGAGTTGTAGCGCCTGCATTATCAAGCCAAGTGGCTGCTTCATGCATGGAGTCAAGGATAGGCTTGGCGAGCTCGTTGCGCGCTACTTCCTGACCGCTTCTGGTCAATAGTTGGAGTGATGGATCACGACCAAAATTGAGGATGCGCTGAGTGTTGGTATTGTCGATGATACTAGACGCAGGGTCGCACAGCGGGCTTTCCGATATGACGCAGGAGAGCAAAAATGTATCGACCAAAGCAATGATTTCATCATTGATACCAATGGGCATGAATGGGTTGATATCAAGACATCGCACTTCGACGTACTCTATACCCCTTTCCTCGAGCGCTCGTACCGGCGCTTCGCCCGATTGGGTGACGCGCTTCGGGCGAATGGCACTGTAGAACTCGTTTTCGATTTGCAGCAAACCATCATTCAACTGCGAACGCTCGCCATCACTAAGATTCGGCAGTCGTGTATAGGCATCATGAGGCGTCACGATCGCTTTCGTCAGCGTCTCAATGTAGGTATCCAACTGGTTATAACAAATTTGCAGACCATCCTGAGCGGAGCTGGTGTAACCAAGGTCGCCCATACGAAGTGATGTCGCAAACTCACCAAATAGCGTGTGTCCATTGATACTCTGCAGGTGTGAGGGCGGATTGTCCCTGACAAAAGACCGATCGAGTGCCGGGGAGCTACCCGTTAACAAGTTGAGTAACCAGCCATGACTCTGAAAGTTTCTTATTAATGCTAGGTAGCCTCGTGTTCGCCAATCTTTAAGCGAACAGTCAGCGTTGCCCGCGCCTCTCGATAGTTCCCAGAAAGCATCAGGTAGCGAAAAGTTGTAGTGAATACCTGCGATGACCTGCATGGTTCGACCGTACCGAGCACTTAATCCGTTCCGATAGACCCGCTTCATCATGCCGATGTTGGAAGATCCGTAATGTGCTATCGGTATTTCATGCTCTGGACCAAGCTCACCCGGCATACTGGCGCCCCAAATGATCTCGTCTGGAAGTGATTGTGCTGTATAGGCATGCAGTTGATATAGCTCGTTTAAAGCGCCTTCCGGCGCGTCGTGCACCCCGGTAATGAATTCGAGCAACGCTTCGGAGTAATCGGTTGTAATCGCCTTGTGTGTTAAGGCTGAACCCAAGGGCGTAGGGTGAGGTTTTTGTGAGAGTACATGACCCCTTTCGGACACGCGGAGGCCTTCTTTTTCAATGCCTCTACTTATTCGCAGAATGTCAGCCGGGCTACCGTTTGTTATTGCTGTTCTAAATGCCGCAGCCATCATCTTGTAGTACCTTACAAACCACTGAGGTCATGTACGTCGATGCGCTATATCGGATCGCTGTACAACATCGGTCGCAAGTGTACGCTCTAAAAGATCAGTTGGTACAGCAGTTCGATTCAAACCCAGGAAGGGAGGTAGCATGAATTTTGAAAATTGGCTTAAGACCCTCGCCGATGAGGGCGGTTCGGACTTATATCTAACGACGGGTGCGCCACCCAGCGCCAAATTTGATGGCGAGCTGAGGCCGCTGTCCGATGAGAGACTGTCACCCGGTTTTACGCGGGATCTTGCCTACGAGCTCATGGACGTTCAGCAAGCGCGCGAATTTGATGAGAAGCTCGAAATGAACCTCGCCATCTCACTTCCCGGTGTAGGGCGTTTCAGAGTCAATATCTTTAAACAACGAAACGAAGTCGGAATGGTGGTCCGCTACATCGTTGTTGATATTCCACCAATGCAGCAGTTGGGCTTGCCCTCGATCGCAGCTGATTTGATCAAAAAAAAGCGTGGTCTGTTACTCGTCGTGGGTGCTACGGGCTCGGGTAAATCCACCACACTCGCTTCCCTGATCGACCACAGAAATAGCACGATGGCTGGACATATCGTCACCATTGAAGATCCCGTTGAATTTATTCATCGACACAAGCAATCGATTGTTAATCAGAGAGAGCTCGGCGTAGATACCCGGAGTTGGGAGAACGCGCTGAAAAATACACTACGGCAAGCTCCCGATGTCATTTATATCGGCGAAATTCGTGATAGAGCAACCATGGAATACGCTGTTTCGTTTGCCGAGACAGGGCACCTATGTATTTCTACCTTACACGCTAATAACGCAAATCAGGCTCTCGAACGGATTGTTAACTTTTTCCCGGAGGAGCGGCGGCCTCAGTTGCTGATGGATCTGTCTTTGAACTTGCTGGGTATCATGTCGCAGCGCCTGATTCCGACAGCTGAGGGTGGTCGCTGTGCGGCGATTGAGGTGCTGTTGGCATCCCCCTTGGTTAAGGACTTAATTTTGCAAGGCGATGTACATGCGCTGAAAGACATCATGGAGAAGTCGATTGATCAGGGAATGAAAACCTTCGATCAGGCGCTCTTCAGTCTCTACCATCAAGGCAAGATTACGCAGGAAGAGGCTATGCGAAACGCTGATTCTGCCAACAATTTAAGACTAAAAATTAAGTTGGCCAGTGAGGGCGGTGCTGGTGGTGTTGGTGGACTATCGCTGGAAGATGCTAAGTAACTCAGCTGTTGAGTTGAACCAGTAGATCATCGATAACGCGCTCCAATTGTTTTAGGGTGCTGCATTCTGCGGCCATGTCACAGTTGCGGATGACGCCTGGCATCTCGGAATCGCCGGAGCCCCAACTTCGCTGGTTCTCTGGATTGAGCCAAATTAGCTGTCGACATTTCGATCGAATTTGAGCGAGTAGGTCTAGCCGCGGATTCGTATTGTTATTCCTTGCATCACCCAGAATGATCACGGTCGTGACGCGATTGATGTCAGCCATGGCTAGGCTCGCAAAATCCTCGAAGGCGCGCGCATAGTCCGTGGCGCCACCGTACTTCAAGTTAACGCGTTCAATGGCGATCTCCACGGGAAGTGCGCGCAGTGTTTCTGTGACTTCACCCAAATTCGATGAGAAGGCAAAACTCCGTGTTCTTGGGAGGATGTCTTGCAGTGAGTGAAGAAAAAGTAATAAAAATTTTGCATAGGCGGCAACGGATCCACTGACATCACACAAGATCAGTATTTGAGGCTTACGTCTAATGCTCTTACGCCATTGGGGTTTGAAGGGAACGCCGTCGGTGGCCATGGCTTTTCGCAGGGTAGCCGGCACGGCCAGTTGGCCGCGTTTCACCCGCTTGCGGACGCGACCATGACGCGCGGCAAGCTTACGCGTCATGCGCTCAAGTAGTCGCTTCAGTCGCGCTCTATGGTGCTGATCAACGTTGCCGAGCGACATGTTGCTCAATGCTTCATCGAGCATGTCCTCCGCATCGCCACTGGCGTGAACCATGTAGGCTCGATCGACTCGGTCGCGAACCTTATTGCGTAACTGTTCCCTTAGCGCTTGAACAGCCTCAAAGGCTGCAGGTTCAGTACTTTCAAGCTCCACTGCGGCATCGCGAAGTGCTTGCTCCCCCAATGCATCGAGCATTTTACGAATATACTGCCCTCGCTGGGTGAGCAACTTAATAGCTGAGACGTCTACCTGTTGTGCCGCTGTCTCCACCGCAATGGCGATCGCCGCCTCATCACCGCTCTGCAGAGCATCGACCAGCTCACTCGATAGGCTTTTCGCAAGTTCAGGTCGGGCCTGCATTGCTTGCGAGAGCTGCTCACCTAGCTCCTGCGAGGACGGGTTATCGTCCGCTTTGCTGGGCGAGTTTTCGCTTTTGGCTTTGTCAGGTGAGGGCGCGCCAAAATACTGTTCGAAGGCCTCATTGAAGACCTCAATCTCAAACTTTGATTTGGCAAGGGCGCTACCCAGCCCATTTTTAAGTAGCTTTCGGTCGTTGTAGCCTACGAGCCCAGCGACCTCCATGGCGACGAGTGAGTCTGCCGGTGATATCAGTATGTCGCGACCACGAAGAAACTCGATGAATGCAAGTAATCGATCGGTGGGTGCGTCCTGACTGATTCGCTCAGCTTGGGCCATGATGTTTTAAGCGCTAGCCGCCTTTTTTTCGGTATTGAGCAGATCAACTAGGTTTTCGACAACGCTAGTCAGATCATCCTCGTACTTAAGCAATGCATTTAATGAACTCTTCACGAGCTCCTCATCCAGCGAATCGGCATGCAATAGGACCAGGCTTTTTGCCCAGTCGATAGTCTCCGATACCGAGGGAAGTTTTTTGAGATCCATCTCGCGGACTTTGCTCACGAAACTGACTAAGTGATCTGTCATCGCGTCTGTGATTTGAGGTACCCGTGCCCTTACGATGCGGCCCTCGAGCTCTGTCGTTGGAAAATCAATGTGCAGATGTAGGCATCGACGCTTTAATGCGTCGGACAGGTCTCGAGTGTCATTACTGGTGAGGAAAACCAGCGGTTTTGATCGTCCTTTAAGCGTACCAAGTTCGGGTATGGAAACCTGAAAGTCAGAGAGTACCTCGAGTAATAGCGACTCAAATTCGAAATCTGCCTTGTCGATTTCGTCAACCAGCAGTACGACACCACCCTCAGCATCAATGGCCTGAAGCAACGGTCTCGGCTCCAAGAATTCTTTTGAGAAAAACACGTCATCAAAGCTATGCAGCCGCTCAACGGATGCACGTAACCCTTGCGCCCCCTCCATTACTTCGGACAACTGCGTCTTAAGCAGCTGTGTGTAGAGTAATTGCTTTCCGTACTTCCACTCGTAAATCGCCTTTGACTCATCGAGTCCTTCGTAGCATTGCAACCGCACGAGCGGCGCTCCGGTCACTTGGGCGCAGCTTTTTGCGAGTTCCGTTTTCCCTACACCGGGCGGACCCTCAACTAAAATGGGCTTTTCTAACGCAGCGGCTAGATAGACAACCGTGGCGATTTGCTCGTTGCAAATGTAACCCACGGTCGCAAGTGATTCGACAATGCTGTCAACGCTCTCCAGCTTTGGAAAGGAATGAGACATAAAAAAATCCTAGTGTGATGTTAACCGCCAGTGGCGTTCATCAAACGGACAACCTGCGGTTCATCTGGCTGATCAAACACATGACGCTCGGGTTTATACGCAAGAGCGGCAAGAATTGCACGTTTCAAGCTGGACGAATCCATGTCGCTTCGCAGCATCTGACGCAGATCCAGCGAATTCTCGTGCCCCAAACACAAGACTAATCGCCCATCCGGTGTGACTCTGAGCCGATTACAGGAATCACAGAAATTATCGGTGATAGGCGAAATAACGCCCACCTCGGTGCGTGTTCCTTCGACAGAGTAACGGCGAGCGGGTCCATCTGTCGCAGATCCTACGATGGGTAGAAGTTGAAACCGACGCCGAATCGTTTCCAGAACTTTTGCCGAGGGTACCAAGCTCAATTCGCGATCAGTTTGCGTGATATGCCCCATTGGCATTTCTTCGATAAAGGCAATATCAATGCCCTTTTTGAGCGCGTAGTCGATGAGCGGCTCTATCTGTGTGTCGTTTTTACCCGTAAGGAGCACGGTATTGAGCCGAATGCGCTCAAAACCAGCATCAATCGCCGCATCCAATCCGGCGAGGACTTTGTTGAGGTCGCCGGTCCGCGACAGCTCATGGAATTGGTCATTGCACAACGTGTCCAGACTCACGTTGAGCCGAGAAACACCCGCCGCGACCAAGGGCTTGGCAAGTGTCGAAAGCTGGCTGCCATTGGTTGTCATGACAAGCTCATTGAGCCCATCGATGCTGGATAAGCCCTCAGCAATATCAACGATGTCAGGACGCACCAACGGTTCGCCGCCGGTAAGTCGAATTTTCTGAACGCCGAGATCTACGAATAGTGTCGCCAGTCGAATAATCTCTGTAGCGGAGAGCACGGCTTTGCGTGGTAAAAATCGCATCTCTTCAGTCATGCAATACTGACAGCGAAAATCGCATCGATCGGTTACCGAGAGGCGCAGATACGAGATGCGGCGATCGAAAGTATCGACAAGAGAGGTTGGCTGAGATTTCATGGGGTCTAGTGTAACGAAGAACCATGGGTAATACGCAATGCTGAATTCGCATTGGTTAAATTTAAATGCGTCGGTTATTCCCGGACTTATTGCCGCGCTGGCCGTGGGGTACCTGTCGGTATTTCTGGGACAGTCGCAGGCAGCATCTGTCACTACCGGTATCGCTGTGTTGTGCGTGTTCTGGTGGATTTTCGAGCCTATCCCCATTCCGGTGACGTCGTTGATTCCCATGGCGTTGCTACCGCTCCTGGGTGTCATAAGCCCAAGTGACGTTGCTGCTGCGTACGGATCACCGTTAATTCTGCTTCTAATGGGTGGTTTTTTATTGTCTAAAGGCATGGAGTCAACTGGCGCCCATACACGGATTGCAGTGACGGTCGTGCGTTTCGTCGGCGCTGATGAACCCAAGCGTCTGATTATGGGCTTCATGCTTGCCGCGGCATTACTCAGTATGTGGATTTCGAACACGGCCACCGTGCTGATGCTATTACCGGTTGCCCTGGCTGTTATTTCAACTTCCAGTGCGCCGAGAGCGCTGGCAGCACCTCTATTGCTAGGACTCGCTTGGGCTTGCAGTATCGGTGGCTTGGGGACACCCATCGGAACACCACCCACGCTCATCTTCATGCAAGTTTATGAAGACACGACAGGCACTTCGATTAGCTTTAGTCAGTGGATGTCATGGGGTGTTCCTGTGGTGGCGATTATGATTCCGCTTATTGCTATCGCGCTCGCTCGTAAAGTTCCTAAAGATCTCGTCGTGGATCTGCCCGATGTTGGTGCTTGGCGCAGTTCGGAAAAGCGCGTGCTGATCATTTTTGGGCTGACCGCCATTGCCTGGATGACTCGAACCGAGCCATTTGGTGGTTGGCGAGCCTGGCTCGATATGCCAATGGCAAATGATGCAGCGGTCGCATTTTGTGCTGTGATCGCCTTATTTATGACTCGTGATAGGGAGGGGGAGCCGCTTATCTCGTGGGAGCAGGCGAGCGCTATCCCTTGGGGTGTTCTGCTACTATTTGCTGGTGGAATAACATTGGCAAAGGGGTTTGTTAGCTCGGGGTTGAGCGGTCAGGTGGGGGAATTACTTGCTAGTCTCGCGCTGGTGCCCACGCTTATTGCGATTGTGGTCGTGGCACTGTTGGTCACTGCGTTGACTGAGGCGACGTCAAACACGGCAACTACGGCACTGCTAATGCCAATTCTGGCAGCAGCGTCTGTGGCGGCTGATATCGACCCTTTGATACTCATGGTTCCGGCCGCTATGAGTGCAAGCTGCGCCTTCATGCTTCCGGTGGCTACGGCACCGAATGCAGTTGTTTTCGGTACGGGTCAGATCGACATTCGCACGATGGTGCGCTGGGGTATTTGGGTCAATCTTTTGGGCGCTCTAGTTATTAGTTCTGTGGTGTACTTGGTTACTACTGCAGCTTAGCCGCAGTAGTAACCATCTCGGTGCATCAGAGAAGAGCCATCATGGTCTCAGCAGAGCTGGCCTCCACGCCGGGCCCTTCCTCAACATTGAGATGAGTAATTACACCATCATCTACCAGCATGGCATAACGCTGACTGCGCTTGCCCATGCCGAATCCTGATGCATCGAGTGTCAGTCCCATGGCGTCGGTGAATTGTGCATTGCCATCGGCCACCATGACAATTTCACTCGCATTCTGAGCTTCGCCCCAGGCGCCCATGACAAATGCATCGTTGACCGAGAGGCAGGCGATTGAATCAACACCGGCCGCTTTGATCTTGTCGGCATTAGCAACGTAACCAGGTAGGTGAGCCATCGAGCACCCGGGAGTGAAAGCGCCCGGAAGCGCAAATAGGAGCACACGCTTTCCCCCGAACAGGTCATCAGTAGATAGCGGTGTTGGGCCTGACTCGCCCATGATAGAAAGTGTGCAAGATGGGACTGTATCCCCAGTAGTAAGCGACATGAAAAACTCCAGATGGTTTTGTTTGAGCAACAAATAGTCTGCGAAAACTCCCTCACTAGGCAAGTGGCGATTATGTCGAAATTCCTCCCATTTGCATTTTCAGCATTTGCGTTTGGGTATTGCCCGAAAAATGTGGCTCGTTTTTTGAACGGGTAAGTGATCTGCCCGCGTATACTGTCTAAGTCCACCTGAGACAAAAGCCGAACAACAAGCTTGAGTTCAGGTCGGTGAGCCCCCATTTACGCGACTGTCTTCCGAAACGGAATAGAAAATGTCTGATACCCCTGAGGTTTCCACAGTGGCCAATCGCCTGTCACTGAGAAAGTTATTTATCGCTGGCGTAGCTACCTTGACCGGTCTTACGCTGACGTGGGTGGTCCTCACTGCGAAATCGGAGCCGCAAGCGGGGCCGCCGCCAGATCGACCTGCACCCATGGTGACGGTTTTAGAGGCAGCACCCGCAACTCGTCAGTTATTGGTTCATACACAGGGAACGATTGACGCAAAACGCCGAGTGGACCTTGTGGCGCAGGTGACGGGTAAGGTTGTCGAGGTGAGTGAAGCTTTCGCTGACGGTGGCTTTTTTGAAAAAGATGACGTCCTCCTCTCTATCGAGCGAGATGACTACGAGTTTGCGCTTGCGCGGGCTGAGTCCGCTTTGGCACAGGCTGAGCAACGACTTGCTGAAGAGAGAGGTCGAAGCCGGCAGGCACGTCGAGAGTGGCGTGAGCTGGGTTCGGATGAGGCAAATGACTTATTTCTGAGAAAACCGCAGTTAAGAGCGGCAGAATTGGCCGTCAAAGCGGCGCAGGCAGATATCTCGGCCGCCGAACTAGCCCTAGATCGCACGATTATCAGAGCGCCATTTGATGGGCGCATTCAACAAAAACGGGTCGACATAGGGCAGTTCGTTGGGAATGGCACGATGCTGGCACAAATTTATGCACTTGAGGCACTGGAGTTAAGATTGCCTTTATCAGATGCTCAGCTTGCCTTACTGCCCGCGCAATTGTTGACTTCATCGGGAGGCTTAGTCGGATCTTCGTCATATGTCTCGGTCAATATCGGTGGCCGTTCCTGGCAATTTCCTGCTGATATCAAACGGTCCGAGGCTGAGCTTGATCGTCGAAGTCGCGTCGCCACTGTTATCGCTGAGTTTCCTGGTAGTCCCGATTTGGAAAACGGGAGACCCGCGTTGACACCTGGTATGTTCGCGCGTGCCGAGATTGTTGGCAGACCTGTCGAAGGAGTGATCGAACTGACCAATGCGGCTTTGAGTCCCGATGGTCATGTATTGATTGTTAATCAAGAGTCGAGGCTTGAGCGTCGCGATGTCGCGGTTATTAATCGCGAGGGGCGTTCCGTCTGGGTGTCCGGCTTAGCGGCCGGTGATCTGGTGGTCGCGCAGCTTAACAATACGCTCTTCCCCGGACTGCGTGTTACCACTGAGGTATCGGTTTACTAAGATGACTGGACCTATTACGTGGTTTATAAAGAATCCCATTGCAGCCAATCTTCTGATGGTGCTTCTCATCATCGGTGGCTATACCAGTATTCCAAAGCTGGATAAGCAGTTTTTTCCCACACCTGAAATTAATCAGATCGAGATCCGTATGGAGTTTCGCGGTGCGAGCCCGCGAGAAGTTGAAGAGCAGATTTCCGTTCGTATCGAAGAGGCAATCCACGATCTAAACGGCGTTGAAGAGCTTCGATCGACCTCGAGAGAAGGGGTTGGGGTCGTCTTAGTCGAGGTGGAAAGCGATTATCCGACACAGAAGTTAACCAACGATATCAACACACGGGTCGACGCGATTCGCAGCTTTCCGTCCGATGCGGAGCGACCAACCGTTACCGAAATCACCTATCGTCACCAGATGGGGCGTGTGCAGATCTCTGGCGATCTTAGCGAACGTGAGATGAAGCAGTTTGGCGAGACGTTGCGTGATGAGCTCGTTCGTCAGCCCTGGGTTTCTGTTGTTGAGCTCCAGACGGCGCGACCCTATGAAGTATCGATTGAAGTATCCGAGGATAGCCTTCAGCGTTACCAACTGACCTTTGACCAAGTAGCGTCCGCGGTTCGTTCCGCGTCTATTAATCTGCCTGCAGGTGCCGTTCAGCGAGACAGTGGTGATCTGCTGATCCAAACGAGAGGCCAGGCCTACGACAGAGCAGACTTTGAGTCGATTGTCTTGAGAAGCGATTTTTCAGGGCAGGAACTGCTATTGAGTGATGTCGCAGCGGTGAGAGATACCTTTGAGGATGTCGATGTCGATATCGAGTTCAATGGCAAGCGCTCGCTGGGCCTCAATGTTTATGTCACAACATCACCAGACGTTATTTTGACAACGGATACGGTGAAGGCCTGGGTCAAGGAGCGCGAGCTGTCGTTGCCCGAGGGCGTGTCGCTAGAGTTCTGGCAGGACCCCTCGAAGTCGTTTAGAGAACGGGTTCGAACACTGGTGAGCAACGGCCTTGGCGGCTTAGTGCTCGTCATCATCGTTTTGATGTTGTTCCTGCGTCCTATGTTGGCCTTTTGGGTGTCGGTCGGCATCGTTGTCGCCTACATGGGCACGCTCTTTCTCCTGCCTTACACGGGGCAAGGGTTGAACATGATCAGCCTGTTCGCCTTCCTGCTCACGCTTGGCATTGTGGTTGACGACGCTATTATCGTGGGTGAATCGGTGCACTCGGCACAGTCGCGGGGCTTGAGCGGCGTCCACGGTGCCTTGGTGGGTACGCGCCAGGTGGTTAAGCCGGTGGTATTCGCAGTCATCAGTACCATGGTGTTCTTTGCCCCTATGTTCTTTTTGCCCGGTGAGTGGGGGCCAGCGTCAAAGGGTATTCCGGTCGTGGTCTGTCTTGCCCTGGGTTTTTCATTGATCGAGAGCTTGCTCATTCTGCCCTCTCATTTGGCGCACATGAAACCTGAGCCAGAGATACCCGACTCTGGTTGGTTAACACGCACTCGCATGGCATGTGCAGGCTGGCTAGCGCGGTTGGCAAATGAGCGCTATCGACCGTTCCTAGAGAAATGTTTGAGGAACCACGCTTCGGTGGGTGGCTTCTTTTTGGTCTTGCTATGTTTAAGTTTGGCGCTATTTGGTGGCGGTTATTTGAAAAGCGCCTTCTTCCCCCGCGTGAATTCAGACTTTGTTGTCGGTACTGTCGAATTACCACAGGGCGGCGCTTTTGCCAATTCGCAGGCTATGCGCGATCGTTTGGTTACTGCCGCAGAAGGTATTAAGACGGATTACAACAGCCAGCCTCGCTACCAAGACACGCCAGCGATAGACAATATTTTGGGCGTTGCCGGCGGTAATAAAGTCGATCTTTTGGTACAGACTGTGAACGATGATCTGGATACCGAGGAAATGACTAAACGCTTGCGTCAGAGTCTCGGCGATCTATCAGAAGCCAAGGACGTGCGTTTTGATTACACGATTCGCGATCCCGGTAAGCCTATTTCGCTCTTATT
>JAACDF010000236.1 GCA_009937065.1 Gammaproteobacteria bacterium | reverse complement strand
GTCGAAATCACGAATTACAGCCGAGAGTTCTACGCGAAGCGTGGCAATTATATTAAGACCGGTGGTCTCGAAGTCGCGCGCAAAGATGATGACGAGCGCATGTTGGAACTTGTCCGCAAAGTGGGCTCGGGTAAAGCATTTGGTACCAATGCCTACATGATCTCCGCTGCTGAGGCGAAAGAGAAATTCCCACTCTTGGAAGAAGATCAAATTCAGGGCGCCATGTGGGACCCTGATGCAGGTCTCGTCACGCCACGCTCTCAGAAGGTGGCAGGCGATTTGGTTGATGAAGCCGTTGCCAGTGGCAAGCTCAAAGCGTTCGCCTATACACCGGCGACAAACCTTATTGTTGAGGATGGTGTCATCAAAGCAGTAGAAACGCATAAGGGCACGATCACAGCCGATTATGTCGTACTTTGCGTTGGGATTTGGGGCAATTTGGTGTCCCAAACAGCGGGCATCAAACTGCCTTTAATGCCACTCGAGCACCCGCTGTTGTTCTTTGGACCTTGGGATCATCTTGAGGGTACCGGTAAAGACATCGTTTACCCCCTCATGCGCGACCAAGGCAACTCAGCTTACGTCCGCGATACGGGTGACCCAACGACACCGGAGGGTGGTTTGCTGGAATGGGGTTACTACGAGCCGTTTGAACCACGATTGGTCGACCCGACGGATATCGCCGAGCCAGGTGAAGCGCGTTTGTCACCATCGATGCGCGACATGTCGCTCGATCAAGTCATGGAGGCCTTCGAGCGCGCGATTGAACTCACACCTGTCCTTGGCGAACTAGGCTGGGAAGAGCGTCGATCATTCAACGGCCTGCTCTCGATTACACCCGATAGCAGTTCCATAATTGGCGAATCGACAGAAGTGAAAAACCTCTGGTTATGTGAAGCCGTATGGGTGAAAGAAGGACCGGGCGCGGGTAAGCTACTTGCAGAATGGATGACGCATGGCCGCACTGCGCAAGATATCCATAGTGTCGACGCTGCGCGTCATTACCCGATACAAAAAGGCGATGACTACGTGCGCAGCCGCTGTTACGAATCTGCGCAGAAGATCTACACCCCCGCGGTTCACCCACGAGAACCCTTCGCTACATCACGTGGCATGCGTGTGAGCCCCTTCTACGAGCGCGAAGTAGCTCTAGGCGGGTACTTCATGGAAGTTGCTGGATGGGAGCGAGCTCACGGTTATGCGGCCAATGAAGCAACACTTCTAACGAAGTACCGCGATCAGGTGCCAGCGCGAGAAGCTGAGTGGGATAACCGCCACTTCTGGGAAGTCTCTAACGCAGAACAGCTCGCCATGAGCGACGGTGTTGGCATGATTAACCTCTCGCACTTCGCCATCTTTGATGTCGAAGGCGCAGACGCGGAAGGACTGATGGAATATTTATCCGTGGCGAAGGTGGGTGCGGATACGGCCATTGGCAAAGGTGTGTACACACACTTCCTCGATCATGCTGGAGGTATTCGCTCTGACCTCACTGTCATCCGGCTCACGGAAAACTGTTTCCGCGTAGTGTGTGGTGGCGACACGGGACATCGCGACTACATCTGGATGCGTGACATGAGTGATCGTAAGGGTTTCTCAAACGTCACATTCCACGATCGGAGCGAGGAGCTGGCGACGTTGGGCCTTTGGGGGCCTGATGCGCGGACTACACTCGCGAAGCTAATGGACGACCCCGAGAGCATCTCAAACGAGTCTTTCCCGTTCGCTACAACAAAAGAAATTACGGTCTGTGGTGTCAAGGTCTGGGCCTTCCGCATCAGTTATGTGGGCGAGCAGGGTTGGGAGCTTTACTTCCCGTTCTCCGATGGCCTTGCCATTTGGGATGCACTGTTCGACCTCGGTGTTACACCTGTGGGTATCGAGACCTACGCTAACAGCCGCAGACTTGAGAAGAGCTTGCGTCTTCAGAATGCTGACTTGGAAACCGAGTACAACCTTTACGAAGCTGGACTTGCTCGGCCCAAAGTCAAAGTGGCTGACTTCCACGGTAAAGAGGCGTATGTGCAACAGCGCGAGCTCGATGAGCAAGCTGCCTATCTCTGTACACTTGTGCTGCAAGACACGACGGACAGTAATGGCGTGGTGCGCTATCCCGTGGGCACCTGGCCGATTCTCGATCGTGAGTCGAAGGAGGTCATCATCGACTCGCATGGTCGTCGCTCATACACCACAAGCATGGCCTTCGGACCGAGTCTTGGTGTAAATGTCGCCATGGGTTATCTGCCGGCAGACAAAGCGAAAGAGGGTGATACCGTGCTCATTGAGTACTTTGGTGAACACTACGAAGCCAAGGTCATGAAAGTTGGCTACGGTGCCCTCTTGGATCCAACTAACGAACGGCCAAAAAGCTGAAGTCCCCCAAAAGGAGCCTAACGGCTCCTTTTTTTGGCCGAGTGATGTAATGACATTGCCGAGCTCTGGGTCTTCAACGTAGTAACGGAAGTTCGACCAATAGACTACGACTGGGTTTGGAGTTTGACTAAGAGCGCCGGCGACGTCTACGACCCTCAGTTTGCTCCACCACTTTACCGGATGGCCGCTCCACCACCGAAAACAAGTGTGGATAGGCGTCCGTCTTATGGGGGAATGCCATTGCCGCAACGAAGTAATCCTGGAAGTCAGATTCCGTCGCCGTTTCAATTCGCTCTGCACGGTTCACCGTCCGCTGAATGTCGCCACGGGCAGTGTGATTAAGGAGCGCTATTCGCGCACCCACTCCGGCTGCATTACCGGCGGAAGACACCTGGTCCAGAGCACAATCGGGAATCAAGCCCAAGACCATTGCATGCTCGACACTGATATGACTGCCAAAGGCGCCCGCAAGGCGGATGCGATCAACCTCTGACACGCCCATCTTATCCATCAGCAACTTGATGCCAGCGTAAAGCGCAGCTTTTGCTAACTGGATCTGGCGGACATCGTTTTGAGTGATAACAATATCGCGCTGTGCTGCATTCTCGGCGAAATGAAGAACATAGGACCAGGTTCGTCCGTGCGACCTCACACGCGGGGTGCGCTCTGCGAGCGCGCCGTCAACGATGCCGTCCTCTGAAATAATACCCGCGAGAAACATCTCCGCGATGACCTCAATAATACCTGAGCCACAGATGCCGGTGATATTCAGCTCTTTTGTGGAGTCCGCAAAATCAGTGTCAGTTGACCAAAGCTCAGAGCCGATAACTCTAAACTTTGGCTCCAGGGTTGCGCGATCGATTCTCACGCGCTCTATCGCGCCGGCAGTGGCTCGTTGCCCCGCACTGATTTCACCCCCCTCAAATGCGGGTCCTGTTGGACTTGAACAAACCAACAGTCGGTCTTTATTGCCAAGAACAATCTCCGCGTTCGTTCCAACATCGACAATAAGACTCATAGCGTCTTCGCTATCCGGGCTCTCAGCAAGAATCACCCCTGCAGTGTCAGCGCCAACGTGACCCGCAATGCACGGTAAAACGAATAGTCGTGCTTGCGTATGCGTATCTAGCCCCAAGTCACGGGCTTTTAATGTCACAGCCTCATCAATCGTCAGTGCAAAAGGGGCGCCTCCTAAATTAATGGGATTAATCCCCAAAACCAGGTGATGCATTATTGGGTTTGCGACCAATGAGATTTCTAAAATGTTGTCAGTCGTCTCATCAAGCTGCTCTACTAGCTCGGAAAAAAGCTTGCTCAATGCAGTTTGGATAACCGAGCTCATGGCCTCGGCACCCTCGGGATGCATCATGATGTAAGAGACCCGACTCATCAGATCCTCGCCAAAGGGAATCTGTGGGTTCATGACACTGGCGGATGACAACACATTTCCTGTTGCCAGATCACAAAGGTGGGCGGCAACTGTTGTGGAGCCCACATCGACAGCTACCCCGCGCGGAGAGTCAAATAAACCCGACCAGACACCAATAATCTGTGACGACTCAAAAATGGCCACCGTGACGCCTCGGTCACCCGACGCCAGCGCTTTTTGAAGCTTTACAAGCTCGCTGGTTTCAATTCCCAGATCGGTTAAACCCCATTCGGCCGCAAGCGATGCCATTAACAGCTTCGCTTCTCCTCGTGCGTCTTCCAAAGTGGACTCGGGCAGCGTTACAAAATAGAGACGCGTAGCAGTATTGAGCTGAATATCGCGATGCTCAGCGTCTTTACGAATGATTTGCCGGTGAACCTGACTCTCTGGCGGCACATCGATAATCACGTCATCAAGTAACTCGGCGTGACAACTAAGTCGCCGACCCTCGAGTAACGGACCTTTGCGCTCATTAAACTTTATTTCTGTGGCCACCAGCGGCGAGAGATGCGCTGGGCTGGAGTTCATCTTATGTTTCTGGAAGGTACCCGACATGCACGATATTTGACAGCGACCACACAGGCCTCTGCCACCGCAGACCGAATCGATATCCACGCCCAAGGTACGAGCCGCATCGAGCAACTGGGTGTGCTTGGGAAATTCCCCGCGCTTGCCCGAGGGTAAAAATAGAACTTTGACCAGTTCACTAGACACGAATGCGCCTTAGCCTCGACGACGTCCGGTACGCCCACGACGACCACCTGCACCCTCTGGGGCAGGCTCACGATAGGCTCTAATCCAGTTAGCACAATCGGGGTCATTGCCCATCATTACATCGCCACCTCGAACCGCTTGCATAACCTCCGCATGCAGCGGACTGGTGATAGCAGAAGTCATGCCCGCACCCATTGCCATTGTCAAAAAGGCGGCATTGATGCCGTTTCGATTGGGAAGTCCGAAACTGACGTTAGACGCTCCGCAGGTTGTGTTGACCTTGAGCTCAGTACGCAGACGCCGCACAAGCTCCATAACCTGCACGCCCGCTTGATTGATAGCGCCAATCGGCATGACCAAGGGGTCAACGACTACATCCTGATACGGAATACCATAGTCAGCAGCACGCTCCACAATCTTCTTAGCCACCTCAAAACGAACATTGGGGTCTTCAGAAATACCTGTCTCATCATTAGAAATGGCAACGACGGCAGCGCCGTATTTGGCGACTAAAGGAAGGACGCGCTCCAGGACTTCATCTTCACCCGTTACCGAGTTAACCAATGCTTTGCCCTGATACACCGCGAGGCCGGACTCAAGTGCGTCAACAATGGAGGAATCAATACTCAATGGGACATCCGTCACCGACTGAACCAACTGCACCGCTTCCGCGAGTATGCGAGGCTCATCCGCAAGGGGTATACCGGCGTTAACATCGAGCATCTGGGCACCTGCTGCGACCTGCGCTAATGCATCGGCCTCAACGCGACTGTAGTCCCCGTTTTTCATTTCCTCAGCAAGGATTTTTCGCCCAGTCGGGTTGATGCGCTCACCAATGACAACAAACGGTTGATCAAAACCGATGCGGACTTCTTTGGTGGCCGAGCTAATAATAGTTGTGGTCATGAGTGTCTCCCGCACGGCTGTAAGAATCATTAGCGTGCAATAATTATTGTAAAACCATGTGCTCGTGTACTTACCGCTCGACCGAATACGATGGAGAATTTTAGGCGCGTTTTTAACGCCTCAAAGAGCCGGATGCAAGCTAATTCGAGTCTGTAAATCCTTTATTTGCAACGATGGCCTTGAGCGCCTCTTCGCTGACCTCTGCTTCGAGACTTTTTCCTATTTGCTCAGCCAAAGCCTGAGGTGAAAGATCTGACTCGATCGATGTTGTTACACGACGCCACTCCTCGAGATAGGCGTCACTTCCACCTTTTCCAGCCCGCATGGCCGCTCGATCAATCGCCGCCTGAAACCGGTGCTCAAGAAGGTACTTCCCGCGTTCGCGACCTCGCTTAATCTGTACTTGGGAGGGAATGTCTCTCCACAACACGTCTATTCGTTGCACGTTCTTTATTTTCCTTTGTGATCAAGTGAAGGTTGGTTATATCGGAGATGATTCGTCGACAGCCTGTTGTACACAAGTGACATCAAGTTAAGCAATAACACGGACAACTTGTTCCTCGACCTTACTCGCCAGCAACCCGTAACCCGTTGTCACCACTTCTAGTGGTAGCTTTAATCTTGCGGCCGCCCGCTCCGCCTCAACGCGGAGCTGGCTGTCCTCAATCTGCGCTAGGTACACGACCTTGCGGTAATGACCAAACATCATTTCCTCGAGCTCCGGGTGCTTATCCAGTTTCATTTCCTGAATCACCAAACGCTCAAAATGGCGCACCAAAAAATCAGTCAAATAAAATGTGCCTGGCTCCGCCTCAGCGAGGGCTGCAAAAACAGGACTGGTTGCATAGAACTCGTAGCAGTGAGCGCCCGGTAAGCGCTGGGCATTAAATTGATCTGCGACACGATCAACAGCGCCACCGGTGCCGCAGTCAGCATAGGCGATGAATATGTTGTCGTAATGAGCGTGCTGCTGGGCAAGCGCAACCTCGAGCCGGTCAGCTATCCGCTCAGGACGGTTGTGCAGCGCGGCATCCAGGCACTTTATGTCGACTGCCGTCCATTGATTGGCCTTCTTGAGTGCCGAAAGCTCTTCCGCAAGGGCGCCGCAACCAATGACTAGCAAGCGGCCCAAGATGAGTCAGCCCTGAGCGAGTCGACGCGCTTCAACCAATCGAACTGCAGAGGTTGCCGCCTCAGCCGCGTCCCGACAGTAAGCATCTGCGCCCACCGCCTCACCAAACTCCTCATTCAATGGAGCTCCGCCCACCATAACAATGTAGTCGTCTCTGATACCCTGCTCTTTCAGCGCATCAATGACCACCTTCATATAGGGCATCGTTGTCGTCAGCAGTGCCGACATGCCCAGAATGTCCGGCTTGTGTCGCTCAAGGGCCGCAATGTAGTCCTCTACCGCATTGTTGATACCAATGTCATAGACTTCAAAGCCTGCTCCTTCGAGCATCATGGCGACTAGATTTTTACCGATGTCATGGATATCACCTTTAACCGTTCCGATGACCATGGTGCCCACTGGCTTCGCGCCCGTTTCCGCCAGCAGGGGGCGCAAAATAGCCATGCCGCCTTTCATCGCATTCGCTGCAAGTAATACTTCCGGCACGAACAAGATGCCGTCCCGGAAGTCGATGCCAACAATGGTCATACCATCAACTAGCGCCTTGCTGAGCACTTGGTCCGCGGTCCAACCACGCTCAAGGAGAATTTGCGTACCTTCTTCAATTTCTTCTTTCAATCCGTCATACAAGTCGTCGTGCATCTGTAGCACGAGGTCCTCATCGGACAGCTCTGAGAGGATGATGTCTTCTTCGTCGGACATTAATGATGTCTCCGTAGTAATCGCCTAGTAGTCTCGATCAGCGAACGATGCTTTTTCACGCGCCATGAAGTCCAGTAGCGCCTCGTCAATGGCTAGATCCAACGCGGGTGGCACATAGTCCGCCAACATTTTCTTCCATATACCGTTCGCCCGCTGCGCTGCATCCAAGCTGCCTTCGGCCGACCACTGTTCAAAACTGTTGTTATCAGCAATCGTCGAGCGATAGAACGCCGACTCAAAATTGCTCAGGGTATGTGCGGAACCGAGGAAGTGCTTACCCGGACCCACTTCATGGAATGCGTCCATCGCCTGTGCGGTTTCGGATAGATCCATTCCCTCGAGCAAGACCGCGATCATATTCGCTTGATCACAGTCCATGACGAATTTCTCGTACCCCACCGCAAGACCACCCTCTAACCATCCAGCCGTGTGCAACATGAAGTTAACGCCTGCCAAAGCCGCGGTTTGTAGAGTATTTGCGGCTTCATACGCAGCCTGCGCATCGGGAAGCTTCGAGCCACATAAGCCCCCTCCGCTTCGGTATGGCACACCCAATCTGCGTGCCAGTGCGGCGGTTGCATAGATCACTTGACTGGGCTCCGGTGTTCCGAAGGTCGGTGCGCCGGTCGCCATTGAAACGGCTGCGGCGAACGTACCAAAGACCACAGGACATCCGGGGCGAATGAGCTGGGTCAATGCAATGCCGGCCATCGCCTCTGCAAGAATCTGAGTACAGGTCCCCACGACGGTCACAGGTGACATTGCACCCGCCAAAATAAAGGGCGACACGACACAGGATTGATTGTTCCTCGCGTAGACCTTCAACGACCCCAACATGGTGCCGTCAAACACCATGGGAGAGTTCACATTAATCAAGCTGGTAAATACACAATTCTGATCAACGAACTCTTCGCCAAAGACGAGTTTTGCCATATCAACAGAGTCTTGCGCACGACGATGGTGAGTAACAGAGCCCATAAGAGGCTTGTCACTGTATTTGAAGTGGCTGTAGACCATGTCGTAGTGACGTTTGTTGACCGGCAGGTCGACCGGCTCGCAGACCGTACCACCCGAATGGTGAAGGCCTGGCGCCATATAGGCGAGCTTCACAAAATTCCTGAAATCTTCGATCGTCGAGTACCGACGACCGTTGTCTAAATCATGGGCAAACGGTGATCCATATGCGGGCACCAGTACGGTGTTCTTTCCACCAATTGTTACATTGCGCTCCGGGTTCCGCGCATGCTGGACATACTCCGAGGGTGCTGATGCCTTAATGATCTCTCGACACATACCTCGCGGAAAACGAACACGCGTGCCCTCCACATGCGCACCAGCCGCCTTGAAGAGCTCTAATACTTCGGGGTCGTCAAGGAAATCAATGCCAATTTCCTCGAGCAATCGATCCGCATTGTCCTCAATGAGTTGCAGACCCTCTTCGCTGAGAATCTCAACGTAAGGAATCTTGCGGCGTATGAAGGGCGCGCTTGCCGGTCTTGCGCTGGCCCTAGCCTCGCGACGGCCCGCTCTACCACCACTTTTTCGTCGTCCTGCTCGCTCGCTCATAGGACTTTCTCTCTCATTGATATAGGCGTTAAATTCGGCGTCATTTTAACTTCATAAACGGGGGGCAACGCCAGAAAAATCGTGTCAGAAATTAGACTTTTTTCTACCACTTTTTGGTAAGTCTAAATCCACCTATTTTTAGACTAATCTGGACGACTACATCGCTGCTTCGCATTGTGATTTCTATCTTTGTGGTCGCCGTAGCAGAATCGCAACAGTTCATGGGTTATGGTTACGCCGTCACGTTGTAAACACACGGTAAAAAGGGAGCGTCTGATGTGTCTGGGAAGCGCGTTGCGATTGTTGGAGCAGGTGTAAATGGGGTGTCCATTGCGACCGCCTGCGCTTCGCTCGGACACGAGGTGCAACTGTTCGATGAGGGAACACCGTTCGACCAGACGAGTAGCGCGTCCTCGCGCATGCTCCATGGTGGCATTCGATACATCGAACAAGGCCACATTAGACTTGTCCGCGAGGCGCTAATAGAGCGCGATGGATGGCTGCGCTTCGCACCCGATGCAACGCGCGTGGAACGGTTCTATTTCCCCGTTTACCTCGGCGCAAAAAGGAGCAAATGGCTGCTGTTCGCAGGTACGCTTATCTATCAGTGGCTGGCGGGGCGCTTCTCAGTCGGACCTAGCCAACTACACACGAGTAGTGATCTAGCGCAAATCTTTCCTAATTTGGTTTCTGCAGGCCTTCGCGGCGGGGCAAGCTATTTTGATGTCGTCATGGAATATGAGCCGCTTATTCAGCTCCTTATTGACGAGGCAAAGCGAGAGGGCGTGACCATTGTTGAAAACACCCATATCCAACGCCTATACACTGATGGACGTATCGACACCCGAGATCGCACCATTGAATTTGATCGTGTGATCAACGCAGCTGGCCCGTGGGCAGCAAAACTACTGGAAACCTCGGGTATCGACTCCGACTTCACTATCGACCATGTTCGCGGGTCACATCTCATCGTCAAGGCGTCGTTTTCGCATGCGCTTGTGCTGCAAGCACCGGGAGAACGTAGGATCATTTTTGTGATCCCTCTGGATAGCGAACATGCGCTACTTGGCACCACGGAGCACAAACATGATTTGGCAGACCCGATCGTCTGCACCGACGCTGAAAGCAAGTACCTTCTTGAGATTCTAAATCAACACCTTTCTGAACCACTGTCGGCAAGCCATATTGTGTCTTCTTTTGCTGGCGTTAGACCCATAGTGCTCCGTCGTGAAGCAACCATCGGTGACATGAGCTCTGCGAGTAGAGACTCCGAGATCGAGGTATCGGATCGTCTGATCAACGTGTTCGGTGGTAAGTGGACATCAGCACGCCACCTAGGGGAAAAAGTCGCCGCGCTAATCTAACAATGACGTCACACTTGGCACAGAAAAACCGACCTGTGGTTTATCGTGTAGGGTTGTTGTGAAAGAAGGAAAGTTTCTGAGGGAGGTCTCCCATGATCACAGCACTCTACGCCAGCTTGCTCACGCTTTGGTTTGTCTTTCTGTCAATGCGCGTTATCGCATTACGAGGCAACCCTATGTTCGCTTTTTTAATCCTCGG
>JAACDF010000029.1 GCA_009937065.1 Gammaproteobacteria bacterium | reverse complement strand
ATTCGCTTGCAAAGGTAGTTGAAGCCGAGCTCAAACGTCTTGGCTCGGATGAGAATATCGAGACGCGGGTGCTTTTGGATGACAGTTTGAAGATCGATATCCGGGGCTCCGCCTATTGGGTGGAGTCCGCACTTTTGGCCTTTATTAATGCATCGCTGGACTTCTCGGATGAGGGCTTCGTTGAGCTTTCTCTTTGGACTGAAACGTCTCGATCGGGAGAGCCGGAGTTGCTTGCGAGAATAAGAGATGCAGGTGTTGAGTGGTCGCTTGACGATCCAGCCCTTAATCACGCATCGATCACTATTTTGAAAACGATTTTAGAAGGGCTCGGTGCGACAAGTTTTTCAAGTGCCGCGTCGATAGCCGGTAGTCAAGAACACGTTATACGGTTTAATCGCGCTTAAAATTTCATTTTGAGACAGATTTCTCATTTTGAGAATTAAATTGCAAATACTGCATGACGCCTTAACCTCAGATTGCTAGAGTCCAGTCATTGGTTGAGAGGCGCTCGCGATGAAAGACGGGTTCACAGATCAAAGAGGGTTGCGGCCTAGGGTGTCACTCGAAGGACGCCGCTCGGTATTTCAACTGAGTCACATTGGTGCAGCTAGCGCATTCAGGGGGCTCCAAGCTGGACTTAATCGGCCGATTCAATATTTTTTGAGGTCGCCCGCAAACCAGCCTGTATTTTTCGTTGGATGAGGTCGTGACTTTACGTAATTGTTTTGCACTGACTGTCGTAGACACTGACTCATCATCTACACAAACGGAAGCTGCCATCATGCAAGAGGTGTGGGGCAAGCCCAAAGCTCACATCGCGGATTTTGAGCTGTGGTGCCGCGAACGGGGTATGTTGATAGAAATCAGTGACGCTGACTACTGTGAGCCAAGACTTAGCATTACTGGTTGACAACGATAATAGGCGCAGTGAACCGATGTCCCTCACCATAATGCGTTGTAATAGGATCCACTGAACTCACTTTGGCGACAATTTTCTGTCGAAGTCGCTTAATTACCGCGTCTAGGGCACGATTGGCCGGTGAGTCAAACCTTCCATAGAGAGATCGAGTCAGCGCCTCACGGTTAGTGGGCGCAGCTGGCGTTTCAGAAAGCGCCAGACAGACTTTGACTTCGTTGCGAGTAAGTGCCACCACTTGCCCATTGGGCGCCACTAGCTCTCGTTGGAGGGCCTTTACCTGCCATGGAACGTTCCCCGAAGCTTTAATGGGAAAAGGAACTACCGCAGCAGGCTTGGGTGAGCTCTTCACTACGGGAGTTGCCATGGCCTCGATTGCCGCAATGATTTCCGCAGTGCCCTCGGGGTCTCTCAATAGCAAGTTCACGCCTGATCTGTAGAGTCCCAGTCGCATCTCGGCATCTGCCAAGTTACCGAAGAGAACCACATTCTTCGCCTTGTTTTCAGCAAGGTATTTCGCCAATACGTGTCCGGGTTGATCTTCAAGGTGTTGATCAACCAAACAAAGAGTAAATCGTTCAGGAGAAGACCAGGCAGAATAACAGTCACGTGCGAGCGGCGCCCGGACCGTTTTGTAGCCTTGAATATGCAGTGACTCAGTGAGCTGCTTTGCAAGGTGGTTGTCCGATATCACCAACAATGCGCTCGGTTTACCTGACAGCTGTCCCATAACTCTTGTTCCTCACCTTGGATCGCAAAGATACCATGAGGGTTTCGCAATTCGCAGTTCGGCCGTACTCTGCGGTCGCATTTGTCACTATTGGCGATTAGTAGTCAAAAAGCATCTTTTGATGTGTTGAGAAACGTGGTGTCGGTAAAGTCACTGACCCAGACGATCTCTGAGGCTGTAGAAAAGCATTCCAGCCACTAACGAAGGGCGTCGCAACAGCGGGCCGCCAGGAAACTTTAGGGTCCGTAGGCCTGACATTAAATCAAAATCATCACTAGCCGAGTCGATGGCGGAGGCAATCAATTTACCCGCCATGGTTGCTGTCGGAACGCCGTGCCCTGAAAAACCCTGAGCGTAATAAACCACACCCTTATGGAGTCCGAGATCGGGCATGCGATTTCGGGTGATGGCAAGCGTCCCCCCCCACCCATAATCAAGTCGCGTGTCCGAAAGTTCAGGGTATATCGCAAGTAGCTTCGGTCGGACAAAGTCTCTGATGGAATCGGGAAATTTATCGCTGTAGGTCTCGCCGCCGCCAAAGATCAATCGCCGATCCGCTGAGAGTTTCCAGTAGTTAATGACAAAAAGACTGTCAGATAACGAAGCGTTAAGTGGATTTACCCGCCTCGCTGTTGCCTCATCGAGCGGTTCGGTCGCAACGATGAAGTTATTGATAGGCATGATGTTGCTGGCGATCGGCGGGAATAAATTACCGAGATAACCGTTACACGTGAGAACCACTTTATGCGCTCTGATCGTCGCTTTGTCTGTCGACACAACGGCGTGATCGTTTCGAGTAACAATGTTTTTTACCCGACTCGTTTCGAAGACGGAGGCTCCTGCCGCCATGGTCGCCTTTGCTAGACCGAGGCAATACTTTAGTGGGTGAAGATGTCGTGCACCATGATCGACGACGCCGTAGTGAAAGCCTTTGCCGGACGTGAGCTCCTCGAGTGATGATGACTCAACACCCCTTATGAGATCGTAACCGTACTCTGTACGTAGATGATCCACTTCGTTGCGTAACTCGTTGACGTGCGATTTCTTTGCGGCGAAATGGATATTGGTCTTGCCGAGTTCGCAGTCGATTTCGTGCTCTTTGATGAGATCCGAGACCAAATCAACGGCGTCTAGCCCCATGCGCCAGAGTTCTCTCGCAGTGGGTTTGCCGTACCATTTTTCAAGCGAATGTTGGTCGGCTCTCTGCCCGGTCCCGACGTGGCCCCCATTTCGTCCAGAAGCCCCCCAGCCAACTCGCTCCGCCTCCAGAACGGCAACGGATTTGCCCGTTTTTGCCAGATGCAAGGCACACGACAGACCCGCGTAGCCGCCTCCAACCACGCAGACATCGAAAGACATCTCTCCACGAGCGGCTGGCTGCTCGGCCAGTATCGGTGACGACGCGACGTACCAACTACTGGGATAACTGTTCTCAAACTTTGACATGATGCAATTATGCCGCTTGATAGCCGCGAAGTGCCACACCATACTGAATGTCCTGCAACAATATGAAGGCTTTATGAGTACGTCGAAAACCCGAACTGACAAAAACAAGACCATTGTGTATTCGCCCGATGTTGATTTGAGGGATACACCTGTTCACAAGAATGCGGCGGAAATCCGCGCATGGCTCGAAACGAACGATATTTCTGAAGTGGAATGCCTTGTACCTGACATGACGGGTAATGCGAGAGGGAAATTTATCCCCGCGCATCAATTTCTAAGCGGGAGTGATCTCAAGCTTCCAGAGTCCATCATGGTACAAACGGTTACCGGTGAGTACACCGACGATCATTGGGATTTTGTTGAACCCACAGATACAGACATGCTCTTGGTCCCTGATCCAAATTCGTTACGAAAGGTCCCATGGGCACGCGAACCCACGGCACAAATTATCGCTGACTGCTACAAGGCATCCGGGGAGCCGCACCCGTTGGCGTCACGCAATGTCCTTAGGCATATCATTAAGCTATACGAGGAGGTGGGCCTGCGGGCAGAGGTGGCCCCAGAGGTCGAGTTCTTCCTGGTCCACAAAAATACCGATCCAGACTACGAGCTGATGCCGCCCAAGGGACGGTCAGGACGTCGTGAAGTGGCGCGAATGTCCTTTAGTATTGATGCGGTGGCAGAGTTTGAGGATTTTGTGGAGGACATGTACGACTTTGCCGATGCGCAGGCGCTGAGCGTCGACACGTTGATACACGAAAACGGTGCTGCGCAGCTCGAGATCAACTTCAATCACGGCGACCCATTGGACATGGCCGATCAGGTGTTCGCATTTAAGCGGACCGTTCGTGAGACAGCGCAGCGCCACAATATGTACGCCACGTTCATGGCCAAGCCTATGCAAAAGGAGCCAGGATCAGCCCTCCACATCCATCAAAGTATTTTGTCACTAGAGACGGGGAATAACATTTTTAATGGTGCTGACGATCAGCCTACTCCAGAGCTAATGCATTACATCGCGGGGCTACAACGTTATACGCCGGACTTGATTAGTTTCTATGCACCCAATGTGAACTCTTACCGGCGGCTAGCGCCTGATATCTCAGCACCTATTAATTTAAGTTGGGGCTACGATAATCGCACCACGGCATTTCGTGTGCCCGATAGTACGCCTGTCAATCGACGCGTAGAAAATCGCTTCCCAGGTGCAGACGCCAACCCGTATCTCGCGATAGCAGCCTCGCTGGCGAGTGGCTTACTCGGCTTAGAGCACAAATTACAGCCAACAGCACCGCATCAAGGTACTGCAAATGATGACAGTGTTGAGGTGGCGCGTTCGTTGGAAGAAGCTGTACGACGATTGAACGCAAATACAGATCTTTCCCGTGTGATGGGGTCTCTCTTCCTTCGAGCCTATGCCGCCGTAAAGCTAGATGAGTTCGAAGAGTTTAATCGGGTGATTAGTTCCTGGGAGCGAGAGCACCTACTGCTCCAAGTTTGATCTTTTATCTTTGATTATGTTGCCTGCAGCTTTACAGAATCGAGCATTGTTCCAATGGGTTAAGTATGCGGTTTACTTGGCACTCCTCAACAATGTGTATTTATTTCTCGTCGAAGAGATCGAGTCCGCTGCAGCACTGAATACATCAGTCACTTCGCTAGCCAGCGTTTTTCAGATTTTCTCGACAACCATTGATACCGCCGCATGGCTCGTACTGTTAATTTTCTTTGAGCTCGAAACCTATGTGCTGTCTGACCAGACTCTGCGAGGTACAACGGGTCGTGCTATACGGCTGACCCGAGGTATCTGTCTCGCCACCATATGTATTGCTTGCTGGGGATATTTCGCGGAGTTCTATGGTTTGCTCGGGAGCGAACCGCTGGATCCGCTGCAGTGTGGCGTCTTAAATGAAAGTTGGTCTTTATTGAAGGATCTAGATCAATTTGAGCCTCTTACGATCAATGTTTGCAGTGAAGGCAATTGGGTGGTTTTAAGTAACTATGATCGTGTACTTGCGGCACCCGAGTTACTGCAGAGTGCTATTTGGCTCGCTGCTACTGATTTCATAAACGCGGCCGCATGGATTCTCGTGGTTCTTGTGCTTGAAGTTGAGGTTCGCTCGGTTCTGTCCTCTCGACGGCTCGGAACGTCGGGTGGTGGAGTCATCTACCCCATTAAACTATTGCTCTACTTCATTTTATTCGCTGCGGCAGTCTATTGGGGTTTCGAAGGGGAGTTTTTGGACTTTTGGGACGCCATTTTGTGGTTGTTCGCCTTCTTTGTTATCGAGCGTAACGTCGCATCATGGCGCGAGGAAACCGACTCAGCAGCGGCCTAGCAGTCTTATCCGCTCAGTCAAAGTTGAAGTCATCGTCGCCTAACTCTTCCCGCAAGCGTCGTCTCTCCAAAAGGTCCTCGGCGCGGCGGCGTTTTTCCGCTAGACGCGCGGAGTCAGAAAGGTTTGGAGTGTTTTTTTCCATCTCATTGAGCGCCGCTTCATCGAAGTCGCTGAGAATCGTTTCTGCAACATCGTCTGTAAGTGACATGTCGCTATTGTCTTGGTCTCGGCCCTGCATGTTCACCCCCAAGGTATCTAAAGGTAAAAAAACTTAACCGCTTTTTGAGCTGTCTTGAACTGTCCTCCCTTTCGCAAAAATCCACAAGTGCTTTTGAGTAAATTTGCATGGAATGTTGCAGATGGGAAGTCTAGAAGGTGAGATGCTCCCGTCCGAATACACATCCTTGTGTTACTAAAAAGTCCAATTTAGCGGACGGGAGCATCAGATGATCAGCAACTGGTGTGCCAAGTGGGAGTTGCGGTCCGAGGGCTAATGTTTATCGAGAGGGGGACGTTTAGGGGGGATTGCCTTTAGGCAGTCGGACGCGTCCGGCTAACCAGAATAGCTGTCCAAGGCAGAGACAATGTGTCCAGAAATGGTCTCTGGGGCGGTGGTATCGACGTCGACCGTAACATTGGCATATCGCTCGTAGAGCGGGACGCGCTCGTTGTACACGTCTTCTAGCGTATGGTTGCCGGGAGAGGCGATGCCACGATCAGGTGCCAGAGAAATTCGATACTCAACGGTTGCGAGCTGTGATCTCAGATAGACCACTGAGGATGTTTTCGACAGGCGATCCATTATCGCTTCGCTATAGACCACGGAGCCGCCTGTTGAAATGACCGAGGCACCAATATTCATATCTAAAAGCACCTGCTCCTCGATAATGCGCAGCGCTTCATGCCCGCGAGCCGCAATAATCTCGGCGAGCGTCGCTTGCTCTTGCTCTTGAATTAACAAATCGGTGTCCACAAAGGCGAGTCCGAGACGCTTTGCTAGCAGCACGCCCACCGTACTTTTTCCGCTACCTGGCATCCCAATCAAACTCACTACTTGCATCGGGTGACGCGCCATATTGTTGTCCTTCATACTCCGCTTGCCGGCCATTGGTAGATGGTCGTCGAGATTATTTTGAATGTGCGTGGTCATTTAAGTACCCGCACGATTATTTACGGTTGTATTCAATCGGAGGCTCAGTTGTTACTCGAAACGCCATTGACGGCACTTCATAAGGCCTTGGGAGCAAAACTCGTTCCTTTCGCTGGCTACAGTATGCCCATCAGCTATCCGAGCGGCATTATCGCAGAACATAATCACACGCGCTCGCAAGCTGGTTTATTTGATGTCTCTCATATGGGGCAAATAACAGTGACCGGTGATGATGTGGCGAAGCGACTCGAGCGCATTATGCCGAATGACTTTCTCGGCTTATCCCCTATGGCGAGCGCGTATGGACTTCTCATGAACGACGTGGGTGGTGTCAGAGATGACCTCATTGCCACTAATCTTGGAGACGGGCGATTCTACTTGGTCGTTAATGCAAGCAATAAACACGATGACATTGCCTACTTGAAGTCATCGCTGCCGGATCTGACGTTTGAGCTCCATGAAGACCGAGCACTTCTCGCAATTCAGGGGCCAGAGGCGCGAGCGGTGATGGCCCGTTTAGGTGCTGCCGGACGCGAGCTCGGATTCATGAAAGCGGCCCAAGATCAAATCGATGGGATTGATGTCTGGATTACTTGCTCAGGCTATACCGGCGAGGATGGTTTTGAGATCTCAGTGTCTGCATCAGAGGCCGCCAGAATTGCGCAATGCTTGTTGGCAGAGCCTGAGGTTGAGGCTATTGGATTAGGTGCCAGAGATTCTCTGAGACTAGAGGCGGGTCTATGCCTGCATGGGCATGAACTCTCTCCTCACATTACGCCGGTGGAGGCGGGAGTCAGTTGGGCGATTTCCAAGGAGCGACGCGAGAGTGGCAGTAGGGCCGGCGGCTATCCCGGCGCATCAGTTATTCACCAACAACTCGCCGACGGCGTAGCAAGAAAGCGAGTGGGTCTCAGAGTGGAGGGGCGAAGGCCTGTCCGAACGGGTGAGGCCCTGCTAGATAGTGAGGGCAATGAGGTTGGTACGATTTGCTCGGATGCCTTTGGGGCTTCTATCGGCGGTCCACTCGCAATGGGCTTTGTTCGAGCTGAGTGCTCTCAGGTTGGTTCGGGGCTTCACGTTATTGTGCGAGGTAAACAGGTTGATCTAACGGTTGTCGGCCTTCCTTTTGTGCCGAATCGCTACCGCAGAAGTTAAATTAGGCACTTTTTCTTCGGCGCTAGGACTTCCTAGTGAGCCCAGTCGCGATCGGCTCTGAATTGGGTCGACAGGTAGTCCATCTGATCGGCTAGAACTCGGTCCTTTGCGAGGAAGTGCCACTCATAAGAGTTGGGTTTGAAGGGGATGGCCAGCAGCGGCATGTTGGCCTCTTCAGGTGTGAGACAGTCCTTTAGCCAGTTGCAACGCTTGCAGGCGGCCACCACATTTTCCCATTTGTCAGTACCGCCTCTCGACGTCGGTGCCACATGATCTCGAGTCAGCTCGCTTCTTGGAAACTGGTTCCCACAGTAAAGACATCGGTGGTCATCGCGACGAAAAAGCGTTCGATTGCATAGTGGTGGAGTGAAGTCATCAAACACCCTGCCATTGAGCGCAACGATGGGTTGAAGGACGAGCTTTGATCGGATGCCGGTGAGTCGCTGTGTG
The DNA here is from genome assembly GCA_009937065.1 of Gammaproteobacteria bacterium. Lineage (GTDB taxonomy): Bacteria > Pseudomonadota > Gammaproteobacteria > Pseudomonadales > Halieaceae > Luminiphilus. The sequence goes on along the minus strand of JAACDF010000029.1, from coordinate 2,855 downwards.
CCACCGAACACTGGGGGGAGCGGGTCCCCGATGCCGTAAATCACATCGCCTCGAGCGTAGGCAGAAATTGCTTCCTGAAGACTAAGCCAGCCTCTGGGTCGCCCTGCCACATCCAGTTTTAGGATTGCTTGCATGGCCATCGCTCCTGCGTTTTATCAACGCTAACGCTCTCGGAGGAAAATTACAATGCGCCTTGATTTTTGGACCGTCGCAACCTTGGGGATTGATTTGCCCATCAAACTTGTTTATCTATAGAGAGTGCTAGTGCGTTATCGCCAGCATGACGAAAAACTCATAATTTTAATAAACGGAAAAGTACTATGACAAAAGCCAGAAAAGGTTTATTTGGGAAAGGCGTTTTTGCATTGTCGGCAATTGCTGTCGCTCTTTTCTCAGCGCAGTCGGTTTATTCTCAAGATTCCAACGAGTTGGAAGAAGTGTTGGTGACCGGTTCGTTAATTAAGGGCACTGCCACTGATGCTGAAACGAATGTCTCAGTCTACGACCGCTCAACAATGGACATGCAAAACAGTCCATCGCTCGTGGAATTTACGAAAAATTTAAGCTTCAGCTCAGGTGTAGATGGTGATTCTAACCAGTTTGAGTCGAACGCTACCGAGGGTCTGGCCAACGTCAACCTCCGTGGCCTGGGTCCCGCGAGGACATTGGTCCTAATCAACGGACAGCGGCAAGCGGCTGTTTCTGTCAGACTGGCAGCTGGTCGTTTCGTTGATATCAATTCGATACCGGGCGCTGCGATTGAGCGTATAGAAATATTGAAAGAAGGTGCTGCGGCAACCTACGGTTCCGATGCAGTGGGCGGCGTAGTGAACTTCATTACGCGCTCGGACTTCGAAGGATTCGAACTACAGGGTAACTACGCCAGCATTGCAGACTCCGATGGTGACTATTCTCTCGGGGCTATTTTTGGCACGCAAATTGGCGATTTCAATTGGGTTACCTCGGCAGGCTACCGTGAGCGAAGTCAGCTAAAACAGCGTGATCGTGACTTTGGCACCCAGATCGACGGGCGATATCTTCCGTTCGACGGTTTCTCCACCGTCGGAAATCCAGGAACGCTTTACGCGTTTTTAGACACTAACCCCGATGGGCAGGGCTTAGGGTTGGACACCATTGTTGGTGCAAGTCCTGATCCAGGTTGTACCGATGTGGGCGGTGTGGTCTTCGGTGGAGCATGCACTTTCCAGTACACACAGTTCGATAATTTTGTCGAAAACGAAAAGCACTACGAAATCTTCTCTGAGATTAACGGGACATTGGGTAATGGCTCTACGCTGCATTTAGAGGCCATGTATGCAGATACGGACGTACCTAACTGGGCAACATCTCCCGCGTACCCGCCGCAGCGCATCATCGATCCAGTGCAGACGGTCTTCCCAGACAGCCCAGCGTGGCAAAGTCTGGCAGCAGCATTCCCTGGCTACTTTGATGCCTTGCCCGCTGATCCCAGCTATATCATCGTCCGAGGACGTGTGAATGGTGTGGGTGCATCGGGCCCTCGTACCGCACCGCGTGAGCACCAGACCTATCGCTTTGCTGGCTCCCTCAGCGGCGCGGTAAATGACGAGGTCGATTACACGGTCAACATGGCCTACTCGCGCACTAAGGGTGGCTACACATCGCGTGATGCGAGCATCGAGAAAACGAAACTCGCCTACCTTGGTTACGGTGGTGAGGGCTGTGGTGCGACGTTGAACCCTGATGAGACGGTCAGCGCCAACGGTGCTGTCGCGGGTCAGGGTAATTGTCAGTACTTCAACCCCTTCTCGACTGCAATTGAGTCTGGCTACTTCGGTCAGTTTGTAAACCCTAACTACGATGCGAGTGTTGCCAACTCACAAGCGCTTCAGGACTGGATTGATGACGAGTGGGACGTGAGAGGTAAAAATGAACTCTTTACCGCTGATGTTGTATTCCAGCAGTCGTTCGACGGTGCTGATATCGCTTATGGTGTACAGTATCGCCGCAACGACGTGAGCCAGGGTGTCGATGATATTGGCAATATTAACGTTAACCCTTGCCGTGTGACGGGGTACATGGACTGCGGAAACCGAACGGGTCTTCACAGTTTCCTAGCGGCGGGTTCGCCTTATAGTCTCGATCAGACGGTCTATGCGGCCTTTGCTGAGGCCTCTCTATCAGTGGGTGAAAATCTTGACGCTAACATTGGTATTCGCTACGAGAACTATGGCTCCGGTAGCGATACGGTCGACCCCAAAGTCTCGCTCCAATACCGGTTTAATGATGCCTTCTCGTTGAGAGCATCGGCGCAGACCACGTTCCGTGCACCTGACCCTAATCAGCTGGACCCCAGTGCTTCAACCGCACTGCTTTACGTGGCTCAAACCATTGCCTTCAAAGCAATCGACACGACGGGTAACCCTGACTTAGATCCTGAGTCAGTCTTTACCTACAACGTCGGTCTTGTCCTCTCGACGGACAGTTTGAATGCAACCTTAGACTACTGGTATTTCGACTTTGACAACCCCATCATCGCCGAGGCTTACACTCAGTTAGCTGCTGCGTATGCCGCGGGCGGGGATGCTCAAGCGGCGATTCAGTCTCAAATCACCTGTCAGGGTGGTACAGCTGCTGGGTCGTGTGCAGCGAGTGGTATCGAGCGAATTAACCCTTACATTGTGAACGGACCGCGATTGCAGACAGATGGCATTGATTTCTTTGTCGGCTACGAGTTCGATGCGGGTATGCCTGTGTCGATGGGTGTGGAAGGTAGCTACACGCTTTCCAATAAGGTCGCTGACTACTTCAAGGGCGATGTCTTAATCGCTGCGGGTGAGGAGACTGCGGGTTACTACAATTTCAATAACGCCGCT
>JAACDF010000235.1 GCA_009937065.1 Gammaproteobacteria bacterium | reverse complement strand
GGCTTTCACAAGCTGGCTGTTCAGGCTGCTGATACTGTTCTCAAGCACTAACTGATTGTCAGCCGACACACGCAGCTTGGTAGCCATTGCCTCTTTCTCAGCTTCAGCCTTATCCGCATACATCTTAAAAGCTCCGCCCGTCAACGCCAAAGCTATGCCCAAAGCACCCGCTATCTGCCACATTCTATTTCCTGTTTGACCAAGCCTGACTGCCAAAAAACGCGGCCAAAATGCCCGCGACACTCACAAAATACACCGCAGCCATATCACCGAGAATCGACGCCGCTTGGTTCATCCCAAAAAACTCACTGACAACCACCAACGAGGGGTAAAGCAGCATTCCCCATAGGGCAAACCAACTCATGGCTCTTTGTGCATTCGCTCGCTCATGCTGAAGCTCTAAGTCTTGGATAAGTTTTGATGTCTCAAGCTCTTCGTCGGAGATAATCCCATCGCCATCTCTATCCATCATATGACCGTGGGCGCTACCGTCTTCTAATCTCTTTGCTGCCATTCTAATCCCATGTTTTTGTGTTTGCCGCAATCCGCTTCGGAATGCAATATGCCGTCACATTCTCCTGCATCTGGTAACGGTTGTTGATCTTAGTTTTACCCGTCGAGATGTAATACGCAAACGTGTTACACCGTGTAATGTCTCGAAAGTAGAATTGATCGGGTATTGGCTCGCCGTTAATGACAACGACTAACAAGAAGGCCATCATCCGAATATCTTAATAACGATAAAGATGGCTCCAACCGCTATTGACCCCCCAATCAGGAGCGTCGTTCCTCCTACTAAAATCTGGCTGATAAGAATAGCACGCGCTTTTTTCTTTCGAGCTAACATAGCTATGTGCCTCTGTCGTGCTTCTTCCTGTTCTTTTTTGGCCCTTTTGAAATCGTCCAAGAGCTTCGGGTCGGCAACCAAAAGCAAGTCATTTACGCTCTGCCAATGCCTCTCATATTGCCTACGAAGCATTTGTATTTTAAGGATGTCATTTTGGCTAAGAGCCTTGAACGTAGAGTTTTTACGATCTACTTCAAACGTGTTAAGGGCTTCTCCAAAGTCGGAGATCAGTCCCATCGCCTGCTGCACACCCGAACCTGTCTCGTTAACCTGTTGAATTACTTGGTTAATTTGGTTTAGCAGCAACCCCGCCGCTGCGACAGATTCAATCACCACCGCTTAACAATCCTGTTAGGCCAGTAGCTGGGGCAGAGCTACCGCAACAATAACGGTGACATAAACACCCCAAATCATCATTTCAAGACGGTCAAATCGCTTGCTGCCAGAGTCAAGACGCTTTTCGATGGACTCGTACCGAACCGCGCACTCCCTTTCGTGCGCTTCGAGACTTGCGATTGCTTTCTCGGAGGGTGTCACTTGTCTTTCGCCTTACCGACGTTTAAGGCCAACAAATCAAGGTAGCCATAGAGCTTCTTGATCCAGCCGTCATCAATAGGTGTGGGGGTGCTTGCAGCCACGAGGCTTGCGATAGTGACCACAGACGTGATCGTGATTAGTGCGTTAGCCAGTAACTCCATTACTGCACCACTTCGGCTTCTGACTCTTCATCTTCAGCAGGCTTAACTGCATTGATGATAGCGTCACGGTAAGCATTCAGTACAACTTGACGCTCGTTGATCTGCATTTGCAAACGTGCGATTTCTTGCCGGATTTCAGCAACACGCGCAACGTGCATCTGGGTCTCAACGGTCAGGTCTGACACGTTATGCTCTTCGTCGTTAATGACAATCTTTTGTTCTTCGCTCATTACCAAGGTACTCCGCCAGACTGTGAGGCAGCACGGTCAATTTGACCCTGCACTTTGGCAGTACGGTCAGTCTCGATACGAGTCTTAGCCTCAGTAGCCGTTTCGTCACTCTCGATTAGGCTTGTGTATACCCAGCCCAATACGTCGCTCTCAGTAAGGTCAGCGTAAGGGATGTAGTCTGAACTTGAAGCATCATACGTCAGACGTAGCTTGCCGCCTTCGGTAGCCGTGTAGGATGGCGTACCATCGCTTGCCGCTACGCAAGACCAATAAACGAGGATGACGCCTCCGTCCGAATCGTTGTGCGTCATGTTACTGACCGACCAAGTTGTGGTTATAGCCATTTTATTTCTCCTTAATTGGATTCAAGTTGTGCGACTCGCGCACGTAGAGATTGAATTTCTTTAACGAGCATTGGGACTAACTTTGAGTAGTCAACGCCCATCATGTCGTCAGAATCAGCGTCTCCAGATACCGCTTCTGGTGCAACAGATTGTAGCTCTTGTGCAACCATGCCGTACTTCTGGTGTGAACCGTCAACCTTCCAGTCAAACGAACGCACTTGGATAGCGTCAATGTCGTTAGAAGCAGAAGGTGCGTCTACGATGTTATCCTTGAGGCGTTGGTCGGAAGAAGTGTTGTATAGTACTGCAGAGCCGTTAAATTGAATGTTACCAACTTCCGTGTTACTAGCTCTGAAACTGACAAGAAACCGCGTTCCACTACCAGATGTATTGTCGACTATAACCGGAGCAAATCCAGTCGACTCAGCTCTGAACACCGCCGCATGAGTGCTGCCCGGAGCATCTACATAAAGTAGCACACCGCTCTGCCCAGTAGTCCCTATACCTATCGCATTTAAACCTGCGTCAACATGGAGCATATTAGCGTTGCCATCAGACTCAACGCGGAAGTCACGGTCGGCGCTTCCCTCGTTGAAAATGAACCCTGATGTACCAAGGGTGACATTTGAAGTACCTGCTACTAAGTAAAGACCTGCGCTGCTAGTGGCTTGAACTAGGTCAAAATTACTACTTATTTCCCCTAGATAAAGGTTTTGAATACGAGATCGCCCATCAACGTGCAAAGTTTCTGTAGGTGAAATACCAACACCGACACGATTCTCACCACCATCCACAAACAGCATATTAGCGTTGCCGTTAGACTCAACGCGGAAATCTATATCGCCGGAATTTTCGTTAAATACTGTGTCAGTGGGAGAAAGTATCATCGCACTAACTCTTTCTGTTCCACCAACACCACGGAAGATTTCTAAATAGCCATCTTCACTTCCGTTGGAGGCATCTACAATGTATGCCTCGATCTGAGCAAAAAGAAAGTCATTACCCGCATCATCTCGCCCAGCAAATTCTACCTGCCCCAACGCATCTGAATCTGCACCTGTAACGTTTCTTGATAGCCTCAAATGCGGCCCTGCGTTTGCATCTGTGTCAGTGCTTATTAAATTTAAGGTAGTAGTGTTGTCGGCTGTAGTAATCGTTGCCGTACCAGCGACGGTTAAGCCGTCAGAAGTAACTACACCTGCAACATCTAAAGCACTAGCTGGCGAGGACTGAAAAATACCGACGCGGTCATTACCTGCATCAACAAAAAAAGCGTGGGTTTGGTTGTTTGACTCAACGCGGAAGTCGTAGTCAGCACTGCCATTGTTGAACACGGCCTCATTATGCGAAAGCGTGAGAGCGTCCAAAGAAGAGCCTGCGGCAATGACGTTAAATAAAAGAACGCCGTCTTCCGTTCCCCCAGTAACATCAGCTATTTTGCCTGCAATAGTCCCGTAAGCAGTGACGTTACTTCCGTCATCCTCGCCTTGAAATTGAATAATCCCAATCAAGTCGCTATCTGCTGGTGATGATGAGTCTCTATGCAGATTGAGAAACGGCCCTGCTGATGAACCTGCACCCGTCTCTGTGATCGTAACAGCCGCGCCGAATGCAGTGGTGCCGCTCACATCAAGTGTGCCATTCACATCAATGGCAGTTGCGGTCAGATCTATCTCATCTGTCGCACCAAGCGACAAGACCGTAGCAGACGAGCCTTGGATAAACTGGCTCGCATCGTTGAACATGATCTTGTTGGTGCTATTAAGCGTCAGTCCAGAACCGTCTGTGTGCGTCAGAGTCGTGTCGCCATCTGCGCCAAAGGTGATGACTGCGCTGTCTGAACTGAGCACAAGGTCATCGCCAATCGTCAGATCGTCATCAACAAACAGATCAGGAACAGACAGGTCTTGGAACGCATCGACCATCGCCCCACCAGAGCCTGCGCCGTCACTGTAAATGGCTTTGGTCTGACCATTAGCGATGGTGACCGTAGCACCACTGCCTTGCTTAATGATAATGCTCTGCGATCCGCTCGTTGCGTTCTCAATGAACCACAGCTTAGAAACGGTGTTCGGCCCTATAGTGATGGTGCAAGTTGAATCAAGAGTGCCAGTGTATTTGAGGAAGAGAGACCGGCCCGGATCAGTAGACCCATCAGCAATAGTAGTAGTATGAGTATCAGCATTAGTCGTAATAGCTTCCGTGCCAAAACTAAATGCCTCTGCAATTAATTCGAGGTTGGTGTTTGTGGTATTGCCCCAAGTTCCGCTTCCCTCCCCGGTGGCCAATTCCGATAAGCGGAGGTCGTTAGTGTACGCTACCATGTTGATTTTCCTCGCATTTTTTTAAGCGGCATCTCTTCCGGCTTTTATCTCTTCATACCCTGCGGATTGACTGGTATCGACAGCCGAATAACCCGCAGACTGAGTTGTACTGATTGGATTGTAGGACGGGTCTTGGTTGGTGTCTATCTCGCCCCATACCAGAATATCACCGACGCTTGCAACCATTGACAAGCCTGTGAGCTGCACAATGGCACCCGCAACCGTGCTCACGTCTCCAATACCAGAGTTTATCTGCTGGCCGTCAACAAAAACATTGTTAACCGTTCTGGCTGTTACGGTTCCTAGCCCAGATGCAATGCCCTGACCTGTGAGCGTAACATTAGCCTCTGCATCGACTGTCGGCGCACCGAGTCCTGACGTGATCGACTGGCCCGTGACCTGCACGATAGCGCGAGCCACAACCTCAATAGAGCCAACGCTCGATGTGATTGCTTGGCCGGTGACGGGAACATTCGCCTCCGCGTCAACCGTAAGAGCGCCAACACCTGATGTGATCGCCTGACCTGTCGGGGTGACGTTTGCCTTGGCAATGACAGTGACCGCGCCGACGCCTGATGTGATCGCTAAGCCAGTGAGCGGAACATTCGCCTCACCGTCGATGGTGACCGCGCCCACAGCAGCAGTCGCCTGCTGTCCCGTAGGTGTTACATCAATAGAAAGCGGGGTGCCCCAAGCACCCTGCCCCCATGTACCGCGACCCCAGCCTTCCTGAGACATCAGTCAGTCAACTTTTCTTTGGCATCTTTCAGACGCTGAACCGCAGTGCTCATAATGTCGCGCACCGCATTCGTCATGAAATCTGTCGCAAGCGAAGCCTCCATCGTCTCGATGGCCTCTTCAATATCCTCTAAAGCCGTCATAGTGACCTCCAATTAAGTCACCATGATAGAGCCTATGCAGCGTTAGGGACACCCTGAAATTTGCGGCTTAGGATGCGCTGCACCTTTGAATGCGTGAGCGGAGGTATGTCGTGCAAGCTGTTTACCTGCTTGGCAATCTTGCGAGCGCCAAGGCCACGCTTATGAAGGCGATAGATTGATTTCAGAACCGCCTGTTCTTCAGGCACCTCTTCGAGATACTTGCGCGTCTTACTACCCGTCTTCACCTCAACATGCCGAAAGCCATAGGGCGCAGATCCGCCAATCGCATAGCCGCGAGAGGCCCAGTCAAGCTTGCCTGCGGCAAAGCGATCCTTGATGGTCGCGTGTTCGATCTCGGCAACCGCTGATAACACCATCAGCATGATCTGGTTCGCCATCGAGTTCATATCGAACTTGGCATCCAAGCCCTTAGACTTGGCGGCATCTGGGTAGACAATCGGCATCTCGCCAAACTGCTCGCAAAAATACATCGTGATACCAATGTCTTGCAGCACTGGGATCAAACCCAACAGGTCAGAGCTGGAGCGGCTTAATCGGTCAAGCCGAGTGCAGATCACCACGTCATGGCGGTCAATCACGTCAGTCATATCGCGGCTGGCGGGTCGATCCAGCACCGCATGGGTGCCAGAGATGCCTTCGTCTGCAAAAAACTCAGTCACATCACGGTTGTATTTCTCGCGCACAAACTCACTGATCTGCTGCTTCTGCGTCTCCAATGAGATACCAGACTTGACCTGCTCGTCTGTGGATACGCGGACGTAGCCGTAGATATTGTTGATTTGCTTGAGTGGGTTGCCGCTCATTTCACACCGCCCTTGTAACCGTAATCGGCCATCTCCTGATGCAGCCGCTGCCAGTTTATGTCCAGCGGCATGTTATCGGCACTGCGGTCAGCAAACATCACCTGACCGTCTTTGACCAGCTCCACGCCATATACTGCCTTGGGCATCCCATCGTACACGATGTCGATGTTGTGCTTGAGGCAGGTGCGGCGCACTCGGTTGTAAAAAACCTTCTTTGCTTGGGCGCTCACGCTGCGCCCTCCTGCAAAAACTCTGCGTACAGCTTCTTACCGTCTTCGGTAGCAGCAACCTTGCGAGCCATCTTCGCTACATACTCGCCAAGCTCTTTGATCTCCAAAGCCTTGTGCGAGAACGCAGAAAGCGTCTCTTCGGTCACTGACGCACCCTTGCGGAACAAGGCTGGCAGCATCATAGATTCCGCTGCGCTCAAGACATGCAGACGAGCAAACTTGTGGCAGTCGGCGTGTAGCAGTTGTTCTTCAACGGTCATTTCTCTGTCGGTCATCACGTTTCTCCTGTAAGTGAAATTGCATAATAAGGACATCCGTGTCGATGTGCAACACTTTATTTGAATAAATTCTTTTGTATAGGTGTTTGCATATCGGCACGGCATGTGTTAAGCTGTTGGAAACCAACAACGGAGAACGTGATGAAATCCGAAATCAAAAACGCGACAGTTCGCAAGGTACGCAACCGAGGCTTTAAGCCCGTTAGCTATCACCATGACACTGGTGTTCATAATGGCTGGGTCTACAAGGTCGGCACCAAGTGGACTCACGCTAGGTTCCCTAGCCTTGGCAACGTGCGTATCAGCAAGGCTGACATGCGCCATGTGAGGGAGCTGTAATGACGATCAAATCAAAGCGCGGTCACAACGTGACACCCGACGAGCACAAGCT
>JAACDF010000234.1 GCA_009937065.1 Gammaproteobacteria bacterium | reverse complement strand
GTTATTCTTATCAAGCGGTACAACGTCAGCAATAGTCCCCAGGGCGACCAAATCGAGGGAGTCCGCTAAGTTAGGCATCTCTATACCCATGGTCTCGAACCAACCCCGGTGCCGCAATTCGGCTCGAAGCGCGGTTAACACGTAAAACATGACGCCGACACCCGCTAAGGCCTTGCTAGGAAACGAACAACCGGGCTGATTGGGATTAACGATAATATCGGCCTCTGGAAGCTCAGCACCCGGCAAATGGTGATCTGTAACAATGACACTCATGCCAAGCATGCGAGCTGCCATTACGCCATCGATGCTGGCGATACCGTTATCAACAGTCATTAACACATCAGGCTGGTATTGGGCCGCAATACCGACAATTTCTGGCGTCAGACCGTAGCCGTATTCGAAGCGATTGGGGACGAGGTAAGTTACCTCTTCCAAGCCCATTTGCTTCAGCAGCGAAACGGCTAACGCGCAACTCGTTGCACCATCTGCATCAAAATCGCCAACGATGACGACACTGGCTTGAAACTCGATCGCGTCCGCCAACATCTCAGCGGCTTCTTGAGCGCCCTTAAGGGCACTGGGGGGCAATAACTGATTGAGCGGCAGTAAAATATCGTTGACGTTATCCACACCACGGTTAGCGTAGATCTGTTTCAACGCTCTAGGAAGAGACGCATCGTGCAAAGCAGGTGAGATAACGCCTTCCCGGCGCTCAATGACTTCGCTCATCAGGCGCGGCAATTACCAGCCATGAAGGTTTGAACTTGGGCGAGGTCATTTGGCAAAACATCAAATACCTCTGGACGTTCAAACAGATCAGCTAAGTGATGCGGTAACTGTGCCTTGACACCGATACCCGACGCTTCAATAGCGGCAGGGAATTTAGCGGGGTGAGCGGTCGCCAATGTAACCATCGGAACCGAGCTATCACCACAACAAGTACGCGCCGCTTTGGTGCCAATTGCGGTGTGGGGATCTATAAGGTAACCGTTACGAGACCAGACGTCAGCAATCTCATCGCAGGTCTCGTCATCCAAACAACGGTGGCTGTCAAACATCGCCTTGGTTTGCTCAAGCGCGTCGTCAGACAGCGCCAACCCCCCCTCTGCAAAGGTAGCCATCCATCGGCTGAGTTCGTCGCCGTCTCGGCCAGCCAGGTCAAACAACAGGCGCTCAAAATTGGATGAAATTGTAATATCCATGCTCGGCGATAACGTTGGCTCAAGAGACAGCCGAGAGTAAACACCCTCCGTCAGCACACGGTGCAGAACATCGTTTTTATTCGTTGCAATAACGAGCTTCTCAACGGGCAGGCCCATTTTCTTTGCGAGATAGCCCGCAAAAATATCGCCAAAGTTACCGGTAGGTACCGAAAAACTGGTGGGTGAATCTATACGACCGAGCGCCAGTGCCGAGTAAAAGTAGTAAACGATCTGAGCCATGATGCGCGCCCAATTTATCGAATTAACAGCGACTAACCGACGCCCATCGGGCAAGAAAGGCTCTGCAACAAAGCTGGCCTTTACCATCGCCTGACAGTCGTCAAAGTTACCCTGAACGGCAAGGTTATGAATGTTTGGTGCGATCACCGTGGTCATCTGTCGACGCTGGACCTCTGACACGCGCTCATGAGGATGAAGAATGAAAATGTCGATGTTCTCGCACCGTCGACACCCTTCGATCGCTGCACTTCCGGTATCGCCCGAGGTGGCGCCCATAATGACTACCTTCTCGCCACGACGTGCCAGTACATGATCTAAGAGCCGACCTAGCAATTGCAGAGCAAAGTCCTTGAATGCCAGCGTTGGGCCCTGAAACAGTTCTAATACCCATTGGTTGTGATCGAGCTGAATGAGCGGTGCAACCGCAGGGTGCCTAAACTCCGCATAGGTCTCGTTTAATATGGCCCGCAAGTCAGTTTCATCAATACAGTCACCCACGAATGGCGAGACAATCTCATATGCGAGATCGGGGTAGCTCATACCCTGCATGGCCGTTAGCTGTTCCCGGCCAAAGATTGGCAAAGTGTTAGGAACATATAAGCCCCCGTCCGACGCAAGGCCGGTCAGTAATACGTCTTCAAAATTGAGCTCCGGCGCTTGGCCTCGGGTACTCACGTAGCGTATCGACATAATAGTGCGAGTCCTTGGACTAAAAATTTTCGACGCGCAAGCAGGTCACAGGACCGCCTACCGATGGCAACGCCTCGATCTCGGCAATTGCCTGCTCGATGGCTCTTGTGGGCGCCTCATCAGTCAGCAAGATAACCGGCACCTTAGCGAGCGCAGCGCTCTCAGGCTTCTGAATTAATGACTCAATGCCAATCCCATGATGACTCAGACACTGTGTTATAGCCGCCATGACACCCGGCTTATCCTCTGCGTCGAGTCGAAGATACCAGGCCGATGAGACCTCGCTGATATCAGTAATGGCTGGCTGCGATAAAGTATTCACGCTGACGCCCATACTGTGAATATCTGGTTGTTCATTAGCAGCAAGTGAGCGCGCAACAGATATCACGTCGGCCATAACGGCGCTGGCTGTTGGACGTGAACCTGCTCCAGGCCCCACCAGCAATAGTTCACCCACCCCCGATGCATTAATCATGACGGCATTCAGAACACCATCCACTTGGGCAATTGCTTTGGCCTCGGGTATCAACGTGGGATGCACTCTCAACTGCAGTGCATCAGCTTCGCGCTTGGCTATGCCAAGGTGCTTGATGCGATACCCCAGCTCTCGCGCATAGTCGATATCCGCGGGAGCAACGCTATCAACACCCTGTTTATAAGGCGCGCCGGCGTCGATGCGTGCGCCAAAAGCGAGCGATGCAAGCAAAACAAGCTTCTGCGCCGCATCGGTGCCATCAACATCAAACGTCGGGTCCGCTTCCGCATAACCCAGTGCTTGCGCCTCTGCGAGAACATCAGAAAACTCTCGGCCCTTCGCAGCCATCTCAGTCAGAATAAAATTACCCGTACCGTTAATAATGCCGGCGACCGATGTGACATGGTTACCCGCAAGACTCGTTTTTACGGCCTCAATGACAGGAATACCACCCGCAACGGCCGCTTCAAAACGAAGTACAACACCTCTCTCTTCAGCGAGCGCAAACAGCTCTTCACCATAATCAGCAAGAAGCGCCTTGTTTGCCGTTACCACATGCTTTCCATGGTTCAACGCTTCGATAACAAGATCCTTGGCAACTGTTGTTCCGCCAATCAGTTCAATGAGCACCTCAACGTCGGGGTCATGCGCGACCGCGAAGACGTCTCGTGAGTCCTTAGCACCCATCGTATCGACCTCGGGCCTTGGTGTTCGCGTCGCCACATGGGCAAGCTCTATTGAACCACCCACGCGATGACTCAAAACTTCACCCCCCTCTGCCAGCAGGGCAATCACGCCCTGGCCAACAGTGCCGAGCCCGCAGATACCGATTTTTACTGTTTTCGTCGTCATTCTGCTTCCCAGTCACTGGGGAGCCCAGCGCGCAATACTTTTTTTATACCTCTTAATGCCTGACGAGTACGGTGCTCGTTCTCAATGAGGCCAAATCGAACATAACCCTCACCATATTCACCAAAACCGAGACCAGGTGAAACGGCTACGCCAGCTTCTTTCAGCAGTAATTTACTGAATTCCAGTGAACCCATCTCATTGAAAGGTGCGGGAATCTTAGCCCATACAAACATAGTCGCCTTTGGAGGGGTGACGGGCCAACCCGCGACATTTAGGCCGTCACAGAGCACATCACGACGGCTTTTATACATTTGCCGGACCTCCTCCACGCAGGCCTGATCGGATTCTAGCGCGGTGATAGCCGCCACCTGGACCGGCGTGAAAATACCGTAGTCAAGGTACGACTTGATGCGTGCGAGCGCAGCGATCAATTCTTTGTTTCCACAGCAAAAACCCACACGCCAGCCGGGCATGTTGTAACTCTTGGAAAGTGTGAAAAACTCGACTGCAACCTCCATTGCGCCCGGCACCTGAAGAATGCTCGGAGCCTTATAACCGTCAAACACCAAATCGGCGTAAGCGAGATCATGTACAACCCAAATTTTATGCTCGCGAGCAATCGCAACGACTTTTTCGAAGAAATCGACCTCAACACAGTCGCCCGTTGGATTCGATGGGAAGTTAAGCACCAGCATTTTTGGCTTGGGATAACTTGTTCGGATAGCCTTGTCCAACTCAGCAAAGAAGTCGCCGTCTTCAGTCATAGGCACGTGACGAAGGTCAGCACCTGAAATGACAAATCCGTAAGGATGGATAGGATACGAGGGGTTTGGTACCAAAATGGCATCACCGACACCCGTTGTCGCCAGTGCAAGGTGTGCTAGACCTTCTTTAGATCCCAGAGTCACAATGGCCTCACTGGACGGGTCTAGTTCAACGTCGTAACGCGACTGATACCAGTTACAGATCGCTCTGCGCAATCGAGGGATTCCCTTGGACTGGGAGTACCGATGTGTGTCACCACGATTTACCGTTTCTTTGAGCTTGTCGACAATATGCTCAGGTGTGGGCTGATCAGGATTTCCCATTCCAAAGTCGATGATGTCTTCACCACGCGCACGCGCCGCCTGCTTCAAATCGCCAATGATATTGAAGACGTAAGGTGGTAAGCGTTCAATGCGCTGAAACTGCTGATTCATTAACTTTTCCTGACAGTCACTGCTGTGACGAGCTCACTCAATACCTAACAGACTCGCGATATCTGAAGCTGAGCGGTATCCGGGTATCATCTGACCATCACTGGTTACGATGGCAGGCGTTCCCCGGACTCCTAAACGATTGCCGAGAGCATAGTGTTCTGCGACTGGGTTGCCTTCGCAGTCATTAAGTGGCATTTCGACGCCGGCCTTGAGCGATGTCAGCGTGGCTTCCCGGTTTCTCGCACACCAAGCTGTCGCCAGCTGTTTCGCACCCTGGGAAGTCATACCTCCACGAGGGAAGGCCAGATATCTAACCTCAATGCCACGCCGATTGAAGTCATCCATTTCCAAATGCAGTTTTCGGCAGAAGCCGCAGGTAATATCGGTGAAAACAGTGATATGCGCTTTAGGCGGTTCCAAAGGAGAGAATACAATCATGTCATTCGTATCCAGCTCACCCATCAGCGACAGACGGTCCGTAATACGGCGTTCCTCCGACAGGTTAGAGATAGAGGACGATGTGACTTTCAGTAAATCACCGTTGAGCAATAAAAAGTCGCCGTTACGGGTGGCATATAGGACAGGGCCATCGACAATCGAGACTTCAATGAGATCTTCGGATTCAGTCGGAGACACTCGATCGATGGTGATTGGACTGCCCACCATCGCGGATAGGCCGGCCTCAAGGCGCGCTGCCGCGTCAGAGAAGTTCTCCTCACCACTGGCAAATGCTGCCGTCACAACGGTGCTGATCACCACACTGATTGCAGTCAAAAACCATCTTGTAAAATCTGTTTTCACCAATCTAGCCTCTCGGATGGTGCTTTTCATGTAGCGCCTGCATTCTACTGCGCGCTACATGCGTGTAAATCTGCGTCGTCGTCAGATCACTATGCCCAAGCAACATTTGTACGACGCGCAAATCGGCACCGTGATTGATCAAGTGCGTGGCAAATGCGTGGCGCAAGGTGTGAGGCGACAAGCTAGCCTCAATGTTCGCTCGCTGAGCATAGATTTTAATACGATACCAAAAGGTCTGGCGAGTCATGGTTGTCCTCCTTGTCGAAGGAAACAGCACATCGCTCTGTTTTCCACCCAATAAGTCATGACGCGACGACTTAATGTAGTGGCTCACCGTGTCAATCGCTGCCTCACCAAGCGGCACCAATCGTTCTTTTCCGCCTTTCCCAAGTACACGCACCACACCCTGATTCAGACTAAGTTGTGGCAGGGTCAACTCGACCAACTCAGAGACACGCAGACCACAGGCATACAACAGTTCCAGCATAGCCAAATCACGATGTTCCACCGCGATGGCTGGGTCGGGTGCGGCCAATAGCCGATCCACCTCACCCTCGGACAATGACTTTGGCAACGGACGTGATGGCTTGGGTCGTTCGAGGTGCTGCGTCGGATCCGCAGGAATATCTCCCTCTCGCACTAGGTACTGATAGAAGCTACGCAAACTCGATAGCAATCTGGAGATAGACCGGTGCGAACTGCCGTCGGCCAGTCTCGCGCCCAAATAGGCTTGGATATCGGATTCCGATGCTGCCAATGCATTGCTATCGCGCTGCTCGGACAGCCAGCGATCAAGCCCCTGCACGTCACGCCGATAGGCCTGGCAAGTATTATCGCTCAGGCCCCTCTCAAGCCAAAGCGCTGTGACAAACCGGTCGAGTTCAGAGGAGATCAGGCGACTCATTGCTGACCTCGCCCACAGAAGCTGCTTAAGACAGCTTTTCCTTGATGCGCGCAGCCTTACCAGACAGCTCACGCAAGTAGTAAAGCTTTGCCTGTCTCACATCGCCCCGACGCTTAACTGAGATTGAGTCTACCAATGGGCTGTACGTTTGGAACGTACGCTCAACGCCTACACCGTGAGAAATCTTTCGGACTGTAAACGCTGAATTGACACCGCGATTACGTTTACCAATGCACACACCTTCAAAAGCCTGAAGTCGCTCGCGATTACCTTCCTTTACCTTCACTTGAACAACAACAGTGTCTCCCGGCGCGAACGCAGGAATGTCTTTTGTCATTTGCTCAGCATCAAGCTCCGCAATAATTTTGTTGGCACTCATGGCTATCTCCTTGGCTTACTGCTCTTTAGCGAGCAGTGGCAGACGTTAATCTCGTAAACACGTTTCTCTAGCAGTAGCCTATTACGCCAACACACACTTAGTGATGTCGTTCAGGTCAGCATGCTCAATCCCAGTAGGATTCTTAGAGCATCTCCCAACGCGCTAGTAGACTCCCCTGCTCTTCGCTCAAGTCAGACTCAGCAATTAAGTCCGGCCTTCGCTCGAGGGTTCGTTTCAGCGATTGCGCCGCACGCCAATCAGCAATGCGCGCGTGGTCTCCGCTGAGCAAGACAGATGGCACTGTCTCACCCTCAAAAATCTCAGGGCGCGTATAGTGCGGACAGTCGAGCAATCCGTCAACAAAAGAGTCCTGTTCTGCGGACAATTCATCACCTAAAACACCTGGAATGCGACGAATTAACGAATCCATCACCAACATGGCTGGTATTTCACCACCACTCACCACAATATCGCCAACCGATAACTCGATATCGACCGACCGGGAGATAAATCGCTCATCAAAACCTTCGTAGCGCCCAGCGACAAAAATGAGTGATTCTTGCTTCAATAAAGAGATCAACAGTCGCTCATCCACGACCTGCCCCTGCGGGCTCATAGCAATCACAGGAGCCTGATCACCCAAAAGACCCTTAGCTCTTTCAACAGCTGCTGTCATGATGGGGGCTGTCATGACCATGCCGGGGCCACCACCATACGGTCTGTCATCCACTGTCCCGTGCCTGTCAGTAGCAAAGTCACGTGGATCGATCGTGTCAACGCTATATCGACCCTCGCGTAATGCACGACCAGTGACTCCCCAGTCGCTTAGTGCCGAGATCATTTCAGGAAAGATGCTAATAAACCCAAACTTGGAAAGTGCCACCTCGTTAGTCATCCGGATGCCACCTTACGGAAATTTGCCTTGATTCAAGATCGACGCCGAGAATCACATCGCCTTCAAGCCATGGAATCAAGCGCTCTCGATCGTCGATGCTCTCCTCGTTAGGACGAACCACCATTACATCGTTCGCCCCCGTTTCAATAAGGTGATCGACGTTACCGAGGCACAGCGAGTCATCTTCGCTACTAAGCTCGACACGACAACCGATGAGGTCGCGCCAGTAAAACTCACCGTCATCCAAGCCTGGAAGTGAGGACTCAGGTATCTCAATCGCATGCCCTCGGAGCAACTCCGCGGCATTTCGGTCATCCACCCCTGCCAGCTTCGCGACGAATCCCTTACCTTGCGATCGCACGGTCATAACCTTGATCGGCCTGAGGTGTTTCCCTCGCGGATCGATAAGTTGCTGAGGTGAGAGAGAGGTAAGTAAAGCTGGATTTTCGAGGTTGATACGAACCTTTACCCAGCCCTTGATGCCATAGACGCCAACGATAGTGGCGACGGAAATGAGATCTGTTGTGGCGTCGGGTGGCGCCACGGTCAACCTATTAGGCTGCAGCGGCTGCTTCGGTTGCCGCTTCTTTGATCAAACGAGCAACACGCGGTGAGAGCTGAGCACCCTTTTCCACCCATGCACCAATGCGATCAGTGTCAATACGAAGACGCTCTTCCTGACCACGGGCAATAGGGTTGAAGAAACCAACGCGTTCGATGAAACGTCCGTCGCGCGAGTTACGGCTGTCCGTAACAGTCACGTGATAGAAGGGGCGCTTTTTAGAACCACCTCGTGAGAGACGAATTGTAACCATGACTATGTCCTAGCTGTTTACCGCCGGGGCTTATCCCACAGCAAAATTTTAGGTCGCGAAGCCTACATGAAGTCGGCTGAGGTTTAAAGTCCTCAGAGAAGGAATAATTAACGCCTGGGGAAACCGGGAGGCAAGCCACCACCCGGAGGCATGCCCCCGCCGCCGCCCATCATACCGCCCATGCCGCGCATCATGCGCTGCATACCACCACCTTTCATCTTCTTCATCATCTTCTGCATCTGCTTGTGCTGCTTTAGGAGACGATTAAGATCGGGAACTGCGGTACCAGAACCCGCTGTGATCCGGCGTTTACGTGAGGGGTTAATCAAATCAGGGTTTTTCCGCTCTTTTGCCGTCATGGAGTTAATTATTGCCTCCATACGATCAAACTGCTTTGTATCTAATTGAGCCTGTGCTGCCTGTGCCATGCCCCCCATTCCCGGCATCTTATCCAGCATGGCGCCAATACCACCCATATTTTTCATTTGCTGGAGTTGGTCCCGGAAATCCTCTAGGTCAAAGCGACCACCCTTCTCAACCTTCTTTGCAAGCCGTTGGGCCTTCTTTTTATCGACCTTTCGCTCTGCATCTTCAATGAGCGATAGTAAATCACCCATACCCAGGATGCGTGAGGCTAGGCGATCAGGGTAAAACGGCTCGAGTGCCTCAGTCTTTTCACCCACACCCATAAACTTAATGGGCTTACCCGTAACCGAGCGAACTGACAGTGCCGCACCACCACGCGTATCGGCATCCACCTTGGTCAAGATCACACCTGTGAGAGCTAACGCACGATCGAAGGCAGTCGCCGTATTCACCGCGTCCTGACCCGTCATGGCGTCAATAACAAACAATGTCTCTACTGGATTGATCGCTTTATGAAGAGCGCTGATCTCAGCCATCATCTCTTCATCGATGGCTAGCCGTCCGGCTGTATCGACCAAGAGAACGTCGCTAAATGCGGTCTTCGCGTTTTTAAGAGCTCGATTGACAATATCAACGGGGCGCTCATCAACATTGGAGGGCTCGAAGCGCGCACCCACCTCATCGGCCAGTGTTTCAAGCTGCTTTATAGCTGCTGGTCGGTACACATCGGCACTGACAACCGTAACCTTCTTCTTTTCTCGCTCCATTAGGTAGCGGGCCAGTTTTGCGACCGAGGTGGTTTTACCTGCCCCCTGAAGACCTGCCACCATAACCACAGCCGGAGGCTGAGTTGCCAAATTGAGTTGCTCGTTAGCCTCTCCCATGACCGTTTGAAGCTCGGCTTGAACAATTTTTAAGAATTCCTGGCCCGGCGATAGGCTAGAGGACACCTGAGTACCTACCGCCCGTTCTTTAACT
>JAACDF010000233.1 GCA_009937065.1 Gammaproteobacteria bacterium | reverse complement strand
TGGTACCCGCTCTGATCGCCTTGCTGCCAGAGCTCAACGCAGCGGGTGTGACCGATGAGATGAGCATGACGCGTCGATTTGCCGTGGCTGTCGAGCGATTCGGTGGCACGGTCATCGTGGTCACGGGTCTGCTGGTGGTGTTAGTGGGGATTGGCTTGTCGCGACTGCAAGTTGAAAACCGATTCATTGACTACTTCAAAGACACTACAGAAATCTATCAAGGGATGGAGCTCTTGGACTCTCGGCTAGGCGGTACCATACCGCTCGATATTATTTTATACCCGCCCGTGGAAGAGCCAGAGGTGGCTATGGCGTTTGCGAGTGAGGGAGCCGACGATGGATGGATCGATAGCGGCTTTGATGACGAGAATACCTTCGATGGCGAGTCGGGTTTTGAGGGTGGCGACGACTTTTGGGAGGATGATCCCTTTGGCGAGGATGTGTCGTTCGCCGATGAGAACTCTGCAG
Organism: Gammaproteobacteria bacterium; assembly: GCA_009937065.1. Lineage (GTDB taxonomy): Bacteria > Pseudomonadota > Gammaproteobacteria > Pseudomonadales > Halieaceae > Luminiphilus. Next base: position 13,970 of record JAACDF010000233.1, on the reverse strand, counting down.
AGATTGGCTACTGGTTCTCCCTTGAGGGCCGTGACTTAATCGATCAGATTCACAGCATTGTTGAGTCTCGTGAAGAGTCAGGGAAAGTTCTGTCCTTATCTACTGGCTTTTCGGTCATGGATCGCCTGTATGACGACAAGCTGGGAAGTGTTGAGCTGGCGCTCGTTGAAAGGAGTTTGCCTGAGGACGTCGCCGAAGTATTGATCGCGCCTTACTACGACCCCGTTGAGCAACAGGCCCGCATCACTGTTCGCGCCATGGAAACCAGTAAAACCCTGCGCAGAGCTGAGTATCTTGAGTCGCTTTACGCACAAATACTGGCTGACACCGGTCTCGATGAGACTCGAGTTAAATTTACGGGGTTGTTGGTGCTTTATAACAACGTGCTGCAAAGTCTTTATGCATCTCAAATACTCACGCTTGGTGCTGTTTTTGTCGCCATTGGACTCATGTTCCTGGCGCTGTTCCGATCGGTATCGCTTGCTTTGTTAGGGCTTGCACCGAATATCCTTGCCGCCGGATTAGTATTGGGTGTCATGGGTCTCGCGGGTATTCCTCTCGATATAATGACCATTACCATTGCCGCTATTGTGGTTGGTATGGGTGTTGATAACTGCATCCACTATATCCACAGATTTCGAAAGGAATTTGCGGTTGATCACAACTATCGTGAGGCAATGTACCGAAGTCATGGCAGCATAGGACGGGCGATGTATTACACAACGCTGACAGTTGTTGTCGGCTTTTCGATGCTTACCTTATCCAATTTCACACCGAGTATTTATTTTGGTGTGTTGACGGTTATGGCAATGCTTGCGGCAGTTATGGGTGCCTTACTCTTGCTTCCCAAGTTGATGCTCACCTTTAAGCCGCTCGGACCTGAGGCTGCGTAATGGAATGTCGAGCTGGGTGCGGTGCCTGCTGCATCGTTCCCGCGATCCACACGCCTTTCGACGGTATGCCCAATGGTAAAGCTAAGGGAGAGCGATGTGTGCATCTTGATGAAAACTGGCTCTGCGGTCTATTCGGCGACCCACGACGCCCAGCCTGCTGTAGCCAATTCCAGGCGGAAGTCGCCTTTTGCGGTAGCTCGAGAGAAGAAGCGCTAAAGTTATTAACTGAACTCGAAGTATTGAGCGATCCAAAAGGAGCCTGAATTGATCGATATCCCCTTATTTCCGCTTGGAACGGTCCTATTCCCATCAGGCCGTTTGCCACTACAGATCTTTGAGCGGCGTTATGTGGACATGATTTCCAAGTGTATGCGTGAGGGAACGGGCTTTGGTGTCGTTTGGATTAGACGGGGCACAGAGGTTGCCGAGGCGTCGGTGACCAATCTAGATCTTGGTGATTATGGGACCATGGCGACGATTGTGGACTGGGATCAGCTGTCCAATGGTTTGCTTGGGATTACGATCGAGGGTGCTGAGCGCTTCCACATCGACGAGGTGTGGCGAGAAGACTCGGGTCTCAATATGGCGCGGGTTGATGTTGAACCTCGTCCCGACTCGGTTGAGATTCCTGAAGAAGGCCGATCGATGATTGACGTGTTGGCTGGTTTGCAGCGACACCCAGAAGTCAGACGACTGGGTCTCACGGTAGACACAGGCAATGCGTGGAATATTTGCCATGTGCTGACACAGCTGCTTCCCATTGATAACTCGGTGAAGTATGAGTTGCTGGGCATCACAGATATCAACGTCTACGTTGATGAACTGGATGAGCTTTTAAGCGAACTCTCTGGCTAGCTTATATCTCGTCAGAGCTATCAGCCTCTGGCCACAACCATCCGCCCAATGCTTGCCAGCGATTGACTATACCCGCGAACAATTCTGCGGTCTTTCGCGCATCATAATCTGCGGAATGTGCCTCGCTGTTGCTGAACTCTATACCTGCTCTTTTACAGGCTTGGGCCAATACTGTGTGTCCATAGGCCAAGCCGGCCAGGGTTGACGTATCGAAGTGGGAGAAGGGGTGAAAGGGATTTCGCTTGATTTGACAGCGCTCGGCCGCCGCGTTCAAAAAACCGGCATCAAAATGCGCATTGTGACCGACCAGAATAGCTCGGTTGCAACCCTTGTCTTTAACCTCGCGTCTAACCTCACCAAAGATATCTCCCAGTGCGATTTCCTCTGGTAACGCTTCGCGTAGCGGGTTTTCCGGATCAATCCCTGTGAACTCAAGCGCTGAAGGCTCAAGGTTGGCGCCCTCGAACGGATCGACATTTCTCGCGATCGTGTGACTGACGGACAGTTGTCCTGTGTCATCCAGATCGAAGAAGGTTGCGGCAATCTCAAGAATACCATCGGTGCTTGCGTTGAAACCGCCAGTTTCAAGATCTACGACGACCGGGAGGAAGCCACGGAATCGGTGCTTAAAGAGAACGGAAGAACCGCCGCTCATCGAGTCGCTTCCAGTCGCCATTTGAGGAGTTCACCGGCACGTAGTGGAACCACGGTGCTGGGTCCGAACCCCAGACTCTCGGGGGCCAGATTGTCCATTTTGACGAGATCCACAGTTTCCTTGTTTCTGGGTCTTCCGTAAAAATCTGCACCAAAGTGACTGGTAAAGGCCTCCAACTTATCGAGACAGTTTTCTTCCTCAAAGACCTCGGCGTAAAGAGGTATTGCTGCGTGCGCGCTGTAACAGCCAGCGCAACCACAGGATGCTTCCTTTGTTTCAACTGTGTGTGGCGCTGAGTCTGTGCCAATGAAGAACTTTGGATTGCCTGAGATTGCCGCTCGCCGCAGCGCCTCTTTGTGTTGACGACGCTTTAGGATAGGAAGGCAGAAAAGGTGCGGTCTAATACCGCCGACGAGCATGTCGTTTCGATCAAACAGTAAGTGTTGCGGTGTGATGGTTGCCGCCACTCCCGGTCTCGACTCAGCGACAAATTTGACCGAATCCTCGGTGGTAATGTGCTCTAGGATGACGCGTAACTCAGGGAATTCGTCGGTTAGGGGCGCCAGAGTCCGCTCGATAAATTTTGCTTCTCGATCGAAGATATCTACGTCCGGATCGGTTACCTCCCCGTGAATAAGCAGGGGTAAATCGTGCGACTGCATGGCTTCGAGCGTCGGTTTCAGTGTCTCAAGTCCTGTCACGCCTGCGGCCGAGTTTGTTGTCGCACCCGCGGGGTAGAGTTTTACACCGCATACGAGGGGTGAAGCGGCAGCCGCCACAATATCGTCTGGCGTCGTGCTGTTAGTCAGATACAAGGTCATGAGTGGTTCAAACTTCGGGAACCCCTTTAACGCTGTCATGATTCTGCTGTGGTAGGCCGTTGCGTCAGCGACGTTTTTGACTGGGGGCGTCAGATTGGGCATCACGACCGCACGATTTGCCCAGGCCGCAACATCGTTAACAGTACGCTCTAGCATGTCGCCATCGCGCAAATGGATGTGCCAGTCATCTGGCTTGGTAATCGTAATGCGGGACATTTTTCGACCTTTAATGACGCTTGATTGCTAGTTTAGCAGTGATCGACTGTCCATCGGGCGTCGCCCCGCGTAAACTTCACGCCGAATTTACAGGAGTCGTCAATGAGTAGCGTTAATAAAGTCGTTCTGGCCTATTCCGGAGGTCTGGATACCTCGGTCATCGTTCGATGGTTGCAAGATACCTACGATTGCGAGGTTGTGACGTTTACGGCGGATATCGGTCAGGGTGAGGAGGTCGAGCCAGCTCGAGCCAAAGCCGAGGCTTTGGGTGTCAAAGAGATTTACATTGATGACTTGCGGGAAGAATTTGTCCGCGATTTTGTTTTTCCCATGTTTCGGGCTAATACGATTTACGAGGGTGAGTATCTGCTCGGCACATCGATTGCTCGGCCGCTGATAGCGAAACGACTGGTGGAGATTGCCAATGAAACGGGTGCGGATGCGATATCGCATGGCGCTACCGGAAAGGGTAATGATCAAATCCGATTTGAATTGGGAGCCTACGCGTTGAAGCCGGGTATTCAAGTGATCGCCCCCTGGCGAGAGTGGGATTTGAACTCGCGCGAGTCCCTCATGGCCTACTGTGCCGAACGCGCGATTCCTGTTGATTTTTCTTCTGCCTCGAAGAAGTCGCCGTACTCTATGGACGCGAATTTGCTTCACATCTCTTATGAGGGAGGGGTACTCGAAGACCCGTGGTGCCCGCCTGAGGAATCTATGTGGCGTTGGTCGGTGTCTCCTGAGGCTGCTCCTGGGGAGGGTTTGGAGCTTACCCTGACGTTCGAGTCGGGTGATGTTGTTGCGATCGATGGCGAGCGAATGTCACCTGCGACAGTGCTAGCGCATCTGAATAAAGTCGGTGGAGCTCATGGTGTCGGTCGCTTAGACATTGTTGAAAACCGGTACGTTGGCATGAAGTCTCGCGGTTGTTATGAAACACCCGGGGGCACCATTTTACTGCGTGCTCATCGCGCTATTGAGTCTTTAACGCTCGATCGAGAGGTTGCTCACCTCAAAGACGAGTTGATGCCACGTTACGCGAAATTAATCTATAACGGCTACTGGTGGGCGCCAGAGCGTCTCATGCTGCAGACAGCGATTGATGATTCGCAAGCGGTAGTCAATGGCGATGTGCGTGTCATGTTGTACAAAGGAAACGTTATAGTAACGGGCCGCCGTTCAGCAGATTCGCTGTTTGATGATGCGATAGCAACGTTTGAGGACGATGCAGGTAAATACGATCAGGCAGATGCCGAGGGCTTCATTAAGTTGAACGCATTGCGGCTACGGATTGCGGCTGAAAAAGGCCGGTCAGTATTGGGCGGCGACTGAGGCAACTCTTTTCAAATGTTAGATAAAAGAGTAGATGCGTTACTGCGAATATCAGATTGGCCGAGTGTGAGCCTGAGGTGGCTGAATTTATCTCCCTTCAATAAGACACTTGGGCGATAATTATGACTCTGATCTTGGTCCTGATCTGACAACAAAAAGGCATACGGTATGAATAACACGCCAGATACAGCGATCCATACGGACGTGATGATTGTGGGAGCCGGTCTCTCGGGGATTGGATCCGCAGTTCATTTGCAAAAGAACTGCCCCAACCGCGATTACATGATTATTGAGCGTCGCGATGCCATTGGTGGTACCTGGGATCTGTTCAAATACCCTGGCATTCGCTCCGATTCAGATATGCACACGCTGGGATACAACTTCAAGCCTTGGCGTGCCGAAAAAGCGATTGCTGATGGACCTTCCATTTGGAACTACGTCAATGAGACCGCTGACGATTACGGTATCAGGGACCGGATTCGCTTTGGGCATAAACTGATTGCCTCGGCCTGGTCGACAGGCACGGCATCCTGGTTACTGACGGTTGAGACAAGCAACGGTGAAACTCTGTATTACAGCTGCAATTTTTTGTTGATGTGTGCCGGCTACTACAACTATGACGCAGGTCACGAACCCGAATTTCAGGGTCGGGACAACTTCGAAGGTACGTGGGTTCATCCCCAGTTCTGGCCAGAGGACCTCGATTACAGCGGTAAAAAGGTCGTTGTAATTGGTAGTGGTGCGACGGCAATGACCTTGGTTCCCAACATGTCGCGGAGTGCCGAGAAAGTAACCATGGTGCAGCGCTCACCCACCTACGTTGTGTCGAGACCGTCGGTTGATCGCTTCGCTAATTTCTTGAGAGCCATTATGCCGTCGACCTGGGCATATGGCTTGGTTCGCTTTCGAAATACTCTTTGGCAACAGATTATTTACAACCAGACGCGAACCAACCCCGATCGGGTGGCTCAGAATCTGCTGGAAGAGGTTGAAAAGGCGGTTGGTGACGTTGTGGATGTTAAGAAGCACTTCACACCGACTTATAACCCCTGGGATCAGCGTCTTTGTTTGGTGCCTGATGATGATCTGTTCACCGCCCTTAGAACAGGCAAAGCGGGGGTAGTTACCGATACTATTTCACATATTGACGCTACTGGATTGGTGACGGGTTCGGGAGAACATGTGGACGCCGATATCATTGTTTCAGCGACAGGCATCGAGCTCCTCAATTTGGGAGGAGCTGACTTCTCGGTCGATGGAAAGCCAGTCAACTTCGCGGATGAATGGACATACAAAGGGGTCATGTGCTCCAACATCCCTAACATGGTCCAAACCTTTGGATACATCAATGCGTCCTGGACCTTGCGAGCAGATCTCACGGCAGAGTGGGTTTGCCGGGTACTTAATCACATGGAAGAATTCGGGTTTGAGCAGGCAACTCCTCGTATTCCCGACCTGTTGGCCAAGACAATGGAGAAGCGATATTGGATACACGATTTCTCTGCGGGCTACATGCAGCGCATGATGCCCAAATTGCCTCGTCAGGGAACGCAGATGCCATGGGTTAACCCGCAAAACTATCGCAAAGACAAAAAAATGTTCCGTGGCAGTGCCATCTCTGACGGCGCACTCATATTCTCATCGCGACATGCCGAAGTAGAGCCGCTGAAGCAAGCGAGCTAAGCGCTGTGGATAGGGCACTTCAAGAGTCGTATATTGACTGCCCATACTGCTGGGAGTCCATCTCTGTATTGCTTAACCCCGAGGACCTTGGAGAGCAATATATTGAAGATTGTCAGGTCTGTTGTAGGCCCATCGAGTTTCTGATTACGCAGGGTGGCATGGGTGAACTCATGGCAGTGGTATCGGCTGATTCGGAATAAGGCAGCCACCTGTTTCTCTGCGTCTATCTGCCTTATTCTGCAGAACCGTGTTGATAGGCGGCTCTAACCATGATGCGAACGACTTCTGCGACGCGCTCAAAGATTTGTACCTTCGGTTCTTTGGCTCTCACGTTACTGCTTGCCACAGTCTCGCTTGCCTCTGAGCAGCAGATTGAAACAACGGTACTCGTTAAATCGAGTCGAGACTGGGGCGGTTCGACGCTCGAGCCCTACGCGGAGGGTCAGCCTGAAGTCACGGTTGCGCGCATTACCATTCCGGCGGGTATGGCGTTGCCGCTGCATGAACATCCCTTTATGACCGCAGGGGTCGTTCTGCAAGGGATGATTGAAGTCCGAACTGACAGCGGGAAAACGCATATTGCGCGAGCGGGTGATGCCGTTGTCGAATTGGTGAATCAGCCGCACGGTGGCGCCAACATCGGCGAAGAAGAAGCGGTGATTTTAGTGGTGTATGCAGGCGTTGAAGGCCAGCCAGTAACGGTGCCTATAACTCAGTCATCGCCGTAAGGATATTCGAGACGTCAGTCCTCGGTGCGAGGTGCGACCGTCAGCTCTGGTTTTATGGAGCACTGACCACAGTTCTTAATGTCGCTTTTAATTTAGCTCTTAATGAAAGTCCCTCGACTTAACAGCCAGATCACTCAGTGCATGACTGTGATCGTAGAGGGCACTGGCAATAACATGTGTGACGCCATCACGTGACTCGACGGTACCCTTAATCAGTAGGATTTGCGCGGTCATCAGTGCGGCTCTGAACTGTTCTTGAACGCGGGGCCAGACCACCACATTGATGTTTCCTGTTTCATCTTCGAGCGTAAGGAACACAACACCCGATGCAGTTCCCGGTCGCTGGCGGCAGGTGACAAGCCCCGCTGTTCTTACAAAGCGGCGATTACCCATGGTGATGAGCTCGGATTGTTTCCGGCATTGATCGAACGGCGATTGTTGCCGTAAGAGTGCTAGGGGATGTGCGCGCAGGGTGAGGCCGGTACTTTGATAATCAAATAAAACATTTTCCGTCATTGAGGGAGGAGTAATGGCGAGAGCACCCTCCTCGGCAGATGAGTGCTCATCACTGAGTAACGGATGGGGTTCTTTGACGGCCATGACAGCCCAATGTGTTTTGTGGCGATGTCCCGAGAGTGCTGACAAGGTATCAGCAGCAGATAGCGCCTCTAAATCGTCCTTATCCAATGTTGCGCGTCGTTTAAGGTCTATGACCGACTGAAAAAGCCCTGTGCGCCGCGCATCAATCAGTTGGTCTGCACCGCGTCTACTGAGCCCTTTAACCAGTCGCAACCCTAGGCGAATGGTGTTCTGGGATGACTGCGGTGTTGAGAGTAATTGGTGGTCCCAGTCGCTGGTATTGACGTCTACAGGTAGCGCGCTAATGCCGTGTCGCTCTGCGTCTTGGATGAGCTGTGAGGGCGTATAAAACCCCATGGGTTGACTGTTGAGTAGACCGACATAGAAAGCACCGGGGTGATGGCGCTTAAACCACGCAGATACATACGCTAGCAGGGCGAAGCTAGCCGAGTGTGATTCCGGAAACCCGTAGCCGCCAAACCCTCTAATTTGACTGAAGAGCTGGTCTGCAAATTCTGCGCTATACCCACGATTTAACATGCCTGTTTTAAGCTTGTTCTCGAATGTCAGCAATTTGCTATTTTTTCCCCAGTTGGTGATGGCTCTTCTGAGCGAGTCAGCTTCTCCACCGCTAAATCCGGCAGCCACCATGGCTAGCCGAATGACTTGCTCCTGAAAAATCGGCACCCCGAGCGTGCTTTCAAGTACCGACTGGATAGCTGGATCTGGGTAAGTGATGGGCTCTAACCCGGCACGTCGTCTAAGGTAGGGATGCACCATGTCGCCCTGAATAGGTCCCGGCCGAACAATGGCAATTTCGATAACAAGGTCATAAAAACAGGTCGGTTTTAACCGCGGGAGCATCGACATCTGTGCCCTTGATTCAATCTGAAATACACCCAGAGAGTCCCCAGTTTGCAGCATGCGGAAGGTGGCTTGGTCGTCTTTCGGGATGTCCTGAATGCTTCGAATGGCAGGCGTATTTCGCTGAATCAGAGCAAGTGTCTTACGAATAGCCGAGAGCATCCCGAGCGCCAGGATGTCTACTTTCAGTAAACCCAAAGCCTCGATATCTTCTTTATCCCACTGAATGACAGTTCGGTTTGGCATGCTGGCATTTTCGATAGGCACCAAATTCGAAATAGGGCCACGACTAATGACAAAGCCGCCGACATGCTGAGATAAATGCCGTGGAAATCCGAGAATTTGCTGTGTCATTTTCAAGAAGAGATCAGCCTGTTGACTGCTAGCCTGAATACCTTGCTCCTTAAATTTGGCAGTGAGCTCACGTTCTCGATTCCACCACGCGAGTGATTTAGCCAGGTCTTCTACGAAGACAGCGTCCATTCCAAGTGCTTTGCCGACGTCTCTTACTGCGCTACGAGAGCGATAGGTGATGACAGTTGCTGCCAGGGCGGCGCGCCGACGGGTATATTTTTCGTAAATGTACTGGATGACCTCTTCGCGTCGCTCATGCTCGAAATCGACATCGATATCAGGTGGTTCATCGCGCTCCCGCGATATGAAGCGTTCGAATAGCAGTGACACATGCTCGGGCGACACTTCGGTAATATGCAGGCAGTAACAGACGACTGAGTTAGCTGCTGAGCCTCGACCTTGGCACAAGATGCCTCTTCGGCGCGCGAAATTAACAACGTCATAAACGGTGAGGAAGTAATACTCGTAGTTGAGTTCAGTGATGAGTTCGAGCTCGTGCTCTATACGTTTGTGTATGTCACTAGGGACGCCGTTTGGCCACCGCTTATTCGCACCTTCTGAGACACACTCGCGCAAATAGCTATTGGCCGAGTGACCTCTCGGAACCACTTCTTCCGGGTATTCGTATCGAAGCTCATCCAGACTGAAATGACATTGCTGTGCCAGTCGTAAGGTCTCGCCAATCAGCTCAGGAGGGTAGAGCGGGAGCAGCTTATCGAGGCGCCGTAGATGTTGCTGACTGTTACTTGACCGTCGTTTCCCAAGTTCCTGCACCGAACTGTTGTGGCGTATGGCCGTTACGACATCGTGCAGCATCTTTCTACTCGCGGAGTGCATCTCCACGCTGCCACAGGCGATGAGCGGCGCCTTTAGTTCGGATGCAATCTGCTGTAACTCGTCTAGGCGCGCGGTGTCATCGTGATGCAAGAGCTGCGTAACGCCAATCCAAAATTGATCAGCGAAACGGCGTGACAGTATGTCAGCGTGCTGCTTCTCCTCGTCAATGCGTGTTGGAAGCCAAATGATGAAACAGCGCTTGAGGTGAAAATAAATATCGCGCAGGTGAGTCAGGTACTGCCCTTTTTCGGTACGTCGTCGCGAGCGACTGATCAAGTTCGATAATTCACCGTAAGCCGCCCGAGATGGTGCAATAGCGACGAGTTTTAATCCTTCACTGACATTAAATTCACTGCCAATGATGAGTTTGAAATCGAGCTCTTTTGCGACGACATGTGCTTTGACAACACCTGCAAGAGAGCATTCGTCCGTGATCGCCAAGGCGGAATACCCCAGATGTACCGCTTGCTCCACAAGTTCGGATGGGTGCGATGCGCCTCTGAGAAAGCTGTAGTTACTGAGGCAGTGGAGCTCGGCGTAGGACATATCAAAATACTGTATTTTTATACAGTATAATGACTTTGGCAATAAACCCCACATCGATTCAGTTGTCAGTCATACTGACGACTGAATCTTCAAGTGAAGGAGGGTCACGCCATGTTTAAACGGATGGTTACTGCCTGTATTGCTGTGTTGATCGCGGGTTGCACTGGCCTGCCCGATGATGTCGAGCCTGTCGTTGGTTTCGATTCTGAGCGCTACCTCGGCACATGGTATGAAATAGCCCGTCTCGATCACAGCTTTGAGCGCAACCTAGAGCGCGTTACGGCAACCTACGGCCTCAATGAAGACGGTTCAATTTCTGTGTTGAATAAGGGTTTTAACACGCAGAAAGGGGAGTGGCGTCAAGCTGAAGGTGTTGCTAAACCGATGGGGTCCCGGGATGTGGGGCACCTCAAGGTTTCTTTTTTTGGTCCTTTCTACGGTACCTACGCTGTGTTCGAGTTGGCGGGCGATTATAGCTATGCCTTTGTCTCGGGTTACAACACAGATTATTTGTGGCTATTGGCGCGTGAGCCGCAGGTGAGTGCGGACATACGCGAGCGCTTTATTGCTCAAAGCAAGTCGCTTGGGTTTGAAACAGATGATTTGATATGGGTGGTGACCGAGTAAACCTGTCAGGTGACTAGGAATATCACCTCGAGAAACGTCATATCAATCGAATAAACCATGCAAAAACCAACAGCGGCTGTGGCGATCTTGAAAGATCCAGACAGGCTGCCCACTGCCTGTTTTGGCAATGTAATAATCGCGACTTGTGGGCTGACTCCACCAGTAGTCCTCGAGGCGCTCAGGCCCTTTGACGATGTCCAGCGCATCCATCCAGTACAGTTGATTACCTCGCTGGCTGATGGGCTGAGGTGCGGTCAGCAACCAAAATGGGCGGTTGCGTGTTGAACTGCCATCGGTATCTGTCGTCAGTTGATTGGGATCGGTATAAGAGCAAAATTCGGGTAAATGTTCGGCGCGTTCGTAGATATGAGTGACCGCCTGAAAACCCAGACGGCTGCGTAAACGATCGATCAATTGCGATAAGGGCTCTTGGTGTTTGGATTCTAAAAAGAGGTCCTGGGTCCGGTGTTGCACTGGAGAAAGCTCACAGGCCTCGAGCTGTATGCCTTCAATCAAGTCTTCGAACACCATTTGATCGAGCTTAAGCTGCGACTGTTCCAACCAGCGTTTGGGATTGTTGTGGCATTCACTGCTGCGGATATCTAGGGGCGTGTGCTGTCCCTGAGTGGGTATAAATACCCAGCGTAGCTGCGGTGTCTCAAGCTGTGTATGTCGAAGAAATAAAGAGAGCCTCTCCAATAAAGCCGTCATTGGCGGAATTAGTTCCTGATTATTTTTTGACCCATAACCGAGCCAGGCAACGTCGCTGTATTCCGGGTCGGGTTGAAAATCTTCCAGAGCGATTTCAACCCGGCATAAGAGCCGGTCGATCCACAGTGAAAATTCATGACTGCACCGCTGTCTGATAGAAGCACTGGGTAGCATTAGTAGTTCCTTGAATATACGGACGCCGGCTTTAGCCAGTGCTGCTGTGTCTTTGGGGAATTCGTCCAGATAAGACAAAGGGATGGCTGATAATTGAGACTCTAAGGGTAGACCTTGATCGGCAATCGACGCGACAGAAGTGCGATTAAATTGGCTCAGTAGCCAGGCCGATTCGCGACTGGGACCAACACCTGCGAATACACTAAATCCGCGTTGATCGAATTCAATGGCGATCTTTTTCAACAGTGCCTCGAGTCCTCCATGAACCAAAAGACAGCGACTGATCTCCAGTTGCAAGCAGTCGTCTCGCCACAAGCTCAACGTTGGGGTAATGGAATAAGCCCATTGCCTTAGACGTTTGAGTGTCTGGTGTTCTTTCTGGCGATCTCGACTGAGCAATTGGAGTGGATATCCACTGAGTAAACCACTGACGGTCGACTGTTTTAGGCCTGTAGTCACACCCAGTGTCTCGACCTCGTCATCACAGGTTACGACTCGGCTTGCCTCAATAACGACGCGCAGGCTTTCATCACCAAAACTCGGTTTGGGTATCAGTGCCTCGAGAGGTAATTTAGAGAAATGTAGGCAAAGCCAGAGCACAGACCTAATCCATATACTGTTTATTTATACAGTATATGAATGATGAGCTAGTTCACAAGCGATAACACCGAAACCCGGTAGCCCGCACAATTCGTGGCTATATTAGCCCTGTCTGATACCTCGAAGAATGACTTTACGACTTTCTGCGGGGTCAATCACCATGTCGATTTCCAGGTAGGCTGCGGCTTCGGTCGCACGACCTTTCTCGTACATTTCTGCAACTAATTTCTCGTAGAGTGCGTCACGCGCATCACCTTCGGGTACCGCTTCAAGCTCCTTTTTGAAGCCGAGTCTTACAGCACCTTCGAGTCCCATACCGCCGAACTCGCCCTGGGGCCAACTGGCGGTGATGGTTGGAAACTCAAACGACCCCCCCACCAGCGCCATGGCGCCCAACCCGTAACCGCGTCTGAGGAACAAACCCACCCAAGGTGTATCCACACTGGCTGCCGTATTGAAGAGCTCAGGCATGACTTTAGCCGCGCCCATTGCCTCGCTGTCGGGTCCCACCATAAATCCGGGTGTATCGACGAGGGATACGATGGGTAATCGCCATCGCTTGGCCAGTTCCATCATTTCGCCTGCTTTTCTGGCGGCGTCGACATCCACCGCACCACCTAAATGGCGACAATCACTGGCGATGACCGCAACAGGGTGGCCGTCAACGCGTGCCAGGGCTGTGACCACCGCGCGTCCGTAGACGGGACGTAGTTCGAGTACTGACTGTTGGTCAAAGAGCACGTCCATAACCCGTCTGACGTCATAGGCCATACGACGATTTTCGGGAAGGATGGTTCTCAGTGCCGTTTGATCTGCAACGGCTCCCGGCTGAACGGCACCTTGGGCATAACTCAAGGCCCACTTTGCCAATGCAGTAGCATGGGCTTCGTCCTCGGCTAGTAGATCGATCACACCCGCATTGCACAATGTATTCACGGGCCCGATTTCATTGGGATGAAAACTACCTAGCCCACCACCCTCGATCATGGCAGGGCCAGCCATACCTATCGATGATGATTTGGTTGCAATACGAATGTCGCCGGCACCGAATAGGGCGGCATTGCCTGCGAAACAGTACCCGTTATTCACAGTGACCCGGGGGACTCTGCCGGTCAATCCGGCCCACCGGCTAAATGACGTACTGTTCAGACCTGCGATGTTCACCTTGACGTCGGTATCGCCCGGCCGGCCGCCACCGCCCTCGGTGTACATCACAAAGGGTAAGCAGTCTCGCTCGGCTACCTCGAAAATTCGATCGAGCTTCTGGTGGTGAAAGAATCCCTGTGTGCCGGCCAATACACTGTAGTCGTAGATGGCCACAGCGACATCGCTGTCTTCCTTTGCGACGAGATCTCTGTTGATGGTTGCCGTACCCGTGATAACACCATCGGCCGCCGTATCAATGCGCAGTGACTCGGAATCTCTTCGTCCGCGTTGGGCAGCAACCGCCAATTGCCCGTACTCCACGAAGCTGCCGCTGTCGATCAGGTCCTCT
>JAACDF010000232.1 GCA_009937065.1 Gammaproteobacteria bacterium | reverse complement strand
TGGACGGGGAACATGCGCTGCAAGTGCGCACCACCACCCATGGCGCCGCGATCGACCTCTGGTACCCCGAAAGAAGCGCATTCAGACGCCACAATGATGTCTGCAGCGCCTGCAATGCCTATACCACCGCCCAAAACAAAGCCGTGTAGCGCAACAATCACAGGCTTTGGATTGCGATGAATGGCCTCAAAGGTGTCGTAGTTACCTTTGTTGACCGGAACAATCATGTTCGGGTCGGCACCTAGCTCCTTGATATCGACGCCGGCGCAGAAGCCCTTACCCTCTGCGCGAACGATAATGACGTGAATGTCAGTCCTCGCGCCTAAAGTGTTTATTTCAGCGGCGATACCAGCCCATTCGGCACTGTTAAAGGCATTTACCGGCGGTTTATTGAAGACAACCTCTGCAATACCTGCATCAACTGTTGAGCTGAAAGCCATAAACCGATCCTTATTGTGAATGTGAGGTTGAGCAAACAGTGGCCTGTATCGAACTAGCGGCTGTTTCCGCATCCGAAACGATGGTTGCCACCAACTCCGCAACCGTCGGTAAATCGTCAATCAGTCCGGCGACTTGTCCCGAGGGCAAAATACCGTCTTCCGGATTCCCTTTCACCATGGCTTCCTGAATCATCATGGGTGAATTGGCGGCCATGAGGGTCTGACCGAACGACAAGTCACCCGAACGGTACATCTTCCAGGCCCCGCCTAGGGTGGCTATGAGTGAGCCTCCCGTCATGCGACTGAAGGCCAGTCCGTTTTTAACAGCTCGCACCAACAAACCCAGTTGCGATGCTTGAATCAACCGGTCGAGATACGCATTCGCAATCATACGTTGAGGCAAACCATCCAACCTAGTGCTAACGACAATCTTCTCAGGCGGCGTGCCCAGATAAATGGACTTTGTCGCCTCGGGAACCGGGGACTCCTGTGTCAGCAAGAATCGCGTGCCCATGGCAATACCATCAGCACCCATGGCCAAGGCAGCTACAAGACCACGCCCGTCCCGAAAACCGCCGGCAGCAGCTATTGGGACGTCAATCGCATCGCGTACTTGCGGGAGCAGAATCGATGTTGCAATGGATCCGGTGTGACCACCGCCCTCTCCGCCCTGTATGACAACCGCATCAGCCCCCATTTCAACGGCCTTAACCGCGTGGCGTTTCGCTCCCACTGTGGGAATACACACAATGCCCGCGGCCTTCAATCGCTCAACGGTTGCCGCTGAGGGGGAGCGCGAATAACTGACGGCGCGAACCTGATGCTCAATGCAGAGATCGACAATTTGCTCAGCGTGCGGCACGTACATGTGGAAATTGACCCCAAACGGCGCATCGGACGCTGCTTTGATGTCGAGGATGCCCTGCTTGATTTCATCGGGTGTCATGACAGCGCCAGCAAGAAAACCAAAACCCCCTGCATTGCCGGTGGCAGCCACCAAACGCGCATCAGCCACCCAGCCCATGGCGGTTTGAATGATGGGGTAGCGACAACCCAACAGCTCGGTCAGTTTTGTGTCCATGATCGGTCTCATAACCTCAGTGGCATCACATTATCGAAGCCATAATTTACTGCAATCCGAGACGCTTTGGGGCGATAGGCTGATCAGACTATGGCCCCTCGTCTAAGACTGTCCGGTCATCAGCATCTGGTTTAGAGTCCTAAAAAACAACACCGATGCATCTCCAATGAGCGATTACACCAAACCCTATTTTGACGCCGTGGCCCAACTGACCGCGCCGACAGCGCCGTTTGAAGTCGAAACGGTAGAGGTGGCAGGGATCCCTCTCAAAGCCTTCAAAAATGCTGAAAGAAGCCTCGGTGCCTTTCTCGCCGCCGGTCGCAAACACGACGCCAATCTGTTTTTGCAATATCAGGGTAAGGATTGGACGTATAACCAATTCTTCAACGCGGTTGACCAGACCTGTGACTGGCTTGTCAATAAAGCTCAGATACAGAAGGGCGACCCCATCGCTATTGCCATGCGAAATCGCCCGGAGTGGCTGGTTGCGTTCGTCGCCACCGTGACCATCGGTGCTGTCGGTGTACCGCTCAATAGCTGGGGTAAAGCGCAAGAACTGACCCAAGGCCTCGAAGACAGCAAGGCAAAGTTGGTTTTTTGTGACAGTGACCGACTGACCTTTATCCGAGAGCTCAATAGCGAGCTACCCGCGGTCGTGGTAGATGAGAGCGAAGACCCGCAAGACACCTTACTCAGCGAGATCCGACGGCGCCCCATACCGAGCGAGCCATTGCTTGCCGACGTGGATCGACACGATCCGGCAATCCTCATGTTCACATCGGGAACCTCCGGCCGTCCAAAAGGAGCCCTGCTCTCGCATTTTAATTGCTGTCAGGCGCTCATGAACGTCGAGTTCATCGGTGCCGGGACCTACATGACCAACATGGAGGAAATGAACAAGCAACTGGCCAGCCCCACGATGCCAAAAACCCTCCTCGCCGTACCCCTGTTCCACATCAGTGGCTTGCTATCTCAGGCACTCATTAACCTACGGCACGGTCGCGCACTGTACATGATGTACAAATGGAACATTCAAGAGGCACTGCGCATCGTCAAGGAAGAGCAAATCACGGTACTCATGGGAGCGCCGGTCATGTTGCTCGAGCTATTAAAAAATCAGGCGTTCAGCGAAGAGCACGCAGAACACCTTACCAACGTAAGCGCCGGCGGCGCGGCGACTCCAGAGCTCCTCTCAGAGCTCTATGCCACCAAAACCGGCACAGCCATGTCCGGTGGGGGTTGGGGAATGACCGAAACCATGGGGTCAGGGGCCGCCTTTACAGGTCGCTACTTCGCCGAGCGACCGACTGCATCAGGATTCCCCAGCCCAATCGTAGAGTTCAGTTTCAGGGACGAAAACGGTGAGGTCGTATCCGCAGGCGAGCCCGGTGAGCTATGGGTACGTTCATCAGCGGCGATTCGAGGCTATTTCTCTGGCGGCAATGAGTTAGATAAACCCATCGATGGCTGGATGGCGACCGGCGACATCGGCTACATCAGCGACGAGGGTCTCCTGTACATCTGTGGTCGTGTCAAAGACATGATTATCCGCGGGGGTGAGAATATCTACCCGTCAGAAATTGAAGCCTGCCTGCTCGAATACCCGGGATGCGAAGAGGTTGCGGTCGTCGGTATAGAGCATGACACCTGGGGTGAGGAAGTGGGGGTTGTGATGAAACTACAGGCATCAGCCGACGCTGACGCCGATGCCATTAAATCCCTCTGTAAAGCCGAGCTTGCCGGCTACAAAGTACCCGAGCACGTTGTGTTTACAGACGAACCATTGGCCAGAAATACTCTACAAAAACTTCTAAAGGCAGCCATCAAGGAGCAGTACTTTGGCTGAGCCGGATACCCACCGTCTGATATTTCTGTTCTTTTCAGAACCTGTGGAGCGCGAGTCTGGATTGCACGCGCTGGAGGCCTTTCCTGAAGCCCAGAATGGCTATCTCGGCACATGCGATACACACAGCAATCAGGCCGCCATGTGGACACGTAATCCTACTGGCAAGCTCCCCAGCGGTCGGCTGGCACTCGAGTTCTCAGACGCTGCCATCGACTGGCAATGCGCAGTTGGTGTTGCCAAACAATTGGGGGCAGAAGTCCATTGGTGCAAAGGAACCACGCCCCTGACACCACCTCTGCAAAGTGGAGAGACATTCAGCGGAACGATACAGCTGTGCTGCTTCGAGCGGCGCAAGGGTCTGTCCGATGAGGCGTTAGAACACATCTGGTTTCAGGAGCATGTGCACGTGGCTCTTGATACCCAAAACACCCTTGGTTACCGACAGAATCGGGTGCTCCGCTCGTCCCACGACCGGCTCGACGGGATTGTCGAGGAACACTTCCCCATTGAGGCTGCAAATTCACTCACCGCCTTTTTTGCCGATGGAGATGACGAAGCAAAAATGATGTCGAACATCCACGTGCTGACCGAGAGCAGTGAGCGAGTGCTCGATCTCGAGCGATCATCGGTTATTCATATGACCGAGCATCGCCTGCGCTGATTCATTCATGCGTAATCAATTAACCCCTACTTTTTAGCGAGACTTTCTATGACCAACTCAGCACCCCCCTCTCCCCTTCACGGCAAAGTCGCTTTGATCACCGGTGCGGGCCAGGGCATCGGTCAAGGTATTGCCTTCTCGCTGGCGAAGCGCGGCGTATCGATTGTGGCAGTCGGAAGAACGCTGAGTAAGTGTGAGAAAACGGTTGCGGACATTGAAGCGCGCTTCAACGGCAAGGCCGTAGCCATCGAATGCGATATCTCAAATCTCGACGCACTGGATACATTGGTATCCGATGCGGTAGCAGCGTTTGGCCGCCTCGATATTCTCGTCAATAACGCGGTTACCACGAGTATCAATACGCTCATGGAAACGACCCTTGATGACTTCGAGAAAGGGCTTCGTGTAGGCCCAATGGCCACCTTGCGACTCATGCAGCTGGCGCAGCCCCACCTCTTACAAGCGGGCGATGGCAACATCATTAACTTGGCCACGGCTGCCGCTAAGCGTTGGGACAGCTCCACCTACAGCGTTTACGCAGCAGAGAAAGAAGCCATTCGAGCGCTCTCGCGCGGTGCTGCCTGCGAATGGGGTCCAATGGGGCTCCGAACCAACTGCATTTTGCCGTTAGCTAAATCACCCGCTCTTGAGATGTGGGAGCAGTGGCGGCCCGAGGAAGCAGCCGCCTTCGCCGAGACGGTTCCCATGAAACGTATTGGCCACTGTGAGGACGATATTGGCGAATTCGTCGCCATGCTTTGCTCACCAGAGTCGCGCTACGTAAACGGACAGTCCATTGCCATCGATGGTGGTCAGGTCAATATGGGGTGAGGCGCCGTGGGTCTGTGACGGCCCGCTAAGCTTGATCGACAAATTACTTTACGGCCGCACCACCGTCGACACTGAGCAACTGACCTGTGATGAATGACGCGCGATCGGAAGCGAGGAAACACACGGCCTCTGCGATTTCTGAGGGCTCGCCTAAACGGCGCATAACGGCCGCCTGCTTAAGTCCCTCGGCAATCTTGGGCTGTTCCTCGAAATACTTCTCAACGCCCGGAGTGCGAATGACACCGGGGGATACAGCATTAATGCGAATGCTTTTATGTCCGTATTCAGAGGCTGCACTCTTAGTGAGTAGATTCACGCCACTTTTTGCGGCGGCATAAGCCGTATTGTAAGGCTGGCCGCGGAGTGACGCGTTCGAAGAGATGTTGACAATGCTGCCACCTGAGGACTGCCCCAACATGGCCTCAATCTCGTGTTTCATACACAGAAAGGTGTTGGTTAAACATAGGTCGAGTGTCTGATCGAAGACAGCTTTATCAAAGGTATGAATCGGACCGGCGCCCCGGCTGACTGCAGCGCTATTGCAGGCCACATCGAGGG
>JAACDF010000231.1 GCA_009937065.1 Gammaproteobacteria bacterium | reverse complement strand
CGTTGATTGCTATGTTAATCATAACGCTCCCCTACATATGCCCTCATTATGTAGTAAATTTACAAATATTCAAATCAATTTGGCGGAAAACGGCGAATTTTTTAGTTTTATTACAAGTATTGACGATAAATTTACAGAATTACGGTGCCTCAGTGAGAAAACTGAGGCATTATTTGTAATATTCTTACCAAATGCGGAATGCATGATGACGTCCGAACCCAACCTTCTGGCCGTTATTCAGCGACAGCTGAATGAGCTAAACAAATCGGAAGCGAAAGTGGCTCAGGCCATTTTGAATGCGCCGGAAGAAGCGACTCGTTCCAGCATTGCTTCTCTCGCCGCATCTGCGGGAGTTAGCGAACCTAGTGTAAATCGCTTTTGTAAGCGCTTTGGTGCCACAGGCTTTCCTGACTTCAAGTTGCAGCTAGCAACATCGCTTGCCTCGGGCGTCCGCTATGTCAGTCGGGCAGTAGAGTTTTCTGACGATATCAACACCTTCCCAGTCAAGCTCTTCGATAACGCGATCAACGCACTTATGACAGCGAAAGAAGAACTGCCGTTGAAAGCCATTGCCAGAGCTGTTGACCAGATAGCTCAAGCGAGACGGGTTTATTTTTTTGGACTGGGCACTTCAGCTGCCGTCGCGCGTGATGCTGAACACAAGTTTTTTCGTTTTAACGTACCGGTCTTTACCCACGAAGATCCGCTGATGCAGCGAATGCTTGCCGCATCTGCAGGCGTGGGCGACGTATTCTTTTTCATCTCCCACACCGGGAGAACAAAAGTGTTGGTAGACGCGGCTGAGATCGCTCGCCAAACAGAGGCCACTATTGTGTCCCTGACCGCGGAAGGCTCGCCTCTCGCAGATAAAAGCCATTGCTGCATCAACGTAAAAGTAGAAGAAGACACAGAGCAATATTTGCCCATGACGTCTCGACTAGTGCAGCTGGTCATTCTTGATGTCCTCGCTGCCGGTGTGACCTTGCGCCGCGGAGAAGGCTTCACTCCTCACCTCGCTCGAATCAAAGACAGCCTTAAAGACACTAGATTCCAAACGAGCTAACTGATGACACATGACCATGTACTGGACACATCGCCCCTTCGACAAAATGTACGCCTCTTGGGAGACACCCTAGGCGAAATTATTCGGACAACGGTGGGAGAGGATCTTTTTCAAAGCATTGAATCCATCCGCCAAGCGTCGAAATTAGCCACAGAGGCTGAGCAAACAGCTGCGCTCTTTGACCAGCTCAAACGCCTCGATGCTGAGCAGCTCTTACTCATCTCGCGTGGTTTCGCACAGTTTTTAAACCTGGCAAACATCGCAGATCAGCACTTTACGACTACCAAGTCAGTAAGTGATCGCTTCGGCGCATACGACCGCATGGTGGGCGCAATTAACGAGCTGAGCGCAACAGCAAGTAAAGCCGAACTGGCCAATGCTATAGCCAACTTACATATGGATCTCGTGCTCACGGCCCACCCAACCGAGATCACACGCCGCACGCTGATACACAAGCACGGGGAAATCCATGACTGTCTGACATGGCTCGACTCAGGACAAGCCGATGAATCCAAGGTACAGCGTCGTCTAGCCGACTTGATCGCACAAATATGGCATACCGAAGAATTTCTTGAGCAGCGACCCACACCCATCGATGAGGCACGCTGGAGTTTTGCCGTCATCGAGAACTCCTTGTGGGATGCCGTTCCCGAGTTCATGCGCGATTTAGACGCCATCGCGGATAAATTTGGTCTTGATATCCCCGAACGAGCAAAGCCAGTGGTGCGACTGTCTAGCTGGATTGGTGGTGATAGGGACGGAAACCCCAACGTGACGGCGAAAGTCACATTCCGCGCCATGATCATCAGTCGCTGGCAGGCGGCCGATCTCATTCTGCGTGATCTCGAAGAAATTTATGAAGAGCTGTCGGTCACAAAAGCAACTGAAGCGCTGCGTGAAATGACGAAAGGTGCACGCGAGCCCTACCGCGCCATCTTGCGACCAGTGCGAGATGCGGTACGTCACCAGCGCGATGGTCTCGGGGCCTATATTCAAGACGGCTCTGTGACTCCGCCGCCTTACTTACCTACCAACTGCATCGCTGAAAGTCTCGAATTATGCCGTCAGTCTCTGGTAGCCATGGGCCTTGACGCGATTGCCGATGGAAAACTACTCGATCTACTCAGACGGCTGGAGACCTTCGGCTCTCACCTCGTGACGCTCGATGTTCGTCAGGAAAGCACTCGCCACGGTGACGTCATTGGTGAAATAACCAAAGCCCTGGGGTTGGGGGATTATCGGACATGGCCAGAGCTTGAAAAACAGGCGTTCCTCGACGCCGAAATTGCCAACCCACGCCCGCTTTTACCTATTAACTTCGAGGCATCAGAACCTTGCCAAGAGGTCATCGATACCTTTCGAGTCATTGCCGATGCGCCGCGCGAGGCGCTCGGCTGCTATGTTATTTCAATGGCTTCCCAGCCCTCTGACGTGTTGGCGGTTCAACTCTTGTTGAAAGCAACCGGAGGCCCACTCGACCTTCCGGTCTCGCCCTTATTTGAAACCCTTGATGACCTTGACGGTGCGCCAGCCACGATCGATGCACTGCTCAGTAATGCAGCATTTAAAGCAAGGGCCAACAACTCAATGGTTGTTATGATCGGCTACTCCGACAGTGCGAAAGACGCCGGTATGCTGTCTGCTGGCTGGGCGCAATATCGTGCGCAAGAAGCTCTAATCGACATCTGCAAGTCCCACGCGGTGAAGCTCCAGTTGTTTCATGGCCGTGGCGGCACGATTGGCCGAGGCGGGGCGCCCGCGCATCAGGCACTACTCTCTCAACCACCCGGCTCATTAGAGCAAGGGCTCAGGGTCACCGAGCAAGGTGAGATGATTCGAGTGAAACTCGGTCTCAAGCCTCTGGCGGTTAATACGCTCGGGCAGTACACCAGCGCAATTCTCAGGGGCAATCTCACGCCACCACCAGTGCCCAGGCAGGCATGGCGCGAACTCATGATGGAGCTTGCGGACAATGCCTGTGCTGACTACCGTAGTTGGGTGCGAGGAAATCCGCATTTTGTTGAATACTTCCGTCAGGCTACTCCCGAACCCGAGCTTGCAAGCCTTCCGCTAGGCTCGCGACCCGCTCGCCGTCGTACAGGCGGTGGTATAGAAACCCTACGCGCTATACCGTGGATTTTTGCGTGGTCGCAAAATCGACTGGTACTGCCAGCGTGGCTTGGTGCCGGCTCGGCACTGAAGAAAGCAGCCACGTCAGGGCATATGCCAATGCTCAAGGAGATGCGCGACGAGTGGCCGTTCTTTGCCTCGAGGCTTTCGATGCTGGACATGGTCTATGCTAAGTCAAATAGCATGATTAATGTGTTGTACGACGACACGCTCGTCGATACTGACTTGCGAGGACTCGGCCGCGACCTGCGCGAGCAGCTCGCAAACGACATCAGCTCCGTCCAGCGTATTTTGGAAGTCGACACATTGATGGCGGGTGACCCCTGGGGCTTAGAGTCGATTGGCTTACGAAACGTTTACACTGCGCCCCTGAATCTAGTGCAGATTGAGTTGTTGCGTCGCATTCGCGAAAGTGAGGATGCGTCAGTACAGCGCGCCCTGATGGTGTCGATAGCCGGTGTCGCAGCGGGTATGCGCAACACCGGCTAAAGCCGCGATCAAACGCGCGGGTTAACTCATAGCAAGCTGTCTAATGTCACTCAGCAACGTCACGAGGTAACTCAAAAAACGCCCTGCATCACCGCCGTTCACAACGCGGTGATCATAGGAGAGCGACACCGGAAGCATGATGCGAGGCTGAAACGCTGAACCATCCCAAACCG
>JAACDF010000230.1 GCA_009937065.1 Gammaproteobacteria bacterium | reverse complement strand
GTCTATGCACTACCCTCCTGTGTCAGCGAAGTAGTGATGAGGCTTGCGGAGACTGCAGCAGTTGTAGTCGGGTATCCGCGGGCACTCATGGAGATTATCGCTGGGTAAAGGTTGCCGAGGGCAAGGCGAGTATCGGGGTTGATCAGATCAGAGAGGCGAGTGACTTTATCGCAAAAACGGCGGGCTATGGTTCACAAAAAATATTAGTCATCTCCGGGGCGGAGGTAATGACCACGGGGGCGTCTAATGCTCTCCTTAAAACACTAGAGGAACCTCAGGGAAACTCACTTATTTTGTTATTGTCCCAACGGGGGTGGCTGTTACCGGCAACCATTCGATCCCGATGCCAGACCTGGCGATTGTCCGCCTTAGAGGCATCGACATCGACTAACTACCTCCAGAATGCGGGCGTTGTTATTCCCTCGGACATCAAAGCAAATCCGCGAGCGCTCGAGCGATTAGTTCTGTCATTTTCAGAAGGGAAAGTTGAGTCTCGCTCAGTGGTGAGTGGCATGGTCAATGCGATGCTGTCATCAGAGGCCACCTTAACTGAGGCAACTGCGATACTGCAGCGGTTCGAACTCATTGAGAGCGTTGAATCTGTAGTCTTAGCGCTCGAAGAGCGCCTAATCGACGATCAGCACACAAGCGTTTCACTCGGGACGCTACTGCAGTTGCACCGAGCCGTAGCCTCGCTTTTGCAGAGAATGAGAAATGGCGCCGTCCCAGCCAAGGAGTCTACTTGCTATGAGATTGTGAGCTTGATCTCGAAAGCCCGTCGAAACGATATAGCCAGCATCGAGCATAGCCTCCAGGTTTTGGGAGCATGATCTCGACTTGGCAACCAAGCCCTTCGGCGCTAGGCTGACTGTATGGGTGAAGAAAGCAAACAGGGCATACTGTCGTTAACGATTAAAGATCGTGCGGTCCTGTATGCGGCCTACATGCCCTTTGTCCGACACGGGGGTCTTTTCGTACCGACCAATAAAAAGTATGAGCTGGGTGAAGAGGTGTTCATCTTGTTGTCACTCATGGATGAGCCCGAGAAAATCCCAATCAGTGGAATAGTGGTATGGGTCACGCCGAAAGGTGCGCAAGGAAACCGCCAGGCGGGGATTGGTGTTCAGTTTTCTGAAGCAGACTTTGCGGCAGCTACGAAAATCGAAGAGCATTTAGGTACAGGACTAGTGTCTGACCGTCCCACTCATACGATGTAATTCATAGGGTAGTGGCTGCTGCTTGTTTGCGGCTTCTTGCAAGGGATTTGGCTTCTCCCGATTGAATCGATTCACCTAATGTGACAACATCCGCGCCCGTAGGTCAGGTAGCACCGACGCACTCGCAAGAGTGATCGTTTATGCGGAAGTGGCGAAATTGGTAGACGCGCTGGATTTAGGTTCCAGTGTCTTACGACGTGAGAGTTCGAGTCTCTCCTTCCGCACCAAATTCCTTCATGGATTATCGCCTCGAAGCGGGGCTTTTTAAGTGATTTAAATTAGGAGACGAAGATGCGTGTCTCGGTAGAAACGACATCGGGTTTAGAGCGTAAATTAACGATTGGTGTGCCGGCGGATGAGGTTGATTCCGCTGTCGATAAGAAGCTAGCGGAGGCCTCGAAGAATGTCCGGCTGCCTGGTTTTCGCCCCGGTAAAGTACCCATGACTGTCATGAAGCAGCGATTTGGTCCCGGCGTTCGTCAGGAAGTGCTTGGAGATGTTATTAATCAGTCATTTCAAGAGGCGGTAATTGGCGAGAATCTGCGACCTGCAGGGCAGCCAAGTATCGAAGCAAAAAGCGTTGAGAGCGGCAAGGATGTGGAATATGTCGCTACTTTTGAAATCTACCCAACCGTCGCCTTGAACGAAATCAAAGACTTTGAGGTCACTAAGCTTACTTGCGAGATTGGAGATAGTGATGTCAATGACATCATTGAAGTATTCCAGAAGCAGTAAGGTCAATTGGTTGATGTCGATCGGGCGGCCGTAGAAGGTGACACGCTGACAATCGATTTCGAGGGGTGTAAAGATGGTGAGGCCTTCGACGGCGGTACGGGCAGCGATACGGCACTGGAGCTTGGTTCCGGGCGGATGATTCCGGGTTTTGAAGACGGTCTGATTGGCGCTTCTGCGGGAGACGAGCGTACGCTTGAGCTTACGTTTCCTGAGGATTACCACTCAGAGGAGCTCAAAGGTGCCGCTGTCGAATTTAAGGTGACTGTAAAAGCGGTAAAAGCGCTTGAGCTTGCCGAGCTCAATGCTGAGCTATTTGCGTCTTACGGCGTCGAGGGTGATGACGTCGACGCATTCCGCGCCGAAGTGCAAAAGAATATGGAACGCGAGCTAAAGGGTGCTATTGATGCACACGTGAAGCAGCAGGTGATGGACGCCATTATCGAAGCTCATCCTGAGTTAGAAATTCCGCAGAGTCTGATTGCGCAAGAGACTGATGCGCTGCGCGGACAAATGTTCCAACAGTTTGGCGGTGGCATAAGTCCAGATAT
>JAACDF010000229.1 GCA_009937065.1 Gammaproteobacteria bacterium | reverse complement strand
ACCAAAGGCCCAAGCTGTTAGTTGATCGTCAGAATGTCATCGAGATCCCGGAGCGGATCGGCTCAAAGGGAGAAGTCGTTCGAGAAATCGATCTTAACGTGACTCGAGCTAGGTTAGAGACACTGAAGACCGAAAATGTTTCTGGGGTAGCCATCTGTCTCCTGTTTTCTTTTATTAACCCTGGCCATGAGCGCGCGGTCCGTCGCATCGCAGAGGAGGTACTGCCGGGAGTTCAGGTAACTCTATCTAGTGAGATTTGTCCGTTCATTCGTGAATATTATCGATTGTCGACTACTGTCATTAATGCTTACCTCAGACCTAAAATGGACAGATATCTATCTCAGCTGGATCGAGCCATTTCTGACCTCGGGGTGTTGACCAAGAAACGTTACGTCATGCAGTCGAATGGTGGTGTTGGCTCGATAACTAGCACTGCTGAGCGACCTGTCTCGACCCTGATGTCTGGTTTGGCTGGAGGGGTGATGGCTTCTCTCTCTATCCTCGA
Organism: Gammaproteobacteria bacterium; assembly: GCA_009937065.1. Classification (GTDB taxonomy): domain Bacteria; phylum Pseudomonadota; class Gammaproteobacteria; order Pseudomonadales; family Halieaceae; genus Luminiphilus. The sequence goes on along the minus strand of JAACDF010000229.1, from coordinate 2,402 downwards.
GAAGGCTGGCCTAGCACACGGAATATCATTTGACATGGGCGGAACGAGTTGCGATGTCGCTGTGACCGAGGGGCGTGTTGTTGAGATCAGGGACCGGTTTGACATTGATGGTCGTCACATCTGTTTGCCATCGGTTCAAGTTGAGACCCTTTCTGCTGGAGGAGGTACGCTCGCCTGGGTTGATGACGGGGGTGCGCTACATGTTGGCCCCGAGAGCGCGGGCGCGGTTCCTGGCCCAGTCGCTTATGGACGTGGTGGCGAGATCCCGACCGTGACCGATTGCAACGTGACATTAGGGTATCTTGGTAACCGCGATGAAGTTAAAGGGCATCTCACGTTAGATACGGAGGCCGCGGAACGAGCGATTCAGGAACGGCTAGCTGCACCATTAGATCTTTCTTTAGAAAGCGCTGCGCTTGGTGCACTGAAAGTAGTTGATATCAAGATGGCAGAGGCGGTCCGAGCGTTGGCTACCAGTAAAGGGCTCGATTTACGAGAATTTACCTTGATCGCCTTCGGTGGAGCAGGTCCACTACATGCCTCAAGAATTATGCGTGAACTGAATCTCAAGCAGGTTCTAATACCGGCGCGTCCCGGTGTCACCTCAGCCTTAGGCTTGCTGCAGGCGGATGTGAAGCACGAATTCATCAGCACAAAGCCGCAGAGTTTGGTGCAAGTTAGTGCGGAAACGGTACGCGATATTTTCAGTGGCCTCGAGGAGGACGCGTTCGGCAAGTTTGATGAGGAAGGTTTCCCTCGATCGTCTGTGATGCTTGAGAGATACATGGATCTCAGGTACCAAGGCCAGGGCTATGAATTGTCGGTGGCGGTTGATGTTGATGGTCTGGATACACAACGGGTTAGGTCTGACTTTGATGAATTGCACGCGAAGAAATTTGGGCACGCTGCTGGCTCGCAACCAGTTGAAGTCATGTCTTATCGTTTGATTGGTCGCGCCGCTCCAGACCGTGATCAGTCCGTCTTCGACGTGTTGCCGATGTCAGGAGTTAAGGGCCTAGAGACTCGAGTTCGATCCGGCATCTTTGACGTCGATGGATCACCAGAGCGCTTTGAAATACTGGTCATGCAGCGCGATATGATGGAGATCAATGGGATCTATGAGGGTCCGCTGGTCATCGAGCAGTCGGATACAACCACACTTGTGATTCCTCGGCAGACTGCCGAGTTAGATTCCCAAGGGAACATAATTATCAAGGATAAGTAGCAGAGGTGTTGAAGATGCCGTCGGTTGAGCAGCTTTCTAAACAAATTGGTGTAAGAGTCAAAGATATTGATCTGTCGGATCCTCTTAGCAGAAGTGATTTCGACTTTGTGTATCAGTCGTTGGTCAACCATAAGGTGATTGTGTTCTCTGACCAAAACTTGTCACCTGAGCAGCATGTGTCTTTCTCTAAACGTTTTGGGAGCTGCGATGTGCACAGCAATAATCAATATCTATTGGATGGTTTTCCAGAGATTTTGGTGTTGTCTAACGACTTGAAAGACGGAAAACCAATCGGTGTCGTTGACGCTGGCGTCGAGTGGCACTCTGACCTGTCGTGGCAAGTTGATCCACCATTAGGGTCAATACTCCACTGCTTGAAAACACCAAAAATTGGAGGGGACACTGGGTTCATCAATATGGGTGCCGTGTATCAGGAGTTACCAAATCACCTTAAAAAGACGGTGGAGAACCTAGAGGGCGTTCACTGTGTCAGCAAACTTTTAAATAGACGGGTAACCATCTCTGAGAATCGAGTCAATGCTAGAGAATTTTATGCTCAGCAGCTCGATAAGCATCCCCCAGTAAAGCACCCTCTGGTTTATAGACATCCGGAGAGTAATGAGATCATTCTGTTTGCGAGCCCTAGGTTTACGATTGGAATTTCTGATATTCCTGAAGATGAAGGACAAGCGATTCTCGACGAGTTATTTGAGGTTGTGGAGCGAACGAATGCCAAGCTTGAATATCACTGGGCTACAGGAGATGTTGTGATGTGGGACAACAGAAGTGTCCTGCATTGCGCTATGGGAGGCTACAGCTACCCAGATATTCGATTAATCAATCGTACAACTGTACTGTGTAGTGAAACCACCCGACTTCAGCGGGTGGTTTGAAAACAAGATTAAGAAAAATTAGTCTCGTTTGGTTCAGGGTCGTAGGGACGGTCCGCTCTGCGCGCCCAACGCTCCCAAGCGCGTTCAATAGTAAAGGATGTGCGTGTTCCAATAATCTGTTCTACCTCGCCCTCACTCAGGAATGTGACGTCGTCACCGCCGAGAAGATGTGACTTCAGCTGGATCTCTGCGTTCATTTCTAAATAAACAGAAGCGAAAACGGCCAATCTTAAGGACTCAGCAACAACGACGCAGCCGTGACCTCGCATCAGTGCCGCACGTTT
>JAACDF010000228.1 GCA_009937065.1 Gammaproteobacteria bacterium | reverse complement strand
TTGAAAAGCTCGATCAACATCGCTGGTGCCGTTCGCGACAGAATCAGCTGAGGGCCACGGTTATCTGGACGGATCTCGACCAGCATGGCACGTAGGCGATCGCCGACGCGAAAAACCTCGCGCGGAATCAAATGTTCTCTGGTGAGAATGGCTTCGGCGTTGTTGCCCAGATCGATAATGACGCTATCGCGGCCGAGTTTTTTCACCGTGCCGCTGAGCAGTTCATTGATCCGTGATTCGTACACTTCAACGATTTGTGCGCGTTCCGCCTCGCGTACCTTTTGGACGATAACTTGCTTTGCGGTTTGCGCGGCGATACGACCGAATTCAACAGATTCGACCTGCTCTTCTAAAACATCGCCGAGTTGCGCATCCACCTTTATCTGCTGCGCTTCCTCGACGCTGTATTGCGCATCGGGATTTGGCTCTACTTCTTCGTCAAGATTGTCGAAATCGACCACATCCCAGGTGCGAAACGTCTCATATTCCCCTGTCTCACGATCGATGGCGACGCGGAATTCTGCGTCTTCGCCATACTTTTTCTTCGTCGCGACGGCTAGAGCCGCCTCCATAGCGCCAAAGATGACCTCCTTGGGCACGCCTTTCTCCAGAGAGACCGATTCAATCACCGAAAGTATTTCTTTGCTCATGCGCTAAATCTTCCTCAATCAAACACTGGCACGATGCGCGCCTTTTGAACGTTTTCTAAGGGCAACAGATATTCTTCATCATCTACCTGAAGCACTACCGAGTCATCTTCGATTCCTGCCAACGTCCCAACAATTTTTTTACGCCCCTCAAAAGGGTAGTTCAATCTCACATCAAGGCGCTCACCCGCATGCGCGGAGTATTGCTCGCCCTTAAATAACAATCTGTCCATGCCCGGTGACGACACCTCCAAGGTGTATGCGCTGGGCAGGATCTCTTCCACATCAAGCAAGTCGCTGACATGCCGACTCACCTCAGCGCACAGATCAACGCTAACGCCCTCGTCGCGTTCAACGTAGATCCTTAGCAGGCTGTATTTTCCTTGGTTCAAATACTCAACACCCCATACGGTGGCATCTAAGGCCTCAACCGTCGGCGCGATTAGTTCTTCGATCTGTAACTCTTTATTATTCAAACCAAACCGTTGCTCGTGTTCGTCACTACGACCGTGCAGCCGCGCGAATTTTGCACTGTTTGGCGCACTGCGCCTCAAAAACAGCGGACACAAAAAATGGGCCTAAAGCCCACCTCGTCCGCGCGACTCCCCCAGCAATAACTGCCGAGTGGGCCAGGGCTCTTGAACCATTCGCCTCACGCGTTCGAATGATCGCCCTAAGCCGTATCTCGTACGCACTGATGTGCAATCGTCGCTTTGCGAATGATCGCCACCGTTACCCTAACGAGACCGCCTTGTTGTGGTAGCGGGGGCAGGATTTGAACCCACGACCTTCGGGTTATGAGCCCGACGAGCTACCAGACTGCTCCACCCCGCAACAACAAGGTGGCGGAGTATAAGGATGCTTATTATTCGGTGCAAGCCAGTTCGGTCTCGTTAGCAAACAATGTCGCTTCGAGCTGGGTGTTTTATCAATAGGATCGAAAAGAATGGTGCCGAAGGCGAGACTCGAACTCGCACGGGCATAAGCCCACTACCCCCTCAAGGTAGCGTGTCTACCAATTTCACCACTTCGGCATTTGTGTCGCTGCACGCATCGACTCAACGACAGGTCGTGCAGTTTACTGTCAGATTTCTGGAATGTCCTCGTTTTGCGGCAGTTCACCCAGATCCGTACCTGAGGATAAGTCACCTTGGTTGTCACTGCGGTCTGTCGCTTGATCTCCCACCTGTGGGATACCCAGCTGGTTGGCCTGCTCAGAACGTTCTTTAGCCGTGTAGGCGAGGCCAAACGCGATGACGAAAAATCCAATAGCTAACCAGGTGGTGACGCGCGTCATTGCCGTAGCGCCCCCAGAGCTGCCGAAGACTGTATTTGATGATCCACTACCAAATGCCGCTCCAACATCTGCGCCCTTGCCTTGCTGGATCAGCACCAAGACGATAAGCGCTAGTGCGTCAATGACCAGCAATGACAGTAAAACCGTTTCTAGTGTCGACATTTCATTTCTCTTTCATGTATCTGCGTTGGCCTGCGGCC
>JAACDF010000227.1 GCA_009937065.1 Gammaproteobacteria bacterium | reverse complement strand
TGGCATTGAGGCAATACCTACACGGCGGCGAACAGAAACCCGGCTGCTGCAATTCCAGCCGCAATAAGTGCGTAGGGAAGTTGCGTCACCGCATGTTGATAGGTATTACACCCTGCGCCCTGCGCTGACAGCACCGTGGAGTCGGAGTAGAAGCAAGCATGACTGCCAAAGCCGCTGGCCGATAATAGCGCGCCGATCACGAGTGGGATGCTGACATCGTAGGCCTGTGCCAAAGGAAAGGCGACAGGCATAGCGATTGCAATGACACCCCAGTTTGATCCTGTGGCAAAGGAAACCGCTGACATGGTGACAAAGACAATGAAAGGCAGCATGGCGGCATTCATGTAAGGCTTAACCGCCTGTATGACATATTCGGTAAGTCCAATGCGATCGTTAGCTTCTACAAATACAAACAGCGCCAGCAACATGGCGAGTACGGGCACCATGATCTTTATGCCATTGGTGCAGGTGTCAAATAACTCAGACAAAGGCATAAGTTTTAATGAGGCAAAATAGGCAACGGTTACCAGAATTCCGGCAATAACACCCCGCAGCAAGTCGACACTAGGGAATACCGTGAAGAATAGCAGCGCGAAAATGGGCAGGAAAAACGTCGAAGGCCCACCATTGCCAAACTCTATTTCACTGGTGTCGCCATCGGTGGCACCCAAGTCACCCGTTGCCTCAGCCAATTCCTCAGCCTTGCGCATTGGTCCTATCCGTGGAATGAACCCCATTGCCACCAGAGGAACAAGCAAGACCGCCACAAGGGGGTAGAACATATAAGGGATTGAATCGATAAATAAAGACAACCCCTGACCGTCGGGGGCAACAGCATTCTTCTCTAGAAGACCAGCAAAATAGGCGCCCCAACTCGAAATCGGGACTAGCAGGCATAAGGGCGCTGCGGTGGAGTCAATCACGTAAGCCAGCATCGCCCGTGATGTTTTGAATCGATCGGTCACAGCCTTCATGGATGCACCCACCGTTAGCGAGTTCAGGTAGTCATCTAGGAAGATAAATAGGCCAAGCACCCAAGTCGCAAGCAGACTTTGACCTTTCGAGGTCAGCCGTTGAAGTAAAAGATTACCAAAAGCCATTGAACCGCCGCTCCTCACGAGCAGCGCGATGAACACGCCATAGAGCGCACATACGAGGATAATCCAGGCTACGTCCTCATCACGCAGCACCTCGAGTGATACCTCAGCGAGCGTATCCAGAAATCCGATACCGTCCATCAGTAGGAACGCGAAGATTGCGCCAGCAATAACTGATTCCAAGGTGCGCTGAGTAACTACGGCCAATACCAGGACCAAGGCCGTTGGCAGTAAACTGACAATTCCGTATTCCATAGCCCCTATGGTCTCGCTTAAAGGTTTTAGACGATTTCGCTTGCGCTTGAGTCTACAGGGCAACACGATAAAAATTCACCCCAACTTGCAGTTTTGACCTTGAACCGCCATTCTCGCGCGTCGTTTTACGCTCTCGCAGGAGCACGTCACTCTGAATACGCCAAAAAACAGCAAGACACGCCTCGCCGTTATAGGTGGAGGCTCATGGGGTACGACACTGGCATCGCTGGTCTGTCGTAATGCTCACGTGAAGCTGTGGGCACGTGACCAAGTCGTAGTGGATGAGATCAACGGCTCGAGCACTCATAGCCGGTATCTCGATGGTCTAAATCTCAATCCCATGTTGACTGCGATGACCAGCCTCGAAGATGTGGTCAACGATGCACATGCTGTTTTCATGGCGATTCCCTCGCACAACTTCCGCGGTGTGTTTGAGCAGGTGGCGCCTTTCGTTCCAAATGGCGCGCCCATCATCAGCATGACCAAAGGTCTCGAAGCAACGTCACAGAAACGTATGACCGAAGTCATTCACGAATATTGCCCTGATCACCCAGTCGGCGTGCTGACGGGGCCTAACTTGGCTCGGGAAATCCTTGAGGGCAAGGCCGCGGCGAGCGTACTTGCACTTGATGATTCATCGGCCGATTGGTTACAGCCCATACTCAATGTCGGCTTGTTTCGGGTCTATCGGAACGACGATGTTGTTGGATGTGAGCTGGGTGGCGTCCTAAAAAACATCATTGCTCTAGCGGTGGGACTCGGCGACGGTCTCGGCGCGGGCGACAATACGAGAGCTGCATTGATTACTCGAGGCCTCGCTGAGGTCACGCGATTGGGCACAGCATTGGGTGGCCGCGCAGAGACCTTTGCGGGACTCGCTGGTATGGGCGATATGATCGCCACTTGCACTAGCCCTCAGAGCCGTAATCGCCACGTAGGACTCCGGCTTGCGGAAGGAAAGTCAATACAGGAGATAACCGCCACCATGAACATGGTGGCGGAGGGCGTAAAAAGTACACCGACAGTAGTCTCACTGGCTAACCACCACGGTATCGAGGTGCCCATTTGTAGTGAGATTCAACGCATCCTCGAAGGCAAGGCCGATGCAACACGAGTCTACCGAGGCCTTATTAGAGTCGTTGCGGGCGCCGAATCAGAACCCGGTTGACCCCTCACCGATCGCGTCGCATCTTGATCACTCGATAACTTTGGAGTCCCCGAAAATGCGCCGGATCCCTCTAGTCTTATCCACCCTGATGCTTTGCCTTGTTGTGAGCTGCAGTACCAGCCCCACTGGCAGAAGCCAATTTCTGATTATTTCTCCAGAGTCGGCCATACAGCAGTCTCGCGGCGCCTATCAGCAAGCAGTCGAGGCACTTCGCGACGACGATGAAATATCCCAAGACCGATTACTGGAATCTCGGGTTCGCCGCGTTACCGGCAGAGTGGTCACTGCGGCTGTTGAGAACTTCCCAAAGTCGATCAATTGGGACTGGAGCGTGGTGATTGTTGACGATGCAGAAACTGTTAATGCCTGGTGTATGGCCGGGGGGAAAATGGCGGTTTACACGGGCCTTTTTGAACAGCTTGAGCTCACCGATGCCGAATTTGCCCAAATTATGGGACATGAAATCTCTCATGCCCTGGCGGACCATACGGCAGAGCGAATGTCGCGCGCTATGGCCATTCAACTTGGTCTAGTGGCGGTGAGTGCGGCTACCGATAGCAGTCGTAGCGCCGGACAAAATGCAGAGCTTTTGGCACAAGTAGCCCTAGAGCTACCCAACAGTCGGGTGGCGGAACGCGAGGCCGATGCGCTCGGCATGCGGCTCGCCACGCTGGCTGGATATGACGCTGAGGCTGCAGTGACGCTATGGCAAAAGATGTCGAGTCTAGGAGACGATCGACCGCCTGAATTTCTAAGTACACATCCTGCGCCCAACGATAGGCAAGCACGTCTTAATCAAATGATTCCAGCGATGCGCGCGTTGAATCCGACGGGCAGAAAACTGCCCGTCACTGCGATTACCATCGTCGATTAGGTTCTGCGATGTTGTTCAAACTGAGCCAGCACATCAGCAATCACTTGCGCCTCAGTAAGGCCCCAGAGACAGTAGCCCGCGGAGCCTGAGGCTAAGTGCACTTCAGTAATCGACGTCGACCCTTCGACGGGAAGCATAAGCTCATTCGCATTGGTCTCGACAGAGGCATCGACACCCTGAGGCGCCAGCTTGACTGAGTAACTGAAGCAAGATTCAACTTCACTTTCAGTGCTCAACACGATCGATCCGTCGGAACTAATGTGATTGGTGACCGTTGCAGCAACACCGTTCTTATGGAGTTCGGTAGCAAACGCCGTTAGTGCGGGAAGCACGGTTTCCTGCTGGAACTTAAGGACTGTAGTGTCCGAGGGTACTGTTAGGAGTGCGCCCAATCGGGACTGCCAATCAACGTCGGCATCGGTATCAAAACTCGATGAGGCTTTACCAAAACTTGACTGGAGATCCGACTGCAAGGACCGCAGCAACCCCCAAACGGCTCCTAGAAGGATCAGTGAGAAGGGAAGCGCAGTTGCAATCGTCGCCGTTTGTAACGCCTGTAAACCTCCTGTGATTAAAAGCGTCGCTGAAATTGCAGCAATGATCGCGGTCCATAGGACTCGCTGAAAAACGGGTGTCTCATCAACACCACCCGAAGCCATCATGTTAAGTACCAGCGCTCCGCTATCGGCCGAGGTCACAAAGAAAATAACGATCATCATCAAGCTCAGCAGCGAGAGATAAAACGTACCCGGTAAATAGTCTAAGAATAGGAACAGACCCAGCGGCTGATCGTTGGCAACCGCCTCGCCAAACGTCGTTTCCCCAGCATGAATTAGCTCGATGGCGCTTCCACCAAATACGTTCATCCAGAGCACAACGAACAAGGTTGGTGCCACCATGACACCAATCAAAAACTCTCGAATCGTTCGGCCACGCGAAATGCGCGCGATGAAGATGCCGACAAAAGGCGCCCAACTAATCCACCAGCCCCAGTAAAAAATCGTCCAACCGCCCAACCACTCGGTGTCTTCATAGATGAATAAGTTTGTTGAGGTGGTGATTAGGTTGGCGACGTAGAAACCGAAGTTCTCAAGCGTGCCACCCAGAATCAGCGCGGTAGGTCCCGCCAGTAATACAAAGCACAAGAGCGCTATTGCAAGGAACGAGTTAATCTCGGAGAGACGCTTGATACCTGTATCCAGACCCAGTGCTACGGACACTGCCGCCATCGCCATAATCGCGATGGTAATAAAAAGCTTGATGCCGCCTGACTCAGGCACACCAAATAGATAATTTAAACCGGTGCTCAGCTGCTCAACGCCGAGCCCCAAGCTGGTGGAAATACCAAAGGTAGTACAAACAATAGCAAAGACATCAATTGCAGCACCCCAAGGACCATAAATTCGATCGCCTAAAATCGGGTAAAATGCAGAGCGCAACGTGAGCGGCAAACCACGCCGAAACGAAAAGTACGCCAGTACCAGGGCCATGAGTGCGTAAACTGACCAGGCGTTAAATCCCCAATGGAGCATAGTCAAGTTGACTGCCTGATTCTCGCCCCCGATTGCTGCGCTCTCACCTACCGGCGGTCTTAGGTAGTGAACAACAGGCTCCGCCACACCGTAGAACATCAATCCAATGCCCACACCAGCAGCGAACAGCATGGATAGCCAAGAAAACAGGCTGTAGTCAGGTGATGAATTGTCAGGGCCCAGTCGAATCGTACCGACCCGAGAAAAAGCGAGCACACCTGAAGCTACCAGCAGAATTGCCATTACAAGCCCATAAAACCAACTGGCGTTCTCGACGATAGTGGCCTGCAAAGTGTTAAAAGCAGCGCTACTTACCTCAGGAAATAGGAGAACAACAGCCACTGTGCTCAGTAAAAAGGCGATAGAAGGGATGAAGACAGCGCGGTCGACGACAAACCCGCGATCGGACAAATTCGACATGAAGAAGATACTTATTAGTGTGTCCGCAAAGTGTAACAGTAACTCCCTCACAAACACGCCCCAACAAGATTAAAAGGGCAAAAAGTACTTTGTGAGTGGAATACTCAGGCTGACGATAATTTTTTATATTAAAAACAATGGCTTGCTTCTTTTTTATGCTGGGCTATACCAATGAAATACTTTGAGCTAGAATCATTCGACCACTCTAAGAATGGAAGAGCTCTATGTTTCTCACCAAACAATTTGGCAAGCGTCCCCTGTCGCTCGCCGTAGCCGCCGCTATTGCGCCGGCTTTAGCGTCTACAGCACTCGCGCAAAACCCTCAACTTGAGGAAGTCGTGGTCACTGCGACAAAGCGTGCTGAAAATCTTCAAGATGTCCCAATATCGGTCAATGCCCTAACTGGCGACGCGATGCGCTCGCAGAACATAATGACATTTGACGACTACGTTGAGTTTTTGCCCAACGTGGTGAGCGCCGGTATCGGCCCGGGTCAGAAAGAGATCTACATTCGTGGCTCAGCTTCGGAGCAGTCTTCTATTACGGTTGCTCCCGCACAGGGCTCGGCACCAGGTGTTGCTCTTTATTTTGACGAGATGCCCGTGTCCTTTGGCGCTCGTAACTTAGATGTTTACGCAGCCGACCTGGAGCGTATCGAGGTACTTTCAGGCCCACAGGGCACACTCTTTGGAGCGAGCTCACAGTCGGGCAATATGCGTCTCATCACGAACAAGCCCAATCGGGACGAGTTCGAGGCCAGCATTGACTTTGGAATGAGCTCAACGTCGGGCGGCGCAGGCAGCAACAATGTCGAAGCGATGATCAATATCCCATTGAACGATCGCGCGGCAGTACGCTTTGTTGGCTACAGCGATAATCAGGGCGGTTGGATCGACAACGTGTCTGGAACCTTTGCACCTAACGGTGAGGTTATCGACCGAAATAACTCAGCTGGATATGGGCCTTTCTTTGGTGACTTCCCACTGACGACGATCCAATCAACGTCAAACGCAGATATCGCTGAAGACGATTGGAACGAAGCCAAATACAACGGCTTCCGCGTCGCAGCGAGCTACGATTTCAACGACGAGTGGAGTGGCCTGATCACCCACATGTCGCAAGAAATCGACGTGGAGGGCTCATTTTTGATCGACCCAAGCCTGGGGGATGAGAAGGCTCAAAAGTTTGTGCCCGAGCATAACCTTGACGAGTTCGACATCACCACATGGACCCTCGAAGGTCGGCTAGCCAATCTTGATGTCGTCTACACCGGTGGTTACATCGATCGTGAAGTAGACGCACTCATTGACTACACCCACTACAATAACGGCGGTGGTTACATCACGTATTACCTCTGTAGCGGCAACATCTACTCAGGTGACAAAGCCAACGCAACCAATACATGTTTTGACCCCACCAAGCAGTATGCGGATGAGTCAACCAACGAGCGGACTACGCACGAAATCCGCTTCAGCAGTGACCCAGACAGCCGTATGCGCTGGATGGCCGGCGTATACATGAGCGATGTCGATACGACCCACATTGGTGAATTCCAGTACATGTCGACGAATGATGCGTTCAGTGAGCACATTGTTAACTACTTCGGCTCAGGCGACCCGTTCCAGGTGGGTAACACCACAATACCGGGCACCGCCGGAACGAATACCACTGGTCCACGTAGCCCGCTGACAACGTTCTACAACGACTTTGGTCGTAGTGAAGAGGAAACGGCCTTCTTCGGTGAAGTGGCATTTGATATAAGCGATGACTTGACCGTGGCGTTAAGTGCACGCCGATATGATCTGAAGTCACAGCTGCAAGGCGCCTCGAACTTCTCGTTCGGTTGTCGCTATGGCGCGCCATTTACAGATCGTGACACGCCTGCAGGCGCCGGCTTTGGCAATGCGGAGGTCACGGCTGATGGTCGCTGTAACAGTAATGCCTTTAGTAACGATGTGACGGCTCGTCTTTTGACATTGGGCGCTTACGCCGCATCAGGCGATGACAACATCATCTTGAACGCGACAAGCCCTAATGGTGCTCGTGACATGTTCCGTGGTGGTGGTAGCAACGCTGCTACGCTAGCCGCGATCCAGAATGGCAACTTAGATATCGGTGATGTTTCTGCTGATGGATCAACGGAAGAAGAAGATACGATTGTCCGCTTATCGCTTAACTACAATTTGTCCGATGACGTGATGGTTTACGGTATCTACTCAGAGGGCTATCGCCCGGCGACACAGAACCGTAACGCGGGTCAGCTGGCAGCAAACCAGAGCGGTGTATATGAAGGGTATGTGGTACCAGCAGTAGCGGTCACCGATACACTTGAGAACATCGAGTTCGGTATGAAAGGTGAGTTCCTCGATCGCACACTGCGATTGAATGCCAGCTTCTACATGACCGAGATTACTGACCTTCAGGTATCCCGTTTTGACCCGTCAAACGTAGCGTTCCTCGTCTTCATGGAGAACGTGGGTGATGCGGAGTCGAACGGTATCGATGTTGATTTCCAGTGGGCTGCCGGTAACAACCTGTTAATTTCAGGTGCTGCCAGCTTCCTTGATACGGAAATTACCCGTCTAAACTCTCAGTTGCAGGGTGTTGCGGTACCCGTTGGATCGGAACTGCCTCTAGCGCCCCGTTTCTCAGGTAACATCCGCGTCCGCTACGACTATGAAGTAGCCAGCATGGGTGCAAATGGCTACGTAACTGCAGCACTGACACACCGTGGTGAGTCAGTTGCAGGTATCGTAGGTAGTGCGGCCTTCATGGATGACACTGGCGTTCTCGCCTATGGCGGTACATCAGGTCTTGGACTGCAGAACGAAGGTGGCACGTTCGGTACGGTTAACGACCGCACTGGCAATCTTCCTTCAAACTCTCGTTTCGTAAACGAATCTGCAACCATGATCAACCTGAGTGCAGGTCTTGAAAAAGATAACTGGCTGGCAGAGGTCTACGTTCGCAACCTCACAAGCGAGGAGGGTGCGATTGTCCAGACGGCGGGTAAGTTTACGCCTGAAGCTACGGTCAACCGGCCCAGAACGCTTGGTTTGAGACTCTCTTACCGCTTCTGATTTAACGCCTAAGTTAGTACCCTACAAAGGGCGGACAATGTCCGCCCTTTTTTATTTCCACTAAAAAGAAAGTTTATTCAGTGATTGCAGAGTCGATTCAACGAGCCCGTGTAGCAATGGGCAAGCACGCTTTCAGCGAGTCTCGAGCCCTATTGAGTGAAGCACTCAGCGCCGAGCCAGATAACTTTGAAGCACGCTACACATTGGCAGTTCTAGAGCGCGCCGAGGGCAATCATGATCAGGCGCTAGAGCTCTTAACCGCTCTTACTGCAGAAAAGCCCGACTTCGGAAGGGGCTTTCAAGAGATGGGTTTGTGTCAGCTTGCCCTCAAGCGAGAGCAGAAAGCGGTATTAGCATTCGAGGAGGCTGTGGAGCGCGACGGGGCTCTTATCGATAGTTGGAGGTTCATTACTGCGCACTATCGACGAGTAAACGACCCTCGAGTCGAGCAGGCGGGCAGGCAAGTCGAATTTCTAGCGGCACTTCCCGGTGAGCTGCGGACGGTGATCAGCTACCTTGCAGCCAATCGACTTGCTGATGCAGAGCGTCTCTGCCGCTACTTTATGCAGCAGAACAAAACGCACGTCGAGGGCATGCGGTTAATGGCCGAGATCGCCACACGAACGGGCGTTTTTGACGATGCCGAATTCCTTCTGGAAACGGTAATGGAGCTTGAGCCCAAGCACTACGATGCTGAAATCCAGTTGACTCATGTCCTGCTGCGACGCCAGCGCTTTCACAAGGCTCATACGCGCGCGAAATCCATGTACCAGCGTTTTGATCATCCGCCTCATCAGGTTCAAGCACTCTATGCTTCCGTTTGCTTTGGTGTAGGGGAAAATGACGAGGCCATTCGGGTGTATCAGGAGATGATCCGGACGATGCCAAATGACCCAGCACTCAGGGTATCGCTCGCGCACATCTACAACGCAACCGGTGAGTCTCATCGCGCTATAGATCTCTTCAAACAAGCTTATGGATTGAACCCTAGTTTTGGTGATGCCTTCTGGAGCTTGGCAAATACCAAGTCCTATCGTTTTACTGGCGATGAAATCGGTGCAATGACCCAGCGATTGAGTATCGAGACCACACCTGAACTCGATCGAATTCAAATGCACTTTGCTCTCGGGAAAGCCCACGAAGACAACAAAGATTTCGCAGCTGCATTCGAAAATTATCAAAAAGGAAACGCACTAAAGCTCTCAGCATCCAATCACAGCCGGGAACAACTCGATGTCCGTGTCTCCACGCAGTTAGACGTGTGTACAGGATCGCTGTTTGATCGTCTCCACAACGTTGGCCATGATGCGCCCGACCCGATCTTCATCGTAGGATTGCCTCGCGCAGGCTCAACTCTACTCGAGCAAATACTCGCGTCGCACTCAAAGGTTGATGGCACAATGGAGTTGCACAACATCCTCGACCTCGCGAAGCGTTTGCGGGGTCGTGACAAAGCAAGCGATCCGAGTCCGCGTTACCCCCGCATATTGGGGGAGCTACCAGCCGAACGATTTGAACAGTTTGGTAAGCAATTTATTGAGGACACTCGCGCCTACCGAGGTTCTGCACCTCGCTTCATTGACAAGATGCCAAACAACTTTTTCCACGTCGGGCTCATTAAATTGATCCTTCCCAACGCAAAAGTGATCGATGCTCGCCGGCATCCAATGGCTTGCTGCTTTAGCGGTTACAAGCAATTGTTTGGTGAGGGGCAAGAGTTCTCCTATGGATTGGAAGAGATTGGTAACTATTACAAACAATATGTTGATCTCATGAACCACTGGGATCAGGTATTACCTGATTTTGTTTTGCGAGTTCAGCATGAGGACGTCATTGATGATCTCGAGAATCAGGTACACCGAATTCTCGAATTTTGTGGACTCGAATTTGAGCAGTCCTGCGTGGAATTTCACAAGACGAAACGGACCGTGAGAACACCCAGTGCTGAACAGGTACGCCAGCCCATCAACACATCAGGGGTCGACCAATGGCGTAATTTTGAAGAGTATCTTGACCCACTGAAATACGCTTTGGGCCCCGAACTCCTAAATGCATATGGGATTGATCCTCCTCGATGATCTTCTCCTCGAGCAAGAAATTTATCTTTTTTGCCGTACCAAAAACCGGAACCCATGCGGTCAGGGAGGTATTACGCCCCCTGCTAGGTAGCGATGACTGGGAGCAACAAATGTTAACGGGGCGAATGCTGTCTCCTGTTCCAGAGATCGCCAATATTGGGCACGGCCACATTTCTTATCGGCAACTCACAGACGCTGTTGGGCAGGACCTAGTGGCCAGTTGTTTTAGTTTTGCCATTGTCCGCCACCCTATCGATCGCTTCATGTCAGTGTGTGCTTTTCTCGCCCGTACAGACCCAAACTATACTGATGATCCCGTCGCTTGGGCCAAACGTGCCTTTGGCTTTGAACGCTTTCGTCAACGCGTCCTCGTACGACCACAGTCCGACCTACTAACCGATGATAAGGGTGAACTTGCGCTTTCTTTTATCGGGCGTTACGAACAACTTGGCGACGATTTGGGCCAAATTTGTGACGAACTGGGCGCTCCTCTCGTTCAACTACGTCGCAGAAACGTAACCTCAAATGAAAAGCCAAAAATCCACAGTGATAACGGTTTCTTGCGCGAGTTAGAGGCGTTTTATAGTGACGATTTTAGCTTGCTCGGGTACGACCGGAGCTGAATTCCGCGACACGCCGCGGGCGCAACGCAGCGGCCAGAATGCGTTGGTTAATGATGGGGTTTATGCCTACCTGATTCGAAGACGTAACCAATGCCCGAGGGTCAGGCTCCAACTCCGAAGCCGTCCGTTCGAGAACAGCTCGGTAATGTGGAAACGCTGATTCGTTGAACCCATGCAGACTCCAAATCTCTCGCCAGTCATGGACTAAATCGAGTAGCAGGTGCCTGTATCTCAGCATCATGTTTCGGTCATTAGCGGCATTCGCTTCACAGTCATCTAAGACTTGCTCGACGATTGCCAGCATTTCCCCAGGTGCCATAACCGGGGCTACTGGAAACTGCTCCGTAAGCAATTCGGGTGTCAGCGACGGGTCGTAATTTATCTCTATGGGGGCTGACTGATTTGCAGATCGAACGGTACGCCAAAACCGAGATGACCCTGCGAGATCGATAACCAAATGGACCCGCGATAAGGTGCTGCCATTGATCACCCGATGCCGGCGCCAAGAGTCGAATAACCAGCTTTGACCAACCGCCATGTGCACCGATTCGTCTCCACAATAAAATATGACGGAGGGATCGGTCACTATGGGTACGTGAATACGTACGCGGCTCACCCAGTGATAGTTGAAATCCACGTGCTCGGCCACTTGGGCGCCCGGTGCAAGACGCATAAGTCGCGATCTCGCCACGACCTCACCAAATGATGCAACGGTCTGGTGGAGATAAGGACTTCCATGAAGCGCTTGTGTTGCCCGCATTGCGCCATCAAATGCGTGATTCATTTCTCCATTGACCGAGACCAGCGGCACAGCTGAGTTACCGGGCAACCCTGATGGATGATCGAGCCAAAAATCTTGCGGCAACGCTGCAACTTCATTAGCCAGTAGCTGACTATCAAAGCTCCAAGGTAGCTGAAGAAAAGGCTGTTTGAACTCCATGCCGGCATTACGCCACAAAGACCACAAAGATGACAGACCATGGGCGATTTCAATTGAATGCTTAGGGCTCAAAGCATTACAATTGCGCTCCGGAGGATGATGGTAACTATGCAAAAACCCGACTTGCCCGATCACGTACTCGTGGCGTTGCGAAGAATTATACGAGCGACCGACTTACACTCACGCAAACTCGGCAAAAAAACGGGATTGACCACACCTCAGCTTGTAATCATCCAGGCAGTCGGCGATTTAAAAGACCCGACCGTTTCAGATATTGCGCGGACGGTAAGTTTGAGTCTTGCTACCGTCACCACCATACTCAATCGATTGGAGCGCAATGGCATTGTGAATCGGGTACGTTCATCAGTGGACAGGCGCAGAGTGATCGTCACTTTGACAGAGGAAGGTCGGGGTCTGAAGAACTCCGCACCCAAGCCGCTCCAAGATAGATTCGTTGATCGATTTATGCATTTAGAATCTTGGGAACAGCATCTCATTGTCGCCTCACTCGAACGCGTCGCGGCAATGATGGATGCAGATGACCTAGATGCGGCGCCACTGCTCGCTAGTGGTGACTCCGTTATTTAAGAAGCGAACGCAATTACACATTGCGAGCTTTGACCAACGACCTCATTACGATAGAAAAATCATCCCTTCCTAAACCGGCCGCCTGCAATGACCGATACACCTCATTTGCACGACGCCCAAAATCCGCGTCTACAGACGACTGCTCAGCTAACTCAATGGCTAGGCCTAAGTCCTTTGCCATCAGATCCACCATGAAACCAGGCTTATAATCATTGCCCGCCGGGGCACCCTCCATAACACCTGGCCAGGGGTTGTATACCTGAAGCGACCAGTTGTTACCCGAGCTCGCCTTCATAATCTCGGACTGAACCGAGGGATCCAAACCATTAGCGGCACCAATAGCCAGTGCCTCACAAGTACCGATCATATGGATGGCCAGCAACATGTTATTTGCCGCCTTGGCCACTTGACCCGCGCCATCGGGACCAGCGTGAAAAATCTTTTCCTCGTTTCCCATCGCCTTTAGAACTTCTTGTGCGCGGATGAATGCCTCAGCGGTGCCACCACACATAAATGCGAGTGTGCCAGCCTGCGCTGCAGCAACCCCTCCTGAAACAGGGGTATCCATAAAATCAATACCGTTATCGCGCGCTGCCTCATGAAGCTCACGGGCAGTGGCTGCATCAATCGTGCTCGCATCGAGCACAAGCGCCCCCAACGGCAGGCTTGAAAAAACACCCTCATTGCCCAGCATGACCGACTTAACGTGTTTACCTGCGGGCAGCATTGAGAAGACCACATCAGCACTCGCGGCAGCATCCGTAACAGAGGAAGCCGCTGACGCGCCAGCCGCCACAACGTCAACCAGTGCTGAATCGGACAAATCGAATGCCGTCACAGCCCAGCCGCTTTTAAGCAGATTCTTCGCCATGGGACCACCCATATTCCCAAGACCAATAAACGCTACCGTTGGCATCGAATTTCCTTTTAAGAATTAAGTTAGTAAGTATTTACTACCATGGATAATGCATGCTTGGAGCGCCATCGGGCTCATCGAAAAAGGATTCAAGTAAATCATCCGGTATGTCTTGAACGGCATCAAACTGCCACTTTGGCTGGCGATCCTTATCCACTAAAAGTGCTCTAACACCCTCTGCAAACTCAGGGTGCCGCATAATATTTGCGCCCAAACGCAATTCAGTATCGAAGACTTCCTTCAATGAATAATCAACTGACTCATTCAACTGTCGGAAAATCCAAGCCGCGGCAAGTTTTGATCCGTGAGCAAATCCGTCACGGGCTTTTTGAAGCCAAGCATTCTCCCCATCGTAGGCTAACAAGCGATCAGATATTTCAGCCAGATCATCGCCCGCCATAAGCGCATCAATCTCGGGCATTAAAGGCTCAACCACACCTACTGGTATTTCGGCTGTTGGCGTCATCCCCAAAATAGCGTCAACAATCGCGGTGTTGGCCTTGGAGTCCTCGGTCCACTCTGCACTCGCGAGCGCCTCGATCACCTCGTGTCGCTGTTCGTGCGCAAGGAAGACGTCACCCAAATTGGCAAACAGTGCATCCGCGGCGTTGATGTGAGCCGAGGTCAACGACAAGAAGCGGCCGATCATTCCAGGCGTCCTATTCAGGAAGTAACTGCCACCCACATCAGGGAAGAGCGCAATGGTAATTTCGGGCATGCCGATGCGCGTTCTTTCGCTCACGACTCGATGACTGCAGCCGGCCATTACACCCATGCCGCCACCCATCACAACGCCATGGCCCCAGCAGATAACGGGTTTGGGATAGGTGAATAGCACATAATTCATCTGGTACTCGCGAGCAAAAAAGTTCTCAGCGTAAGTACAAGGCCCTCCTGGGTTGTCGATCGAAGATCTCCGTAGTTCATGAACATCACCGCCCGCGCAGAAGGCTTTCTCTCCCTCCCCGTCTATATAAACCGCAGCAATAGAATCATCTTCGGCCCCCTCGAGAAGCTTACCGAGCATGATTTCAATCATTTCGGCATCGAGTGAATTAAGAATGCGCGGCACGTTCAAGGTTAAACGACCCACTCGGCGATTACCCTCACCCAAGGTTGAAACTACAACAACTTCTTCGCTCATCGGTTCTTCCACTCTGGCACACGCCTTTCTAAAAAGGCGTTTACACCCTCTCTTTGATCTTCAGTTTTAAATAACGCGACGAACTCGTCACGCTCCGCGACCAATCCAGCGCCAATCGCAATGTCGCGCGCGGAATGAATAAGCCTTTTACAGGCAGCAATCGATGTTGGACTTTGATCCGAAGCGCGTTTTGCTAAATCAACGGCTGCTGCCAACGAAGTGCCCGACTCGACCACCTCTTCCACCAAGCCTAGTGCCACGGCCTTATCAGCCGACACACGCTCCCCACAGAGAATCATCCGCTTTGCCCAGCCTTCACCCACCAGCTGCGCCAGTCGCTGCGTCCCACCTGCGCAGGGAAGTAAACCCACGCGAGCTTCTGGTAGGGCAAGGGCTGCATGCGACTCGGCGATGCGAATGTCACAGGCCAGCGCCACTTCCAGGCCACCCCCCATGGCATAACCATTGATCGCTGCTATCGATACGCCACGGTAATCCGCGAGGCTCTCAAACGCAGCTCCAAAGGCTTCGCCCATAGCTCCGGCAGCCACCGGATCGCCGCTGGCAAATTGGTTCAAGTCCGCACCTGCTGAGAAAAACTTCTCGCCCTGACCTGTGACCACCAAAGCGCGCACATCGGACATGGCATTGAGCTTTTCAACAACAGCCTCAAGTGCAGGAAGGCTCTCGAGGTCCCAGGTGTTAGCCGCAGGATTGTTAATCGTGACAGTGGCAATACCATTCTCAATTGACACCAATACCTTGTCACTTGGACTGATACTCATTGGATAACCTCCAGTGCGCCATCCATCAGCGCTTGTCGCGAGATGATGACGCGCATTATCTCATTGGTGCCTTCAAGAATCTGATGGACACGGGTATCGCGAACATAACGTTCCATCGGGTACTCGCGGATGTAGCCATAGCCCCCGAACAACTGCAGCGCTTCATTACATACTTTAAACCCGGCATCGGTGGCAAAACGCTTCGCCATCGCGCAATACGTCGAGGCGTTGGGATCACCGTTATCAAGCTTGCTGGCCGCAAGGCGAATCATCTGTCTCGACGCGACCAGCTCGGTGAGCATATCGGCGATCTGAAACTGTGTATGCTGAAACTCGGAAATCGCTGTATTGAACTGCTGTCGGTCTTTCACATAAGCAGTGGCATCGACAATCGCCTGTTGCGCCGTACCCAGCGAGCAGGTCGCTATATTAATGCGACCGCCATCTAGACCTTCCATGGCAATGGAGAAACCCTGCCCCTCTTCTCCCAAGCGATTTATTGCCGGGACACAGACATTATCAAAGCTGATTTGCCGGGTAGGCTGAGCATTCCAACCCATTTTGCTCTCTTTCTTGCCGTAGCTAATTCCCTCTAGATCGGCTGGCACCAGAAACGCGGTGATGCCTCTTGCTCCGCTGTCTCCGGTGCGAGCCATAACGACTAGGACGTCTGTTTCACCTGCGCCGGAGATGAAGACCTTGCTTCCATTGAGCCGGTAAACATCTCCGTCTTTCGATGCAGAAGTCCGCAGTGCTGCCGCATCTGAGCCAGCACCAGGCTCAGTCAAGCAATAAGAGGCCAGGGTTTCACCGGCAACGAGTGATGGACACCAGCTATCAACAACCGATTGCTGACAGTATTTTCCGATCATGGCAGTCGCCATGTTATGTATGGTCAAAAAAGCCGCTGTTGTTGTGCAACCTCTCGCGAGCTCTTCAACAATGAGACTGGCGTCGAGTCGTGACATACCCAGCCCACCAGCATCTTCAGGCGTGTACATCCCCATGAAGCCGAGGTCCCCCGCCGCCTTCAAAGCAGATTTTGGGAAAATTGATGACTCGTCCCAATGCGCAGCATTGGGGCGAAACTCTGCCTGCGCAAACTCACGGGCGCTGGCAACATAAGCTCTTTGCTCTTCGCTTAGCTCAAACTGCATGAGGAGACCTCAAAGTGATATATCTGAGACATGTGTTGTTTCATTTTATCCATGACACCTGTCGGTGCTATTGTGGCGGTAGATAGCAGGGCGCGCAAAAGAACGCGAAGTTTATTTCATAATTTTTAGAACCCATGTCGAAACTCACAACCATCACATCAGATTTTGCCAGAGCCGTTGAGCACCTGGGCACCGACAATTTTGTACCTGTCATCGCAGACGTGTTGTGCGGCTTAGTCAATGCTGACGACGCCACTGTCATAGTCTACGGACACGAGGAATTGCCGGCCATAAGCTTTGCTAGGCCTCTGGCGGGCAAAGAAGAGAGCTCGCTTGCAACCTATCTCACTGGCCCCTTTTTACTCGATCCTTTCTACCGCGCTGCCGCCTACGATCGGCAGTTTGGCGCCTATCGCCTTGCAGACCTTGCTCCTGCGAGTTTTCGGAGTTCAGAGTATTACAAGAACTGGTATAAAAACTGTGGTTACGAGGACGAATGTGGCCTACTGATTCGTCTTGCCAACGAGAGTTTTATCAATATATCCATTGGTCTCACATCTGAGAGTGCCCGGTTCAGAGTTGGGCAAGCAAAGTTACTCGCTAGCATTTACGAGCTAACAGCGGCGCTCTGCCGCCGACACTTCCTCGAGGTACTGGAAGCACAAAAGAAAACAACACTTCGTGAACGTATGCATAGGTCGCTCGCGGCATTTGGCGCCAGTGTACTCACCCGTCGAGAGCGGCAGGTAGTGGAGCTCGTACTGCTTGGCCACAACACCCGCTTAATTGCAGAAAAACTGGGCATCTCGATTGAAACGGTAAAACTTCACCGAAAGCACGCTTACGCCAAATTGGATATCAGTTCGCAAGCAGAGCTCTTCTTCCTATTCATGGAAGCGCTGTCTCACTGGTCAGGTAATCCGGACACCGATCCGCTCATTGCCTATCAGGGAGGCCAGTGACAATGAGCAAGCTCTCACTAGCGGATGGGTTTGCTGCTCTCAATCGCGGTGATCTCGGTGTGGCGGGTGAAGCCTGCAAACAAGCACTGGCAACGAACCAGAAGCATGTGCCGGCGCATTTTTTAGTGGGTCTGGTTGCATTGGAAGGCAAGCAGCGGCAGGTTGCACACGAGGCTTTTAAATCGGTTATCACCCTGGACCGCGACCACGCAGCTGCCTGGGCTCATCTTGCCAAACTCAATGTGGGCGAAGGCAGAATCGCAGCCGCCGAGTCGGCGCTTCGTGAAGTTCGCAGAATTCAGCCTAGCGACCCGATGGTGATAGAGCTTACGGGTACGGTACTCAACTCACTCGGTGAATATGAAGCTGCTGAGCTATTCTTTGAGCGCGCACACAAGATGGTCCCGCAAAGTCCGTCTGCGCTTATGAACCTCGGCAATGTCCGGGTCTTCCTCGGTAAGATCGATGATGCGGTCGCCCTGTTCAAACGTGCCATCGAGATAGAGCCCAATAGCGCTCAATGTCACTGGGGTCTCGCCAACTCATCAAAGGCTAAAGACGACACCCATATAAGTACCATGCAGAGCTTGATTGACTCAGGGCGACAATCGAAAAGGTCGCAGGGGTTTTTGCATTACGCCATCGGCAAAGAAAATGAAGACTTAGGCAATTGGTCTGACGCCTTCGCCGCGTTCAGCCAAGGTGCACAGGCGCGTCGGGAAACCGTCGAGTTCAATGAGACCGACGAAACTGACATGTTTGAAGCCATCAAAGAGATCTATACCGCAGAGTGGTTGGCTAGCCGCCCGCCCGGCGCTGAGGACCCCGCACCCATTTTTGTATTGGGTCAACCGCGGACAGGAACAACCCTGATTGAGCGAGTAATCACTAGTCACTCGCAGGTGTATTCAGCAGGGGAGCTGCAACAGTTCGGTCTCGCGGTTCGACGAGCATCACGCCACGTCGATCCGAAACGATTTTCGAAAGAGCTATTTGTCGCGGCAGCGACCATCAACCCGGGCGAGATAGGGAACATGTACCTCCGATCAACCGCGAAGCTAAGAGATAAGAGTCCGTTCTTCGTTGACAAGCTACCCGTGAACTACCTCAACATCCCCCTTATTTTGGCAGCGCTTCCCAGGGCAAAGATTGTTCATCTGGTGCGAGGTCCAATGGATGCGTGCTTTGCCAGCTTCAAACAGTTGTTTGCGGATGCGTATCTCCATTCGTATGACCAAGGCGAAATGGCGCGCCACCATGGACGCTACCGCGATTTAATGGCGCATTTTCGGCAGGCGTTTCCCGGACGCATTATCGATATCAGCTATGAAGATGCGGCTCGAGACCTAGAACCAAGCGCACGGAAGCTCATCGCTGCCCTTGAGCTTCCGTGGGAAGACGCATGCTTGAACTTTCATGAAAGTACGTCCGGCGTCGCCACTGCCAGCTCGGTGCAAGTTCGCGAGCCGGCCCACACACGATCTATTGGTCGTTGGCGCCGTTATGAAGCTGAGCTTGCCCCGATGACAAGAGAGCTAGAACGACTGGGGGTTCCCCTAGAGTAGCTCCGGAGTATACTTGGTGAAAACGCAACTGAAGCATATGGCTTCGCTATAACAACAGGAGCAGGGTGCTAATCTCAGCTGCTCCAATCCACATGAGGAAACCACTATGGCAAAGGTATTCGGGTCTAAACCCAACGCACGACTTATTTTGCCTCTAGCTGTATCGGCGGCTTTAGTTGGCACGTTACCAGCCGTTGCCCAAACCCTTGAAGAGGTTGTTGTTACTGCAACCAAGCGCGAGCAGGGCGTTATGGATGTCCCTCTGGCTATTACTGCGCTATCGGGCGACTTCATCGAAGACACAAACCTCAATGACGTCAAAGATTTAATTTCCTACACCCCTGGCGTGAGTGGAAACTCTCAAGACTCCTACATTGATGCGGTCAGCATACGAGGTGTAAGAACACAGGACTTTGGTGTGGGCGGAGATCCATCGTCGGCATTCTTCAAGAATGACCTTTACGAGGGACGTAACGGTTCCGCTGTTACCAGCCTGTTCGATGTTGAGCGTGCCGAGGTATTGCGTGGTCCACAAGGATTCCTATTTGGTCGTAACTCAATTGGTGGCGCCTTCAGCGTACATACTCGCAAAGCTGAGATCGGTGGTGATGATGCCTACATGGATCTTGATTTTGGTCAGCGCGGCCACTTTGTATTCGAGGGTGCAACCAATATTCCGGTCAACGATAGCTTTGCTATGCGTCTTGCAGGCTACTCATCAAGCGAACGCGGATTCGCGAAAAACGTGGCAACCGATCGACGTGAAATTGAACACAGCAAGATGGCTGTACGTTGGTCTACGGCGTATGAGAGTGATCGACTGTCCATCAATACGGTCGTCGACTATGAAGACCGTGAGCAATCTGGTTCGATGTACCGCGCTATTGATAGTGGCGATATTTGGGATGCGTTTGACGGCTACATCGTTGACGATACGACATTGGATGGCACGAGCGAGCAGATTGACTCTGACCTGGAAGCAGGCGAGGGTGATGACGGTAACTTGCTGACCATTGGCGTTTTCGTCGACTACGATCTGGGCTTTGCGACCTTGACCTCCAACACGGGCTACAAGGATCACGATTACTATTACTCAGAGGATTACGACGGTACACCGCTAAACATTAACAACTTCCAGTTCCGTCAATCGGGTCAGTATTTCCAGCAGGAGCTTCGCCTGACGGGCAATGACGAAGGCCCTCTCGGCTGGTACGCAGGTGTCTCGTATTACGACGAGGACCTTGACGCAGAGTTCGCAGCTATCGGCTCGGAAGATCTGATGTGCCAGTACTACCTCAATTACTACGCTGAATACTACGGCTACGAGTTCTATAGCGGATGCTCTGACTACTACACTGATTTTTACCCCAGCGCGGACGGTAATCTGGTTGAGACCGGCATGCTCAAGGGTAAATACAGCGGTTGGGCGGCCTATCTCAGTATGGATCGTGACCTTACCGAGACACTCAACCTTGAAGTCGGTGTCCGGTACACCAGCGATGATAAGGACTTTGGCATCCTAGTACCCGAACCTGAAAGCTACTTAGGGCCCTACTTCACTTATGGCTTCGCTACAGCCGAGTACATTGAAGACTCAAAGTCTTGGAGTGACACCACTGCCAAAATCGCACTTACATGGACGCCTACTGACGACGCTATGGTATTTGCCAACTATACCCAAGGCTTCAAATCAGGTGGCTTCGGTAGCTTCTGGATCCAAGATGACCAAGGGAACCCACCTGCCTATGAAACAGGTATTACCCAAGGTGATGGCTACTTGCCAGGCTCATTCAGACCTGAGCAGATGGATTCCTACGAATTAGGATTCAAGACAAGCTATCTAGACGGTGCAGGCAATTTTGATGTCGTAGCTTTCATGTACGACTACAAAGATGCTCAGGTCATCAGCTACGTCGACGTCGACTTTGAGGACGATGGTGTGACAGATGCCTTCTCGGGTCGCGTTCTCAACGTCGGGCAAACCGACGGCTTTGGTGTAGAGGCTTCAACTACGGTCGCCATGAACGAGAATACAACACTGTATCTGTCGGTTGGCTATCTCGATACCGAAGCGACAGGTCTCTCGGAGATTTGTGGCGCTGATGGTGCCGTCGAAGGTGATGGCTTGGGCTGCGAAGGTAGTCGAGTTTTTTGGGCACCTGAAATCACTGCCGCAGGCAAGCTGGACATTAACTTCCCCATGCAGAACGGCATGATCAAAAGCAGTATTGAAGTGTCTTACGAAAGTGAGCGCGGCGGCAGCTGGGAAGGTAATCCAGAGGGCATGATTGATGCTTACGCAGTCACTAACCTGCGTATTGGCTACGAATCAAACGACAACTGGTACGTACAGGCCTACGCCGAAAACCTTCTTGATGAGTTCACTTGGGACGGCTACAACGCGAACGGCGGTATTTTGCCATCGCACTTTTTCGGCCCCATGCGTCCAAGAACCTTTGGCATCCGAACAGGTATTAGCTGGGACTGATTTAGTCTTCCAGTAAAAGCCTACTGCTCGGCCAGCAAACCTTCTCGGTGCGCTGGCCGAGATGTTTTTGGAGACAGCCAAATCGCAATAAAGGCTGGTGCGAAATCTGGATCTTCAAAACTACCTACCCAAGCCCTGTTATAGTAGAAACGCCCGACGCCTTGTTCGTCGACGTCAAATGCAATCTTGTCGCCCTTCCTAACGTCAGGCCACATGGCCAATATGTCTGCTTCCCACTCTGACCGTCGGGGATCATCAAACTCGAGATGGTCCCATTCTTTTGCCGTCTGCTTGGCAAGGAAACTACCGGAAATGTTGCGCTGATAGGTCAGCTCAAAACGGAACGAGTGCCGGGGATCATTCCACTCGCCCGATTTAGTAAACAACTTAGAATCAAATACTTTAAAAAATGCGACTCGAAGCTGCGAGCTTCCGACAAGGGTCAGTGGCCGTACTTGCTCGAGGGTCAACGCCTCCGAAGCATAGGGTGCTGGCTCAGGGTCTTCAGTCTGACTAAGACCTAAAAGCGGGATACCCCAGATACACCAGAACAGTAATACTCGAGCCATGGGCATTAGGCTGTTGCAAGCTCCCGCTGACTGAACTTCACCATGAGTGGCAGCATCACCATCCACAGTGGCACGAGAATCAACATAGTAGTGACATCACCCAGCGGCAGCGTTACCGCACCAAACTTAGCACCGGCGAGGTAGTTGGCTGGTGCTATTGCACCTAAGACAATAGGGCGCCAGGTGTTCTCACCCAAAAACGCCATGGCTCTCGGCAGAACCGTTGGAAAAACAAACCAGAGACACACCATCCATAGAGGAAACAGCGTTGCGCCAAAATCATAAACACCGGTCATCGCCAAGGTAAAATCAACACCGATACCGAGAGCCGCGCAGGGCAGCACCCGATTGAGCTCTGAGCGAATGTTTGAAACTGCAACGTAATGGAAGGCAATAAGCGCCGCGGTCAGCAGCATCCAATCCTCTCTGCCTAGGACACAGCTGAACCAGGTGGTCTGAAACCACAGGGCGTTAAACCAAGTTTTCTCTATAAACGTCATGTGGCTAATACGGCGTGACCGCTCTTGGGGATTGCAGTACGCCCTAATTTACGCTGTAAAACGCAGCAGTCTTATCCAAGGCCGATGTCAACTTGGACACTAATGCATCGACCTCCTCAGTCGAAGTCACAAACGGCGGCGACATAATCATGGCATCACCCGTTTGTCTCACCATGAGCCCATTTTCGATCGCTCTGTCACGCGTGTACACCGCACCCGCTGACTCCGGTGCCAAGCGCTCTCGAGAGCCCTTGTCCTTGACGAGCTCGACCGCCGCTACCAAGCCCTTTGATCTCACCTGACCCACGACCGGATGATCTACAAGCGACTCAAGCGCTTGTGAGAAATAAGGTGATAACTCGTTAGCAGCTGATTCCAGAATCGGCGTTTGCTGAAGCACGTCCATCGTCGCTAGACCTGCAGCGCAAGAGGCCGGGTGACCTGAATAGGTCAAGCCATGCGCAAACTCTCCACCGTGACCCAGCAAAACGTCCGCCACCTTGTCACTTACCAGACTTCCGCCAAGTGGCATGTAGCCATTAGTGACAGCTTTCGCAAATGTGATGAGATCGGGTTTCGTTCCATAGGTTTGGAAACCAAATAAATTGCCTGTCCGGCCAAAACCGCAAATCACCTCATCGGAAATGAACAAGATATCGCGTTCATCAAGGATCTTTTGAACGGCAGGCCAATACGTATCGGGTGGAACAATCACACCGCCAGCACCCTGGATTGGCTCAGCAATAAACGCTGCGACATTATCTTCGCCAAGCTCGTCAATTTTCTTCGCTAACTCGTTCGCCGCCCACAAGCCGAACTCGTCAGGACTCATGTCGCCGCCCAACTCATACCAGTAAGGCTGTTCAATGTGGCGGATATAATCCAACCCCTGTGTTTGCTCATGCATTGTGCTCATACCACCGAGCGATGCCGCCGCAATTGTGCTGCCGTGATAAGCGTTCTTCCGACTAATGATCAGACGCTTGCCAGGCTTACCCAAGAGCTCGTAATACCGGTGAACGAATTTGATCTGCGTGTCGTTTGCTTCAGATCCCGAGTTCGTGAAGAAGACCTTGTTAAAGTCAGCGGGGGCCATTTCACAAAGACGCGTGGCCAATTCCACTGCTGGCTGATTAGAACACCTAAAGAAATTGTTATAGAACGGGAGTTCCATTAACTGATCGGCTACCGCTTTTTTTATGCCATCCTGACTGTAGCCGAGACTGCAGCACCACAAGCCGGACATCGCATCTTGAATCTTATTGCCGTCAGAGTCGTATATGTAGATATGTTCAGCGCGGCTTACAATACGACCACCGTTTGCTGCGTAATCACGAAAATCAGTGAACGGGTGTAAATGATGCTTCTGATCAAGTTGTCGTAGCTGATTCGTTTCTAGGGTCGCATTCACGGTATCATCTCCAGTTAATGGTTATATTCTCCACAAGCTGGCTCGACGGCGCCTTACCCCGATCGGGTAAGAGCCGCCTTATTCAAGGAAATTCCGAACAATTATGGTGAACGAAGAATACAGGGGGCTTGTGTATCCCTGGGGACGTAAAAGCCCTATTGGGTACGGTGAGCCACTCGAAGTGGCACCAGGTGTCTGGTGGGTCAGGTTTGAAATGCCCGGTGGTCTCGATCACATCAACATTTGGCTGCTTGAGGAAGCTGACGGTTGGACTGTTGTGGACACCTGCTTGAAGCTTGACAGTGCCAAGGAGCAGTGGGAGTCGCTTTTCACAGGTTTTATGCAAGGAAAGCCGATTGTTCGTGTGATTTGCACGCACTTGCACCCCGATCACATTGGATTGGCAGGATGGCTTTGCGAGCGCTTCGATTGCGAAGTGTGGATGACGCGGAGTGAATACCTCAATGGCAGTCTCCTCCTAAGCTACACTACGGATGAGGTGCCCAGCACGGCACTGCAGTTCTATAAGCGCGCCGGGTTCAGCGACGAGATGATGGCTAGCTATCAGCAGCGTTTTGGCACCTTTGGAAAAATGTCGGAACCACTGCCGCACAGCTATCGGCGAATCGTCGACCTCGAGACAATTAACATCGGTAATCATTACTGGCAGGTGGTGATTGGCCAAGGTCACTCTCCCGAACACGCTTGCCTGTACTGTCCGGGACTGAAACTCATCATTGCCGGCGATCAAATTCTTCCAAGGATTACGCCCAACGTATCGGTATTCCCAACGGAGCCAGATGGCAACCCACTTGAATATTGGTTGTCCTCAAACACACGCTTGCTGGATATTTTGCCTGAAGACTTGCTTGTACTGCCCGCGCATCAGTCACCATTCAAGGGTGCGAGAACACGTCTCAACCAGATAATAGACAGTCACCGACAATCGCTGGCCAGGCTCTATAACAACTTGGCCGAAGCGAAGACCGTTCCCGAATGCTTTGTGCATCTGTTTAACCGAGAGTTAAAAGAACATGAAGTGCACCTAGCGACGGGAGAAACAATTGCGCATCTGAACTATCTGGTTCAGCGCGGCAATGTTACCCGCGACGTCAATGCTGACGGCCTCTACACCTATACCGCCAACCCCAACTCGGAATTCATTCACGCAGATGACGTCGCTGCTTAACCGATTGATTGCGCAAGCGGCACGTTATCTCTACCTGCGCCGCCATCGACAAATGTGGGAAGACGTCCCGCAGGCCCCGGTCGCGGTCAGCAATCTTTACGTCGAACTGGATGGCCGTCAGATAGGTTTACGGATGTACCACGGCAATGCAGACAAGCCCATGGTGATCTA